>NZ_CP038255.1:1540833-1842500 GCF_004564135.1 Terasakiella sp. SH-1 | reverse complement strand
CTTGATCTGTGACGGCGTACCTTTTGTATAATGGGTCAGCGAGTTAATTTATCGAGCAAGCCTAAGCCGATAGGCGTAAGCGCAGCGAAAGCGAGTCTGAATAGGGCGACTGAGTTCGATGGATTAGACCCGAAACCAGGTGATCTAGGCATGAGCAGGTTGAAGGTGCGGTAACACGCACTGGAGGACCGAACCCACGTCTGTTGAAAAAGACGGGGATGACTTGTGCCTAGGGGTGAAAGGCCAATCAAACCTGGAGATAGCTGGTTCTCCGCGAAATCTATTTAGGTAGAGCGTCAGATGAATACCATCGGGGGTAGAGCACTGGATCGGGACGGGGGGCGCGAGCCTTACCAACTCGAACCAAACTCCGAATACCGATGAGTACTATCTGGCAGACACACTACGGGTGCTAAGGTCCGTAGTGGAGAGGGAAACAGCCCAGACCACCAGCTAAGGTCCCTAAATCACGTGCTAAGTGGGAAAGGATGTGGGAAGGCCAAAACAACCAGGAGGTTGGCTTAGAAGCAGCCACCCTTTAAAGAAAGCGTAACAGCTCACTGGTCTAATTAAGCCGTCCTGCGCCGAAGATGTACCGGGGCTCAAGCCGTGTACCGAAGCTGTGGACAGTCTTTTGACTGTGGTAGCGGAGCGATCTGTAAGCCTGCGAAGGTGATGCGCGAGCATTGCTGGAGGTATCAGATGCGAGAATGCTGACATGAGTAGCGATAAACAGTGTGAGAAACACTGTCGCCGTAAGCCCAAGGGTTCCTGCGCAAGGCTAATCCGCGCAGGGTGAGTCGGCCCCTAAGACGAGGACGAAAGTCGTAGTTGATGGGAATCAGGTTAATATTCCTGAACCTGGAGGTAGTGACGAATGCCGGTAGTTGTACACGCTTATTGGATTGTGTGTGCAATCATGGTGTTCCAGGAAATAACTCCTCCGTATAGACCGTACCCCAAACCGACACAGGTGGGCAGGTAGAGCATACCAAGGCGCTTGAGAGAATGGTGTTGAAGGAACTCGGCAAAATTCACCCGTAACTTCGGGATAAGGGTGACCCATATGAAGGCAACTTTTTATGGGTGTCACAAAATTGGGGGTGGCGACTGTTTACTAAAAACATAGGGCTCTGCGAAGTCGCAAGACGACGTATAGGGTCTGACGCCTGCCCGGTGCCGGAAGGTTAAAAGGAGTGGTGCAAGCCATGAATTGAAGCCCCGGTAAACGGCGGCCGTAACTATAACGGTCCTAAGGTAGCGAAATTCCTTGTCGGGTAAGTTCCGACCTGCACGAATGGCGTAACGACTTCCCCGCTGTCTCCAACACCAACTCAGCGAAATTGAACTCTCCGTGAAGATGCGGAGTTCCTGCGGTTAGACGGAAAGACCCCGTGCACCTTTACTATAGCTTCGCAGTGGCATTAGTATTCAAATGTGTAGAATAGGTGGGAGGCTTTGAAGCAGCGACGCCAGTTGTTGTGGAGCCACCTTTGAAATACCACCCTTTTGAATATTGATGTCTAACCGCGGTCCGTGAAACCGGATCCGGGACCCTGCGTGGTGGGTAGTTTGACTGGGGCGGTCGCCTCCCAAAGCGTAACGGAGGCGCACGATGGTAAGCTCAGGCTGGTCGGAAATCAGCTTTTAGAGTGCAATGGCATAAGCTTGCCTGACTGTGAGTCTGACAAGACGAACAGAGACGAAAGTCGGTCATAGTGATCCGGTGACTCCTCGTGGAAGGGTCATCGCTCAACGGATAAAAGGTACGCCGGGGATAACAGGCTGATACTACCCAAGAGTTCACATCGACGGTAGTGTTTGGCACCTCGATGTCGGCTCATCACATCCTGGGGCTGGAGCAGGTCCCAAGGGTTTGGCTGTTCGCCAATTAAAGTGGTACGTGAGCTGGGTTTAGAACGTCGTGAGACAGTTCGGTCCCTATCTGCCGTAGGTGGAGGATACTTGATAGGAGCTGCCCCTAGTACGAGAGGACCGGGGTGGACGAACCTCTGGTGTACCAGTTGTTGTGCCAACAGCATCGCTGGGTAGCTAAGTTCGGAAGGGATAACCGCTGAAAGCATCTAAGCGGGAAACCCCCTAAAAACTAGGTATCCCTGAGAATCGTGGAAGACTACCACGTTGATAGGTCAGGTGTGGAAGTGTGGTAACACATGAAGCTAACTGATACTAATCATTCGATAGGCTTGAATAGCTTACCATCATGCGTAGAAGTAAAAATCTACTGCATTAATCAACTCAGATACTTAAAAGTATAATAGAAGGCAACCTGCACAAGTGTGCAGGCCGGAACAAAGCCCACTTAAGGGCGAACGTGAAGGAGCCGAGCGGCGCTTAAGCGCTAATGAAGATAATCTCTGTTCTCTTTGGATGGCTTGGTGGTTATGGCACGTGGCAAACACCCGATCCCATCCCGAACTCGGCCGTGAAAACACGTTGCGCTGATGGTACTTCGTCTTAAGGCGCGGGAGAGTAAGTCGCTGCCAAGCCTTCCAAACAGAACAGATAATAACCTAAACACAATCGTTACAAAAAAGCCGCCCAGATGGACGGCTTTTGCGTTTATATACCAACGCGGGGTGGAGCAGCCCGGTAGCTCGTCAGGCTCATAACCTGAAGGTCGTCAGTTCAAATCTGGCCCCCGCAACCAACCTTTCTTTCCTGTCAGTTAGTTCGACAACTATGGGACCACGTCCCATAGTTGTCAACCCCATAGTAAGGGCGCGCAGGGAGTGATCGGTAAACTTTTTTCCACAGAAATATAGTTGTCTTCCCGGTTTTCTATGCGCTTTCAGGCGTTGATATTCGGGAAATAAAAAACCCTCGAATTGGTACTTCGAGGGCTTTTGGAAGCTACAAAATCGTCCATGACTTAATAGCAAATTAATTGCTGTTATTATCGTTGTTTGTTGCCTCCGTGTCAACAGTTTTTCAAGGATTTTAGCCCTTTTACCGTCATTGAATAAATGACTGAATATACAGGAGAAATGCGGCCTTCGGCGGCTTTCAACTACTTTTTACCACCGGAATATCATCATCTTTCTGTTGATGCGCTTTACAAGGCACCGATGACATTTCTGGAACGATATTTCCCGCGTGGATGTAGTTTTTGGACAGGCCGAAAGCTCTATTTTGAAAAACACCAAAGGCAAACGAAACGGTCGCAGCAAAACTTATTTGATGCCCTGGTTGTTCATACGGATGAAACAGATCAACAGCTTCTAAATACACCGCGTGAAAACCTCCGCGCAGAGCAATTGATACGTCGTGAAGTTTTGGAACGTGAGGGCAAAGTAAAAGACGGTCAACAATTAACCTGGCGAAATCGCTCCAGGGACAAAGACAAGCTGAAGGAGTTGCGGGAATTGGCGGGGGAAGCACGAGAGCGTTTGCCTAAGATGTTGAGAATTGCTGACTTAAGTCCTGCAACAATAACTGTGCTTGACCGAATAGCCTTTATCGTAAGGCAAGAAGATAGAAACAAGATTTCTTATACAGAACTAGTTAATCGCCTCCCTTGTTCCCGCAGTGCCATTCAAAGAGCAGTAAAATTGCTTGAAGAAATTGCGGTTTTGTTGGTGAAGAGAGTAAAAACTTTTAAAAACGGTAAGCCTTGCAACGAAATTAATGAGTATTCATTTGTTCGTTATAAGGACCATTTTTTAAAAAAGCCGGATCGTTTAACTGCGGATGATGCACTTTCTTTTTCTGAGGGGGGTAGTGTCAACGTTGAGACTCACTCCGTAGAGAATTTTAATTCTCATACTACAGATATTACTCGTAGTGTTTCAAAAGGAGTTCGGGCGCACCGGGGCAAAGCCCCTGCCCGAACAAGTTCAAAAGAAAATCCGCATGGAACGGCAAAAGCATCATCCCAAATCAAAAAAAGTAGTCTGTCTCCAAAGGGAGATCGCAAAAAACAGCCTCGGAAATTGACTGTAGGCTCTGAGAATGTGACTGACTTCCTTGATTTGGCGACCAGAGCTTGCCAGTTTCTTGATCCAGATCGTGATTTACCCCGGACTTGGGAAGCTGTTTCAACTCGCGCCATTGAACTGTGGGAAAAATATTTTGACGATTTGCCCCAAGCAAACTGGCATATCACCGGAGAAAAGCGCGGTGACAAGCTCAGATCATTGATTGCCATCGAAACGGCGTTGATGAAGCGGATCGGTGCGATCCACACAAGCGCCAGCCGCTTTTTCATCGGTGTTGCAACCAAGCCAGCCCCAGCAATTGCCCCTCAAACAACGATTTCTCGGATTTTGGATCACCGAGATCGGAAAGAGGGGTAATGAAATGCTAGGCGTAAAAATACAAGGCCATACTTCCGGTAAGACTTATCGCAAACACGCCCATCAAGAAAGCAGTGTAACGGAAGGTGTTAGCATAGATAATTTTATACTTTCTGCTGAAAACGTGAACGATGATTATCATCGAGAGAATAATCGCGCCAAGTATGTGATGTACGATTTCTCTTTCAGTTTTGAAGGTTTTGATAAACCAAATGATTTGATCAGCTTCGAACATAAGAATTCTGTCCTTTCGTGTGTGAAAAGATTGGGAGGATGGAATGTGTGGCGGGGAGTACCAGTCCTCGCCACACACCTATATTTGGCGAATTTTATCACAGGCTACGTACCGTTTGGAGTCTGTAAGGTGTTGAAAAACGCGGAAAAACGCGGAATATCAATTATTTACAGGGCGTGTGCCGTTTTTCTTTCCTGCCTTCTCTTTGCAAGCCCGGTATTTTCCGATGTTCCGGCGCGTGTTCTGTATGTGATCGACGGTGACACATTCAAAGCCAGGATAAATGTAGACGGCCAATTTCATCAAACCAGTGTCCGTGTTGCGCATATTGACACGCCGGAAACGAAAATCGGTGTTCAATGTCCTGCTGAAAGATTAGCTGGGAAGAAAGCAACAAGGTTTGCAAAAGGCATTCTGAAAAAAAAGATGCAAGTCACATTGCAGGATATCAAACCGGGCTTTTATCCAGGGCGAATTATTGCGGCAGTGAAATTGCCAGATCAAAGAGACTTTGGACAACTCATGCTTAATGCAGGATATGCGGTCCCCTATGAAGGCGGGAAGAAACGTAAAGTCTGGTGTAACTAAAGAGGGCAAAATGTACAATCAAGATATTCAGGACACGCTAGAACGTCTATGTGGAGCAAATCCGAAAACAAGGTTTGAACGGCTGATTATGGCGATAAAGAGATTTGTTAATAACAACAAATAAACAAAACAACAAAATAACACTTGTTATATTGTTTAGTTCTGTTATTGTGATTTTGTTAGTTTGTTGTTTTGTGATTTATGAAAGGGTTTCAAGATGAAGTGTTTTGATCAAAAAGGTAGGGAAGTTAAAGGTTCTCTTCTTTTGTCTTCTGTTGAATCTCCCGACCATGCCGTGTTCCGCGATGACGAACATCGCTTGTACATGGTGCGCATCGAGGATGGTGTGGCCTATTTGAAAAATGGCGTGATTTCTAGGAAAAAGGCATTTGCCGTTGCGGACGATTGCATTGCAGGAAAGCCAATCCAAGGCAGCATGTCAGAAGCTATGAATGCAATGGCTGTAACCATGACCGCAGCTATTGCGGAATATGAAGCTCGGGTTCTTGAACTTGAAGCCATGGTCAAAGATAAATAGTCACAAATTAACATTTGTTGTTTTGTTATACGGAAGTATTGAAATGAAAAAAGATGATGGATTTGTTATCGCCTTATCATCCGGTAAAGGCGGTCCAGGGAAAACAACAACAGCGTTTTCCTTGGCAGAATACTGGTCAAGTGCAGGTAAGACTGTAGCCGTTGTTGACTGCGATCCTAACCACAATATCACCAACTGGTTCAACAAGCGTAAGATCGATGCAGAAGTCATTTCCGAAGATGAAAGTCTTGTGGATGGTATCAAGTGGGTTCAGGAACTTGAAGCCGAAAACATCATTGACACGGGCTTGAGCCTTCAGGCTGATTATGACGTAACAATTATTGATGTGGCTGGTGTCCTATCAAACCACCAGCTTTATGCCGCCAGTATTGCCGACCTGGTCATTGTTCCGGCACAGCCTAGTGAAGATGATATCATTGAGGCAGTGAAGACGAAAAAGATCATTCAAAATGCAAGCCGACTTGGTAAGCGTGATATTCCATTCCGTCTTTTGTTGACTCGCACTAAATATTCAAATGCCTACAAATTTGCAAAAGAGCAAGTTAAGGATTTTGAATTTCCGCATTTTGATACCGAGATCAAAGACTTGACGATCTTTAAGGAAGCACGGTTTTCCGGTTCATCCCCAGAGGTGTTAAATCCCAAAAGCAAGGGCGCTGAATTGATCAGAGAACTTGCAAAAGAAATTGAAACAATTGTTAGTTTGTGATTTTGTTCAATTGTTAATTTGTTTCAATGTGATTTTGTGAGGATGTTATGGCAACGAATAAAAAAATGAAGAAAATCGACGGTGATGCACTCAAAGGTGCGTTAAAGGAAGAAGGCGATAATATGCCAAATCTTCAGTCTAAGAAGGCAACGCAAAAAGACGATAGAACCGATATGTCTAAAACGGTTCAGTTTCCGAAATACGTCTGGCAGCAATTGAAAAGCTTTTACGACGAAGATGAACCATTACGCCTCAATATGCTTCATGCGTTCAAAGAGGCAGGAATTACGGTTCACGATGAAGACCTGGTAAATCGTAGAAAGAAAAATTAACAACCGTTGTTTTGTTGTTTTGTGTTGTCAACTGTTTCATTTGTTTTAGTTGGCAATAAAGTGGAGGCAGAAGCAAAGAAATGTCTGATCCGATAATGACACAGGAAGAATTTATCATTATTGCAGATAAATTGAAAGGTGGCAGAAGTGGTTGGATTGATCGTGTAAGTGATCTAACCGGGATCGATAAGCCGACCTTGAGCAAGTATGCGACAGGCGACCGGAAGATAACACTGGCACATGGTCTTTTCCTTCGGATGTTCTATTTTCTTCAGTCTGGCTTTCCCGATCTGGCAAACGACATGAACTTTATGATCCGAGGTCACATTGACCAGGTAGAACGGTATCCGACATTTGACGATGTTAAAGATCGTGCGATTTTATCGGCTGAAATCAAGAAACTTGAAAATAGCCTGGGTAAAATCCGAGATATTGCAAACACTATTTAGGACAGGAAAGAAACAATGAGTTTATCGATAAAAGGTTTGTTCTTCCTGGTGATCGTTTTCTTTACCTTCAAAGCCACAGAAGCTTTCATGGTGTATGAGCAAGGTATTCAACTGCACAACGATCAAATGGAATTCATCAAAAAAGCCGAAGAACGGTTGTGGAAAACGAAGGGTAAAACAGAATGAAAATGTCTCCAACACTTCAAAAGGTCTTGAGCAAACGCCGTCAAAAAACGGTTGTGACTGAAGCACCAGAGAAGAAAAATAATTTCATCGTTCCTGCATATGTGGCTTTGGCTTGTGTCATCGTTGGTTTCATCGGCTTTCAGGTTGGCTCCATGAAAGTTGAAGCAAAATATCAATCTGCATTATTGAAACAGCAACGTGACGTGATGATGATGTTACACACAAGGACACAAGAAAATCATGTGCTTCTTTCACGTCAGCTAAGTAAGCAAGAAGAACAGCTTATGGAATTGAAGAAAATTGCATGGGCGACACATGCAACAGGTTCTAGGTAAGCCTATAGCAGAAAAGGTCATTTGATATTCAATCTGCTTTTGCGCATAATGCCGAACAAGATGAATATAAACAAAGGAATAGAAATGAAGAAACTTACTTCTGCTCTTTGTGCTACTGCTTTCCTCTGCCTGGTTAACCCGGCCAGTGCCGATTATGCCGTTGCTACAGTAACCAAGGCTAAATTGAGTGAATATAACGAAGCATTTCAAACGCGCGTTGCGGTCAATGACGGACCGTGCCGACCGGAAATAGCACCAGAAGCAAAAGACCACGATGATGGTCATTATATTGCCCTTTATCCTACTGGACCCGAAGCACGGTCCTGGAAAATCTCCTTCAGACAGGTTAATGACAAAACAGAAGTACATTTGGGTGATGGAATGTTGCCGTTGTTATATGGTGTCACCTATAACGGCGAGCACTTGGTTAGCCATGTGTTATATAAAATGAATGACAAGCCAAATACATATCAGATCGGAGCGATGCACCCAATCTGGACTGCAATGATGAACGGTGAATGGGCTTGTTTCTATTTGCCTGGTGCAAACTTTGAAGAGAACCGGCAATGATGAAATTTTTATTCTGCCTTTCGGTTTCTGTATTTGCCCTTCTATCAAATGTCGTACTGGCTGGGCAAACAAACCATAGTCATTCGCCTTCAGATAAATTGCAATTAATCCCTTACACCAGCCATTACATTGACCCTTGCACAATCCGTTTTGTGGAAGTGCATGAGGCGAGTAAAGAACCAGGCGCGAACTTCTATCAATTGGACAATGTGCCACACATCGTAAACATTGTGACAACAGACCCGGTTTTAGGACGACTGGATATCCCGATCAAAGCAAAAACGGGTAGTGAGGCTCAAAACATTGCTCAGAGAGCTTCCCAGTTAAGGAACATGGCTAAATGTCAAAAAAAATAGGGGGGGCTTTGCCTCCCTTTTTTTTAACTCAAGTACAGTTCAACCATCTTGACCAGGTTATATTCAATTCGGACTGTACGAACATTTTTCAATATAATCTTATTTGTGCAATTTGAAATACGCCGGGCGGCATCGGCACTATCCGTTTCATAGTAGCGGTCTATGTCTTCTAGGAATTTTTTGGCAATCAATACCATTTCTTTTCGGTCAATGATTTTCAGTCTTCGCTTTTGCGCAATCACCTGGCCTTCGATGGTACGGATTTCATCATTGATTTCTTTCAGCATGTCGGTTCCCAAAGCAGAAGGTACAACATCGCTCAAAATTTTATTGATGATAGCGCGTGAACGTTCTTTCTCTTCTCTGATCTTGGCTTCCATTTTATCTATTTTCGCCAATATCTTTTCGGCTTCAGGCGAGTGATTATAGGATTCAAGTTTTTGCCAGGTAAAACGTTTATGTTCTTTTACAACAGTTCTTAGAACATCCAGCCGGGCATAAGGAGTATTACGTTTTTGACACTTTTGGTTTTTGCATTTTATTTCACCACCGCGTGACGGCTGGAGCTTGCTTATACAACTTCCACAAAAAGTAACACCGCTTGTAATGTACCGAGCAAATTTAAATGGCCGTCCAGAATTTGTTTGCGGGTCCAGGACAATATTTTTTGGTTTTTTTGATTTTCGCGTGAAAGCTACCATTTCAATTCGTTTTTGCGCTTCTTCAAATGTTTCCTTCGAAATGATCGCTAGCTCTGGCACTGGTACACGAACCCATTCTTCAGGCGGGTTCATGCGGCTTATTTTTTTGCCAGTAGAAGGGTGTTTGACATAACGCATCTTATTGTACGTCATTTCTCCCATATACATGCTGTTTCGCAATAACCCAGTGTGTCGCTTATATGTCCCGGTAAGTGCTGAAGCACGCCATTGTTTCCCTCGTGGTGAAGGTATGCCTCTTTTGTTGAGGTAATCACAGATTTCCTTCAGAGATTGGCCGGAAAGGAAAAAATCAAATATCTTCTTAACGATATCGGCTTCTTCTTGGTCAATTTCACGAAGACCAGGAACAAGTTCGCCATTTTCAAGTTTCTTTACAGTTTTGTAGCCATAACTTCTTCCACCTTGAAATGTGCCTCTTTGTGCTGATGCAATTCCTCCACGCCGGGTCTTATCAGAGATCATTTTTAATTGAAGGGCGTTCATTGTACCTTTAAGGCCAATGTGTAATTCTGAAATTGCGCCTTCTTCGATAGACTCAATTACAGCGCCCAGGAAGGTTACCTTCTTGTAGAAATTGGCAATGTCTCCCTGGTCACGACTTAATCTGGATAAATCTTCTGTAATGATCAAATCAATTCCGTCATCGATGACGGCGTTAATCAAATCGGTGATGCCTTGCAGGGTTACACTATTTCCATTCTGAATAGGCGTGCACAAATACTTTCCTGCGTCATCTTTATATGTCTTCACATGGTCATATTCTGTGCCATCGTCCTGGCATCCACCCGCTTGATAGGTCGTGCCGTTGTCCTGGTACGTCCATACCGCTTGACGGTAAGACTTGTTGCCACCAAAATCATGGCGAAGGTTGCAGCCAGACGTAGTGCGTACCAAAAGCACAGCAGGTTTTTCGACAGACGCTTCACACCCGCGAACCTGTGTTTCCACATTATTGCTGTTCATATAAACAAGTTGAGACTGAAAGACGGCTTTCTCGGCCCCCGGAGTGTAATCAAGAGAAATCATACAAGCCCCGTGTTTTTCAACAATGTTGAAAACCATTTCTGGGTCTGGCTGGCATTCTCCATGTGTTTGGTTGGAGCCAAGAATAGTATTTACATAGTAATACTGGAATTGCGCCGTAGCGGTCGGAGGGGTAGCCGTTAGATCGACAATGTCTTGTCCAGCACAGTTTTTATAGCTTTTCTCAAGCGCAAAAACTGTATCGCCATCCATACAGGCACTTTCACTTTCCAATGAACCGCCTTTGTATGTTTGTGCCATGGTCTGCTGAATGGCTTGCAGCTTGCCTTCATCAACCCGTACACCACAGCCGTTTGTGGTGTATTTTACTTCTGTTTCTCCTTCTTCTTTCTTCTCAATAGGATCGGGCGATGTATAGCCAGCGGCTTGCGCATTGCCGTTTTCCCCCTGGCTTGAAGAATCCGGCTCTGGTGTTTGCACCGTTTGTTGTTCTTCGGTTTCTTCCTCCTGCGGTTCTTCCTGAAGCCGTTTCAATGCTTCAATCAATTGCTGGCCGTCGCCCATGATTTTGATGGGTTGATCGGGTTTGATATTGTCGTCATTCATTTCGAACTGAGCAGAAAATGTCTGACTGTCCAAAGGTTCCGACTTGTCACCTTTGGCAACACCGACCAGGACAACTTGCCCAATCTTTTGTCCTTCAACCTCGACAGAACGAGCGTATCCTTTAGCAACGACACCTTCTGCCAGGTCTTTCGCCCCGGAAGGAATGTTCAGTAGGGACATATCAATTTGAACTGCCTGTTCGGGCAGATTTACAATTTGATGAGGGGCCGTAAGAATTTCGACCAGGGCTGTGGTCGGCACTTCTTCGGACAAGTTTTTTTCTTCTGTGTTTCCGGCTGTTTGTGCCATGACACTTAGAGAAATCAAACACCCAAAGAGGGCAGGGAATAAATATTTCAATTTCATGAGTTCACTTCCTTTAAGTACCAGTCTTTACGTGGTTTGATGAAAACCCGTTTGCCCTGGCTAACAGTGATGGTTGGAACAATGCTCGTTGTCTTCTCAAGAATACTGGCGCTGATTTCGCCAAACCGGGTGCCAAGTTCCTGGCTTGCACTGTCTGCAATTTCTCCGGTTGTAGTGGTTTCTCCACTGGAATTTGTGGTCAAATATGCCGAGGCACCGCGCACAAGAGCGCTGATGCCAGCCAGCCCAAGGGCTGTGCCATATTGTTCATCGAAATGGTTATCGACCGTTCCCGTTGTTCCCGCACGGCCTTGTGCATCGCGAGTTGTCGCTTCTAATTGTGCGATTTCCACCCGCTTGCCTTCCTGATCCCCACCAAGGAGGATACGGAAACAGGTGATTGCCACACGAGTGGCATTTAGGCTGTCCGGGCTATCGTAGTTGCACAAAAGGCGTGAACCTTTTGGAATAAGGATGTTGCGTGTACCATATCCAAAGACATGGCGGGAAATTTGAATAACAATGTCGCCACCTTCTTTGGAAGAAAGCTGACTATTGATACCGCCTTCCAGAAATCCGGCCATATAACGGTCCGCTGTAAAAATACGGCTGTTACTGATTGGTTCACCTGATTCTACTTTCTCCGCTTGGTAACTTTTTGGCGCAGGAGTTTTCAG
This sequence comes from Terasakiella sp. SH-1, assembly GCF_004564135.1. Taxonomy (NCBI): domain Bacteria; kingdom Pseudomonadati; phylum Pseudomonadota; class Alphaproteobacteria; order Rhodospirillales; family Terasakiellaceae; genus Terasakiella; species Terasakiella sp. SH-1. The sequence goes on along the minus strand of NZ_CP038255.1, from coordinate 1,830,510 downwards.
ACCTTTTTCACTGCTAAGTGACGGCGCACTCAATCCGCCAGCCGATCCCTTCAGGGATGCCAGTTCAACGAAATGATTGTCGGTGTCGTTGAAACTGGGGCGTTGTTTGGCTCTTTGTTCAAGCCATACGCGCACCGGGTCCGGTTTAGGTGGGGCTTTTTTCACTTTCATCGGTTTAGGTTTGGGTTCAACGGGAACCTTCACTTCTTTGATGATCGTTTTTTCAATCACCACCGGAGGCATGACGGGAGGTTTCGGCGGCTCCACTTTTTTAGGTGGAGGCGGCGGGGCCGGGGCTTCGTATTCCCATACTGTGCGATCTTCTTCAGGCAGATCGACCGCTTTTACTTTGGGATTAGTGTCATCACAGACACCACTTAATGTAAGCCCAAGCGTCATGAAGAATGAACAGGCTATCGTACTCATTCTTCGCCACCTAGATATTCAATGCAAAGGAACGTGCTGTCAGCTTTCAGCGTGATCAGTTTGCTTGTGTTTTCGATGATATATGTTGTGCCTTTAATGTGTGTATTGACCAATTCGTCAATTTCATTGCGCACCACATATGCGGTCGGCAGTTCCAGGGCGGCCCATTGCTCTTTACTGTACTTGATGTACGTAAAGTGATCGTCACGATAGACCGTCTTGGGGCGCAGTTCTTCAGCACCCCAAAGCTTGTATTGCCCCCAGCCATGAAGTTTGTCCGGGTCGAAAGGCACATGTTGAATGAAGTCATCGCCATCGGTTTTCATATACCCACTGGGGGTAAGGTCGGAAATATCTTCTTTGATGTTGTTTTGTGTTTTTGTTGTTTTGTCGTTTTGTTCGTTTGTTGCGACTTCAAATTCCTTGGGAATTTCGCCTTTGATATTATAAACAAGATCGGGAATGTTCTTGCTGTTCGTACCTTCTACACGAACATAGAATGGATAAATCCGGTCGTTCTCTCCATAGATAATTAAGTTGCTGTCACCACCAAAGCCAATAGGTTTGACAACCAGTGTGTCTTTGTCCCGTTGCAGGAGTTTGAAATTATCCGGGTCGCCAATATCCACCGCTGTGATGGTTTCGCCTTTAGGCAAGTTAATGGCTGTTACCATGTAATCACGTAACAGGACGCGATAGGTACAATCTCGACACCATTCATGATTAAACACACCTTCTCGGTCTTGCGCTTCATCCCAAGCGGATTGAATATCGCCACCTTCCAGTTTTCTGCGATCCATTCGGGCGTAGTCACCATTGATGTGTTCTTTGGTCTGTTCGACTTTGCTTTCCGGGATCGGCGGCAACGCCGTTTGTGCTGACGCATCCAGGGCGACTAAAGACAGAGCCACACCAAGCAGGGTTTTCTTAAACATTACTTCTTCCTTTTTTCTTTGAGGGCCATGTCCAGGACGGTTACGCCGAACGGGTTTTCGTATTTATCAATTTCGCTCACTTCCTGGGGGCGCGTGGTCAGTGACACATATGCACGGGCCTCTTTCACATCGGGGCGTTTGCCAGGGAACTTGTCGGTTTGAATGAAATCCACTACGTATTTAAAAACGCGGCCTTTGGTGTCGATCTTTTCGATACTTTCCACAGTGATGGAACGAACGCCGTTTTCATTCAGGAATGACCGGATCGCTCCGCTGTCAATGCGGTCTTTCTTGAAACGCTTGTAGTAATCCATATCTGTCATGCGGAACGCTTCTTTGAAACGTTCCGTTTGGGTCACTTCATCAATTTCAAGCATCAAGCGTACATATCGCTTTGCCTTGCCTTCAACGAACGCTTCGAAGCCGTCCATTTCTTCGGTGAAAGGTTCAATACGATATAGCTTGTCGGATTTTTCCATTTCACGAAGTAGAACCACTTTCGGCTCATAGCTTTCCGCCATGGTTTCCATGGTTTCGTTTTGGTTTAGGATGATTGCCCCCATGACAACAATCACGCCAACTGCAAGGCGCAACAGGAAAACGACACGTTTGTGTGAGACTTCCCAGCTATACGGGTCTGCTTCCATGACAGGGCTATGATCATGTTCATGTTGCGGAATTTCTGGCGGGATTTCGTCATTGCTTGGCTTTAGACGTTCTTTCAGTGCCGCCCACATTGCCTTTAGCTTTTCCATGTGTACCCCTCAGAATTAAAGGGCACTTCATTACAGACGCAGGGCGAGCGTTTCATGGTGTCGCTTGAATCACCATCATTGACGGGCAATTCCGGGCCTGACGCGGCACAGCCAGCAAGTGAAAAGATAAAGATCAGCAGAGTAATAGTTTTCATTGTTATTCGCCTTTTTGGTATGAGCTATATTGGTTTTGTTTGTAGGCATAAGGGTCGCGGTTGTATTGCTGGCCCTTGTTGTAGGCACCGCGTAATTTGTCGAACATTTCGCTTTTCTGGCTCATGTGGTTGGCGACGGTATGAGCCGCAGCCGATACCGCCACACCAGCGACACCGCCAGCCGCGCCCATTGCCATTTTCGCAGGAGACATTGTTTTCGATGCAATTGCCGCACCCGTCCCCATTACACCAGCGGTCATCACACCAGCAGCAGTGTTTGAAAGGCTGGAACCTGTAATGGAGTTGGCAAGGCCGATGCCTTCGGTCATGAGTGCTGACCCAGCCCATCCAAGAATGAGGATCGTCAAGTATTGAGGATTGAGAATGCTGATTTCGTCTTCGATCTCAACCATTGTAGCCAGTATATTAACGCCGTAGATGGTTAAACCAACGCTGATCGTTGCAGCCATAAAGACAAGGAAAGTAGCTATGAGAGTGTTGACCCCTGCCTTTGTCTGAGCGCGAAGGAAGCCACTACCGAAAGCCATCACCAGATAAGGGAAGATTGTTGCGATGAACAAGGCACGGAAGACGGTTACAACCGTTTTAGATACAAAGAGAACAAAGATCAGAATGTAAGGTAGTACCAGCAGGATCGCGTAAAGATAGAAATGCAAGTCAAGTGCATTTGCCTTGTCGAAGATCGTCATGGCGATGCCGAAGACAGTCGCTAGAGATTTTTCAGTGGAACAGACCAGTCCGGTCATTCCACCTTCACCGGAAATTAACGCAGCATTGCTGGGGCCAACAGCGGCCTTAAAGACCATTGAAGCACCGTTTCCGACGAGGTCCATAATTGCTGTAAATCCTTGAGAAACAAGGGAAACCATGTTGCTTTGGAGGAGCGCGCCTGCTATAATTATGTATATAATTTCAAGAGCAATCTCTTGAGGATTTCTGCGGCCCAAAGCAATCAGGATAATTGTATACATGATCCACAATGTACCTAAACCGATAAACAATGCTGTCATGCCAGCCGTGATGTTTGAACCAACTTCCGCACTGAAACCTGTCGAAAGACCCACATATGTGTCTATGGTTTCTTTTAGAATGCAATCAGTGGCAGCGTTTGTTTTGTTTGCAATATCAGCCATTCTGTTTTCCTCTTTTTTCTTTTTGGCGACTGCACAAGCACAAGTGTTTAACTCCAAGCCTTATACCGCGGCGAGTGATGCCTACTTTGATAAGCAGTATGTCGTAGGGGTTTGGCACAAGCTTAAAGATCGGGATCAGTTGATTGAGGAATTTTCTAAGTACAAAAAAGTGTTCGATCAGGTAGAAGCCGAGTTGAAACCTTTGCACGATGCTCAGACGATAGCTTTCATCAACGCCCATCCCGAAGCTGCGACCTTGAAGAAAGCTCACGATTTGTTGAAACTTTTTGCATGGTGGGAGAGGCATATAGAAGCGCGACATTCGGTTAAGAATAGTTGGCAAGCTTTTCAGCCCAACTGTATGAAGGGGCAGTATGCGGCTAGTCGTAGGAAATCCAGTCCATTCGTAAAGAATGAATGGCGAGAGCGGAACAGCATTACTGGCAAATGTGATTGGCCGGATTGGCGCTCTGAAGAAACAAAAAATTTGCACAAACAGCTTGCAGAAGAAACCGAGCGTGAAGTTATTGCGAATAAAGACAAGGTGATATTCCAGCAACAATACAAAATCATGCAAGAACTCAAAAAGCTGAAAGAAATGAAACGTTCTCAGTGACAGAGTATTCATTACTGACTACCTCCATCACCTTCTTGTCCTTGCTGTGCAATCTGCGGAATTTCATTTATAGGAACCCCGGCTTTAAGTGCATAAGCCGCTTGCACCTTCAGTAATGCCGCTAAGATTTGGTTCTGCTTGTTGATCATTCTTGCAATCTGGACGTTGCTTTGTCCGATACTGGCAAGTTGTTCAGGCTGATCGGCTGAATCGGCTGTTTGTTGTTGAACATCGTCAATGTCTTGAGAGCGTCGTTCACTGTCAGCAGCCTCTTTATCGGCTTGTGCAAGGGCATTTGTCACAGCATCTTGATAGATGTTCTGACGTAGTTCTTTGACTTCCGCTTGTCTTCTAGCGAGGTTCTCACGATAACGCCTGATTGATTCATGTTGAGCGTTTTTGTCCGGGAAGTTACCCCACCCGGTAGATGGATCGCCCCAACTTGTCCCGCCGCCTGGTATGGTTGACCAGTCACCACCAAGATCGCCGGGATTTTTGATTTCCCCAGTAACCGGGTCGATAATCGGACGGCCACCGATTTTGGCAGGATCGACCCAAAGGTTGTTTCTGTAGAAAGAACTACGGTCGCAAAGACTAAATCCAACTTCTTCGAAATTAAGGCTAGGGATCAGTTGCTTCCAGTCCGGCATTAAACATTGTGCGTCCCGTTTGAGTTGGTTCGCCATGTTTAATGTATTGAATATCGGCAATGTCAACTTGCCGTATTTGCCAACCCTTTTGAGTTGTTCGTCAATCTGGTCGCGGACTTCATTAACTGTGTCCAGGTGTTCTTTTGCGGTGGACAGTCCTTCGATTGTCTTGGCGAGAACTGCGTTATCTTGTACGGCCATTTGTGCATGTGCCGTACTGATCATTGTTGTTGTCACAATTCCACAAAACAACAATTTAACATTTGTTGTTAAACGTGAGATAGCCATTCGGTCCCCCATGCTTTCTTTACTGTTTCAAGGTGTTGGTTTGCTTCCGTACCCGCACGATAGAAACGCAGGGCATCAAACGTTGGCAGTTGCGGTTTGACGATCTTGCTCGTTGCGGTCGCAGAAGATTCTGAGACTTCTTCCGAACGTTTTGGGGATTTTGGCTCTACATCCAGTAAAGTGCTATGGGTGGTGCGAGAAGGGAAAGTTTCGGGATCGCATGTTTCAAAATGCCGTACCCATTTATAAAACGCTGTTTTCTGGCAAGAGATTGACCCTTTGCCTTTCAACGCAATATGTGTGTCTAGGATAGTATATCCCTGTGCGCGGTATTCGCTGATTTCATCAAGTACCGCTATAACTTCGCGCCGTGCCTGGCCGTTACTACAACCCATTTGATCGCCTTTTGTTTCAACATTGTTGACAGGCAATCAGGTTTTCATTACCCTCCTTCTTAGTTATTCCGCGTTTTGCGGGAACTCAGAATTTGGACAGGTTTGGAAGCGCTGTTGTATGTAGAGCGCCCCCGCAACCAATAGCCTCTTAAGTCTTTGACTTAAGAGGCTATTTCCGTTTAAGGGCACAAGTTTGACAAGATGAATCCGCGCTGATATCGTTACACATTCCTTACACAGTTCTGCTCCACTGCACAGAGGAAGTGATATGACAGAGAAACACACCATTATGGGCGGCAAAGTCTATGTTTACCGCCGTGAGAATTCCAAATACTGGCAATGCTCCACATTCCTTGCTGGAAAAAATCACAGATCATCGACCAAAGAAGAAAGCCTGTCCTGTGCCAAGGACTTTGCAGAGGATTGGTTCTTCACGCTGCGCGATAAAGACCGTCAGGGCTTAATCAAAAACGAAAAGACCTTCAAACAGGTTGCGGATCGTTTTGAGCATGAATATGAAACCTCCACCAAAGGCACACGTAGCCCCAAGTGGGTCGAAGGTCACAAAGCGCGGTTGCGTCTTCATCTCGTTCCCTTTTTTGGAGACAAGGGACTATCTGAGATTACGGCAGGGCTGGTGCAGGATTACAGAATGCACCGCATGGAGACAGCTAAGAAACCACCTGCCAGAAGTACCCTGCATGACGAGGTCGTGACTTTGCGCCAAGTCCTCAAAGTCGCCATCCGCTACAACTGGCTCGATCACCTGCCGGATATGTCCCAGCCCTATGGCGCACAGGGCAAGGTCGTTCACCGCCCGTGGTTCAGTAAGACGCAATATGAGAAGCTATATAAAGCGACCCGGCAGAATGCCGCTGCGACAGGTGGACGGCATAAGAAGAGCGCCCAAGACCTGCACGACATGATCTTGTTCGCTGCCAACACCGGGCTACGCCCTGACGAACTGTTCAATCTCGAGCACCGCGACATTGAAATCGTAGAAGACGCAGACACCGACGAAACGATACTTGTGATCGAAGTAAGAGGAAAACGAGGTGTCGGCTAAGGTTCATGTGCGGGAGGAGTTTACGGAGGCGTTAAAAACGAATGATCAATCGAATATCAATCGATTTGGCGTAAGGAGAACAAACGATAAGAGCCGGGAACAGTTATGAGTTTTGGATGACTAAGAAATTCATCGCCTACGGACTGAACAGTACCAAGAATCAACATCGTTAGCTGAGTTTCTAAGGCCATATAGCCCTTTTTGAATATCCAAAATTTGAAAATAAGCTTCTACAATGGACACAAAATCTTGCAGGAAAATACCCGCATGCGATTCATATTTTTGCGAACGGTCTGATGAAATAATGATAGAGTGCCAGAGTCCGTTTTCGTTTAAACATGATGAAACTTTATGACAAAATGCGTCTCGTTCGGCTGGGGACTGCAAGTTGTGATAAACCCCTTTGTCGTAGACAATATCGAAGAGTTTGTTATTTTCCCACTGAATGAAATCATCACACACAAGGTCAGCTTCAATTTCAGCGGTAATTTTTTTTGCTTTTTCAATTGATTGATCTGAAATATCAATACCAGTTGGGTTTAGACTGTTTGAATAAAGGTCAACTAGGTCGTGACCGTAGCCGCAGCCAACTTCTAAAACAGAACTTCCCTGAGCGTACGTTTTTATATGTTTTTTAGATATTTGAGATAATCCTGATGAGATCCAAGGCGTTTTTAAATGAATATACGCATTGTCCCAGTATGATTTATCTTCCATAATTCAACTCAAAACCTAAAACAATTTCTATTTTTCAGGGATATATATATCGGAGGCAGGATAGCGAGCACCTTTACCGAATTTAGAAACCTCAAGCTCTTCTCGGGTTAATTTTTTTACTGTACCGCGAGGCTTTTCCGTTTTTGTCATGGCCAATTGTTTGCAAGTAGCTTCTTGACCTTTAGGAGATGAATTTGTTTCAAGGGTAATCATTGAAAAATCCTTATTTACTCAAGAATAGATTAAGCCACGTTTTGGTTGGAGACCTTCTAACAAAAACATGGCAGTTTTAACAGCTTTTTCTTTTGTCTCTCTGTTTAAGTGACCGTAGTGTGTCCCAAAGATGTAATTAGTCTCAACTTCGAAGCAATCTTTGATATTTATCTCGGATGACTTAAGAGGGGCACTGTAAAGTCGTTCGCATTCAGCATATTCATTACCTGAACCATCTATGTGGTCAGACAATCTAGGTTTTAAAGAGTTTTCTCCTGAAATATGCTCAATCTCCTTTTCATATAGTTTTGACAAATCAATCATTTTTTTAGACCAGTCATTTTTTCGTCGGTTAAGCAAGAAGGTCTCTAAACATTTTGTCACAAAATTTTTGATTTGAATTGGATGCTCATTTTTTGCCCACATGGTAGTGGCAATGTGTTGTAATAGTGGATGTCTAGGCAGTAGTGCGAGTGGCCTTAATAAAGGACTCTTGGTAAACCTTAACGAAAAAGAAACCGAGCGTTCTTCGTATATGACACCGTGCCACCAACACGAAGGAAAAATGACAGATTCACCCTTTTCAATTGTAATCATCTGCCCGTCACTTTGTGAAATCAAAGTATTGATTTGATGAGATGAAAGTGATTGAAGGTCGAGTAAGCCAAGATTAAAGCACGGCATCAATCTAGCTCTTATATCAGTAGGGATTAGTATAAAGGTTTTCTTGCCGTCTAAGCAGAAGTTGACAACCCAACGGAAATCCCAATCAAAGTGTAATGGGGCGATCGCTCCTTTTAAACCTGAGTGCATAATTGCATAGGCTGTTTGATCGTCGGAGAAGGAGCCACCGTCAACTTTTAATTTCTGCGCAAGCTGGTTAGTCAGTGGCGTTTCGGAGCACAAAACGCCGTATTCAGGAGGGGTACACTGTTCATAGAAATCACTGAACGGAAGCTGAAAGTACTCGCCACCATTATTGCGAAAATCTAAATAATTGGGGCCCGACACAACCAATAAATTGCTCAAATCCTCCAGTGCTAACTCAGAAATTACACTATTAATTGAATTTTTTTCCAAGTCTGGGTGGGATTTGATTTTACTTAAATGGCGCATTCATTCCCTCCTTGCAGGAGATGAATAAGCCTTGGAATTAGACTGTCGTTATATCCACTCCTTAAATCTTTCATTATGCTTTCATCAGTAATTGCACTAATTTGTTTTTTCTGGTCAATTGGATCAAGCACTGTTGTAAGAAGATGGATGAAATCCAAGACATCTTTCACAAGATCTTGTTCTTCAGGGGTTAGTTGATTTACTGCATTTGATAAATCTCTGTTTGCATATGGTTGTTCTGGTATGGTTCGGTATCCATCTTCTCCTTTACTGTATCGAATGTAAATAGGGCTACCTTCTACATAACTATTTATGTCGTCACATGACACATTCACTTCTCCAAAAGTTTCTGCAATCTTTAGCACTTCTGTAAAGTTCTTGTTATCAGCTTCAAGGATTGCTTCTTTTATCTGTTGGAATCGGCTGCTACTGATTAAAAAATTCCGAATTCCAAAGCTAACAGAGATTTTCATGAAAGAAGTAAGTGCAATTTGGTGCCGAATTTCATCATCAACAACAATTATACGGGTCTGGCAGGAGGTGGAATCTCGGAGTGAAATGAAATGGTCGAGGTAATTAGGAGTAAAAAGGAGATCTTGAAATGAGTTATACATCATAAAAGAATAAGTATGGTTCCATTTTCTAATATCTTGACTTGGAATAGGTTTTGTATTTTCTGGAGATTCAATTTTATTCACACTAATTACATAATTCTTGATATTACGTTCATTACCGTCGAATGCGTGAATAATACGGTCACTGTTTTTAATTTTCTCTGAGCTTTCATTTAGTGAGCTTGTGGTAATGTTTATTTTCTCAAGTTTTGAGTTATTGTCGTTCGCTATTCTTTTTATCTCTTTAAGTTCATCAATATCATGAATAACCTCTTTCAGTTTTTCTTTACTGAATAGTTTTTTAAGTATGTTTATATTTGATTGTAAACTCTTCCCTGTGTAGATCAAAAAACATGATGTTGTGAATATAAATACTAAAAATGTCGCAATAAATGAGAGTATAAGCTGGTAAAAGGGATTTTTATCTAACGCAACTCCCGTAGCATGGAATATATGAACTGAATAGGTGTCAATGATAGAAAAGGATATGAGAAATGTGATAGTTGAAGCTGAGATAGATAAAAAAATATATAAAATCACAGATATCATTTTAGTTTTCCGTTTTATTTGTGGAAATTACAGGTGCAGTTCTTTGTTAAATAATAATTGTGGTACTTCGTGACTGACTACAATTACTGAAAGGCCCTCTTCCTCAATCTGCAAAGACAGTATTTGATTAGCAATGTTTACCGACTTTTGATCAAGTGCAGTAAGGTATTCGTCTAGACATAATAAGTTGGCCCCAGCAGCAAGTACCGATAATAGAGCAACAATCTGTTGTTGCCCGCCTGAAAGATGTCCTACAAACTCGTCAAGGTTTTCCTCTAAACCCAATCCAAATGATTGCATTTTTTGAAAGATGTCTTTGCTTTTTGTACGATCTTTGTGCGAGATAAATGCTTCAATATGTTCCCTAATTGTGAGGTCATGCGCTACTAGATTTGTGGAATACTGGTCCATATAAGCAATATTGCAATTTTTGCTGATGGAAATGCTTCCTTCTGTTGGGGGGTATATCGAAGCAATTATTTTTAAAATGGTTGATTTTCCAGCTCCATTGCGTCCGTTAATGCGTATAACATCGCCAGTTTCAATATTTAAATCAATATCTCTCACAGCCCACTTCTCAGAGCTTGGATATTTGAAACCGCACCTGTTTAGACTTACTTGATACATTAGAATAACTGTGTTGAACTGGAATGACGGCGGCCGACAAAGGCGAGCAGGAGGAGGAGGAAAATTGCTGTTATTAGCCGAAGGTCAAGAAAATCGATTCCTATCATTAGAATGAGTTGGACACCTAATGTATAGGTTACGCAGCCAATTGCTATTGCTCCGATGCTTTCTTTAATCCTTAAAAAACTCCTTCTCCAATAAGATTTACATATACTTTCCCCTAGTATTAGAGCAGTTAAGCCGACCAAAATTATTCCTGTACCCATGTTTACAGTAAAGCCCCCACGTCTTTGTGCTTCAATAGCTCCTCCAATCGCGACTAGAGAGTTACCTAAAGTTAAGGCCATTAATAGCAAGAGTTGGCCTTGTTTTTTTGGGATTAATAGAGTTTTTTTTGCGGAGCCAAGGTAGCGTAGTTTTAATCCTATTGGTGTCTTTAAAAATAGAATCAAGGTAAACACTGTGAGAGCAGTGAGAGACAGTATGATGCAAATGAAAACAAAATGGAGCTGAAAGGATAAATTCTTTGCTATTGAATGCGTGATAGAATTATCTAAACTTTCAATATAGCTATAAAAATTATCGACATTAATTAAGCTTACTGATGAGCCGCCTGAAAGATATGGTGCCGTCAGGGTGAGGATTATCATGGTGAGGATACCAGAGACGATTTTTCCCACACCGAGTTTCTGATTTATAATCCAAGTCAGTAGCCCGCCAACCACCCCTCCGATTGCAGCAATTAACATAGAGATAGGTGTGCTAAACCCTGCGACTATTGAAGAAGCAAATAAGGCTGCACCGATTGTGAAAGAGCCATCAATTGTCAAATCAGGGAAACCTCCTACTCTAATTAGGATGAATATACCTAATAAGATAAATAGAAGGCCTGTACTGTTATACAGAGTGGCATCAAGCAAAAAAAGTGTATTTGCAACTAACTCACTCAACTATCTGAACCCCATCGGCTTTTAACTTATTGATGTCGAGGCCATACTTTTCTGCGATTGTTTTGTTTGCACTGATTGTTCCGCTCGAAACAACTCCTACAGGGATTTCTGCTGGTTTTTTCCCATCTAGAACTTTAGCAGCTATGTCACCTGCTAACTTTCCTAGGTCAAGCATGTTGACAGATAGCGCTAAGATTGCCCCCTTTTGTACACTCCCTGAATCGCCGGCAAAAATTGGTTTATTTGCTTGCTCGCCAGCCTTAAGTACAGATGCGGTATTTTCATTCACTACAGCATCAATTCCAATAAATATAGTATCAACTTCACGAAGTAGTGTAACTGCAGTGGGGTACACATCTTGTGAGGAAGAAATTGGCTTTAATACGAGGTATAGATTGTTTTTTTGCGTAGCTGTTTTCATGGCCTTTACGCCATGTTGCGATACATCATCGCCAACAGTATAAAGCATGCCAATACTTTTTGTTTTTGGAAAATATTTCAAAAACGCTTCGAGTTGTTTTTCAAAAGGCCATTGATCGCTTACACCAGTTATATTTTCTCCTGGAGACTGCATTGATTTAACGAGTCCAGTTGCAACAGGATCAGTAACTCCTGCAAATACGATAGGCGTATTCTTGATTGTCTTTGCTATGCCAAGTGTGGACGGGGTTGTAATTGGAATTACAAGATCAGGCTTTTCTCTTTGAAAATTCTGGGCAATGGGAACCGTTAGAGAAGGGTCTCCGTTAGCATTTGCAAAGATGACTTTCAGGTTGTCATCTTCTGTATATCCATTGTTTTTTAAGCCTTGTATTACACCTTTTCTTACATCGTCAAGCGCAGGGTGACTTAATAATTGAGTTACAGCCACCACTTTTTTATCGTGTGCAGTTTCTCGTGAAATGAGAAAACTTAAAACCAATACTATAGCTATTAGACTTGCTACTAAGAGGTTTGATTTTTTTATCAGCATTATTTGACCCAATTCAAAGAAAATACAACCTTCGACTATTGGTGGCGTAGGTTAATATAAAGCAATTTTAATGGCAATTATTTTTGAATGTGAATGTGATGTATTTTGTGATTTTAAAGTGTTTTTGGGCGGGCGCAATAATATATCCAGTATCGCATTGAAGTTACTGTCACTTGTGATGCCTAAACCGTTTCTCCTGCATGAATGTAGTTGAAAGCATCAGATTTTGGACCTTTTTTATAAAGTTGACTCAGTGGTATGTTCTTCGCTCGTTGATATGCCAAGGGATTTGATAAGATGCGGGTTGATTTCTTTAGGTTTTGATTAAGGCGTGATCTCTGCTTCAAACAATCTGTCAAATAGTAATCCAGCCCCCGCAACCAATAGCCTCTTAAGTCTTTGACTTAAGAGGCTTTTTCCGTTTAAGGGCGCAAGTTTGACAAGATGAATCCCCGCTGATATCGTTACACATTCCTTACACAGTTCTGCTCCACTGCATAGAGGAAGTGATATGACAGAGAAACACACGATTATGGGCGGCAAAGTCTATGTCTACCGCCGTGAAAATTCCAAATACTGGCAATGCTCTACATTCCTTGCCGGAAAGAACCACCGATCCTCAACCAAAGAAGAAAGCTTGTCTTGTGCGAAAGACTATGCGGAGGACTGGTTCTTTAATTTACGTGACAAAAGCCGCCAAGGGCTGATTAAGAACGAGAAGACCTTCAAGCAGGTTGCGGATCGTTTTGCCCATGAATATGAAGCTTCCACCAAGGGCGAACGCAGTCCCAAGTGGGTAGAAGGTCATAAGGCGCGGTTACGCCTTCATCTGGTTCCTTTCTTTGGCAAGAAGGGTCTCTCTGAAATTACGGCAGGTCTGATACAGGAATATCGCATTCATCGTATGGAGACCGCAACAAAGCCTCCGGCACGCAGTACGCTCCATGATGAGGTGGTGACACTCAGGCAAGTGTTGAAGGTAGCTATTCGCTATGGCTGGCTGGATCATCTGCCGGATATGTCTCAGCCTTATGGGGCGCAGGGCAAGGTCGTTCACCGCCCTTGGTTCAGCAAAGCTCAGTATGAGAAATTGTATAAAGCGACCAGACAGAATGCAGCGGTAACAGGGGGACGCCATAAGAAGAGTGCAGAAGACTTGCACGACATGGTTCTCTTTACTGCCAACACAGGCTTACGTTCTGATGAACTGTTTAATCTTGAACACCGTGATATTGAGATTGTGGAAGACGGTGACACCGATGAAACCATCCTTGTGATTGAAGTTCGGGGAAAACGAGGTGTCGGGTATTGTAAATCCACCAAGGGTGCTGTACGACCTTATGAGCGAGTTTGCGCACGAAATGATTACGAAGAAACAGATAAGGTCTTTCCCCACAATCATCTGCGCATGTTCAACCGCATTCTGGAAGAACAAGACCTCAAGGTAGATCGTGACGGACAGAAACGGACGCTGTATAGCCTGAGACACACCTACATCTGCTTGCGTCTCATGGAAGGTGCAGACATCTACCAAATCGCCAAGAACTGCCGGACATCCGTGGAGATGATTGAAAGACATTATGCCGCCCACATCAAGAATACGTTGGATGCCTCGGCCATCAATGTGCGCAAGGTGAAGAAAAAGCCGAAAGGTCTTTCAGGGAAGAAAGACGCTACGGCGGAATATCTCAAATGATCTTCTACTGGGACGGATACTCCGTCGAAGATCAAGGCTAGTGTGTAAATGCCACGTGCATTTACAAGGTTTTTAAGGAAGAGAAGAAAAGGTCAAAATGATCACGCATCATTTTGAAATCTTTTTAGAAACGATCAGGCCATTTTTGAGATGTGTGCAAAATACGCAGTATCTCAACTCTATCAGGGCCAAGTTGATAAACAACAATGAACGGGATATCTTGAAATATCAGCTCCTCGGTCCCCGTGACACGGCCAGAACGTCCTATCTCAGGCATATCTGCTAAGAGGGCCGTTTTTTCAAGAAGTCGTAATGCTACTTTTTTGGCAGCTTGAGGGTTTTCTTTGAAAATATACTCGCGAATAAGGCGTAGATCATTTTGTGCCGACGAAAGCCAGATAATCTGCATTTAGAGTTATTTCGTGTAAATAGTAGCTTTAGGGGCTGGGAGTTCATTCTTGGTTCCCCATGAATTTACCCAGGAAGCCATATCCTCATTGGCAATAAATGGACCACCTTGATCAGCTTCTATTTTTGCTTGCTGGATTTGTTCAATCTGCCATTTTTGCACAGAGACATATTCAGCTAAAATCGTGGTGGCATATTCATCCACAGAGGTATGAGATAATCCAGCGAGTTTCTGCAAATCATCAAAAACTTCATCTTTGGTAACGTCGATACGATGAACTGTATGTGCCATGTGATTTCCTAATTAAGATGTTTCCAGTATATAGATAGGAAAGGCTTTTGGCAATTTGGCAGAAACTATAAAGGGTGTTTGGCTATTTCATTTCGCAGATGTTCGACGGTTGCCTTCAGGTAAATCGAAGTCGTTGCAATGTCACTATGCCCCATCATCTTCTGAATACTGAAGAGATCACAACCGCTTTGCAGCATGAGCGTTGCAAATGTATGGCGCAGAACGTGGGCAGAGAAATTTACCTTGCTTAAGATTCTTAATTTTTCGATTAATCGTTTAATCACATTGTCGCCCATCTTTTCCTTGTCTTGTACTGACGTGAAGAAATAGGGAGATTTGGGATTTAGTTTACGCCGCTCAAGCAGATAGGTTTTAAAAATGCGTATTGCCTGTGGAGCAAGGGGGATCAGCCTATCTTTGTCGCCCTTTCCTTGACTAACAAATAGGGTTTGGGCGTTTAGATCAATGTGAGTGAGCTGCAATTGATAGAGTTCATTGAGGCGTATACCTGTATAAAGAAAGCATCCGATAATAGCGGTTGCTCTGGCGCGTTGGAAACGTGTTGGGTATTCAGCGTTTTTAGCGCAGGTCAGAATGATCTGTGCTTCTTCCTGTGAAAGAGCTTTGGGAAGTCGTTGCGGCAGTTTGGGGCGTGGGATAGACTTTGCGTGGTTTTTTGAGATGACTTCCTCAGCGACACACCAATCCAAAAAGGAACTGATCGCCTGAAGTTGATTTCGGACTGTCTTTGCCGACCAACCTTTTTCAGTTTGTCCATGCAGATGACGTGCCCCACTTTGGTGGTCCAACCGCTATGTTAGTTTTTGGCGGTCAATGTCGTCCTGATGTGGCGACTGGAGCGTAGCGTAAGTCAGAACATCAGGACGAGGCAAGATTGTTTTTGGTGCCGGAGGCTTATAGCCCAATGAACTGTGCGGACGAACTTCGTTGTAAAATTGCCGCCAACGTTCAATCAGTACCTTTGCTTCCTGCAAAGTGTAGAATATTTCTCCATTTAAAAGCTCATTGCGAAGCTTGCCATTGAAGCTTTCGTTATAGCCATTTTCCCAAGGTGACCCCGGCTCGATATAGAGCGTCTTGCAACCGACCTTGCCAAGCCAGTCGCGAACCACTTGAGCCGTAAATTCCGACCCGTTGTCAGAGCGAATATGATCGGGGACACCGCGTGTGGCAAACAATTCAGTTAAAACATGCAAGACATCTTCGGATTTCAGTTTACGTTCAACCTCAATTGCCAGACATTCACGGCTGAATTCATCAATGACAGTAAGCATTCTGAACGCCTTGCCATCAGCCGTGCGATCCATGACAAAGTCATAGGCCCAAACATGGTTCTTCCAGCAAGGACGTAAACGGATACAGGAACCGTCGTTCATCCAAAGTCGTCCTCGTTTGGGTTGTTGCTTTGGTATTTTAAGCCCTTCACGTCGCCAGATGCGTTCAACCCGCTTATGATTAACAAACCAGCCTTCAAGACGCAGCAGACCCGCAATCATGCGATAACCGTACCGCCCATAATATTCAGCCAGTGCAGTGATTGCTTCTGTCAGAGCCGCATCCGTTGCTTGCTTTGTCGGCTTCTTTCGCTGGGTCGAACGGTGCTGACCAAGAACCTTGCAAGCTCGACGTTCTGATATCGCAAGGACGTTCATGACGTGGTCAACACAGTTGCGACGGCGTGCTGGGCTCAGAAGTTTCCCTCGGCTGCCTCCTTGAGGATCAGCTTGTCTAACGTCAGTTCGGCCACCGCCTTTTTAAGACGGGCGTTTTCCTGTTCCAAAGCTTTCATCTTTTTGGCCTGAGAGGTTTTCATCCCGCCATACTGGCTTCGCCAGCGATAATAGGTCTGTTCCGTCACACCGATTTTGCGGGCAGCATCGGCAATGGTATGCCTTTGAGCAATAAAAACCTCAGCTTCACGAAGCTTCATGATGATCTGTTCAGGCGTTGGGCGTTTCTGTTTTCCCATGTCTTTTCTCCTTATTCATGGATTTGAATAAGCCAAAAAAACTAACATTTTATGTGGACCACTTTTCGGGGGCTACGCCAGAAAAGACGTGCCCCCAACTCCACATCCACCCGGTTGGTCGTATGGGAGAAAATATAGGTGCGCAAACCACCGATCAGCACTTCAAAAATACCCACGGCAATCATGGCGATGATGAGCACATCCAGACTGGTCAGGCCACGATGAACCAGAACCTTATCAATAATAACCTGAAAGAACAGGGGCGAAATCACTGCAAATACTTGCAGGAAAAAAGAAGCTAGTAAAACTTCGCCAAACAGGCGGCGGTATTTCATAAAGGCCGGGATAAACCAGGAAATATCGAACTTGCGCTGCTCCCCGGCGATCTGCGCACGCGTGGTCAGCAAGATCAAGGTCCCATCCCAGGCTTCCTCAAGTTCATCACGAGACAGCTGTTCCGGTTGCCCTGCCTCCGGACATTGGATCAAAACCTTATCTTCGGATACCTTTGCCAAAATAAAAAAGCGCCCGTCAGGACGACGCGCAATGGCAGGCAGCGGTGTTTTTGTCAGGCGGTCCCATTTGGTTTCCACTGCCTTGGCCTTGAACTCCAATTCCTTAGCTGCCAGCAACAAATCCTCTGACGACATAATGCCTGATTTACCTGAAGCATGCTTGATTTGGTCTGCTTCGGCAGGGCGTTCATAAAATTGTGAAAGCATGATCAGGCACAATAAACCGGTGTCCAATTTAGATGTTTCGTTGCCTATAGAGGTATCTTTGGATTCGCGCATTGTTGAGAGTTTTTCTAAAATAAGATGTAAGTCGATTGATTGTGAAATAATATCATAAGTAGAAAATCACCTGACCATCCTTTTGGGTGATAATGTTTGTGCCATTAGTATTATCCCGCTTGCATTCTATTGTATAGGTGGTTTTACGTAGTGGTGAGGTAAGGTGATTTTTTCTAGTGAATTGAAAATTAAGAATTTATTTCTTATCGTGTGTGTCTTTTATAGCTCTTGTTCAATAATAGGTTGTCTTCGATTCGTGTTTTGTGGATACTGCGTTGCAATCGAATTGTCAATTATTGGTTGATTTATATCTTGCTGATGACTTTTGCTAGGCTGTGTTCTTTTTAGGCAGGTTATTAGCAATAAAACTAATGGTTAAACTAGAAGGTAGTGAAAAAGTGATGCAGAAGAAGATTTCATCAAAAGCAGTGGCCATCCGTTTTGCAAAGTCACAGCAAGATATAGATAAGATGATTGATCTGGGTCGAAAATTACATGCCGAAAGCTGGTATCGCCATCTGCCAATGGATGATGCACGTATGCAGGAGATAGGTCACCGTGGTCTCAAAGATGGCAACCCCGGCCTTATAATTGCTGAACGTGGTGATGAAATGGTCGGTATGGCGATCGTGGTCTTGGGGGAATATTATTTTTCTGCCGTTCGTACCGCAACGGTTCAGTTATTTTATGTGATTCCAGAAGCCCGCGGCGGTTCAGCTGCTCTAAACCTGTTACGCGCCTTGAGACTATGGGCCAAGGAAGCTGAGGCAAATGACCTTCATGTCAATGTCACTACCGGGATTGAGCCTGTGCGCACGGATCATATGTTACGCAAATTGGGCTTCAAGCAAACTGGTGGGAATTATGTGCTGGAGAGTTTGTGATGATACTCGCCAAGCTAGTTGATGATGAAAATAGAATAAATGCGCTATTGGATGCAGTTAAACTGAATAAGGCGGTTTCTGATTTATGCCGGTTAAAAAAGGTTTCGTTTTTCTTGTTGGCGTTATTGTGTGTAACGCATAATGCCCGCGGGGCTGAGCAAATGCCTTTGGAACCTGCGAACTGGCGAGATAGGTGGCCCAGTGATGAAGAAATCCTAGGTATGAATGTATTGGAGCTCACGTATATACCAGACGCAAGAAAAGAGCCAATCTTAAGGGAACTTTTGAAGCGTGAAGAATGGTTGGATGTGAAGCATTTTTTACATAAGAAAACGCCGGAGGCGGATTATCCCAATCAGCCATGGTGCGACAGTGTTCTAAAGAAGCTTTTGAGTTGGGATGATGTGAAAATTCAGGAACCTGCATTCGTTGCGAATAAATACGGACATGAAAAGTTTTCAGACTGGAGAAGACAATGTCCGTGGATGTTTAGGAGTGAACTCTATAATTCAACTCATAATTTTAGGGTGTATCCATTCAGTGGCGAAAAGGACCGTTTCATAATAGCCAGTTCAGGTGGCAGACCAAACTGGGAAATTGATTGGCTTGGCAATGTCAAAAAGTACTTTGTAGATGAAAATGGAAGGGAATTCTTTGGCTATTCTGGTGGAGGAACATATGTATTTGTAGACCTAAACCAATGCCGCTCTATTGGTTTACAGATTGGAGCCCAATATGACCTGAAAGACAATATAAGAATCAATGACCAAAACAGTCTTGAAGTGTTGCTGAAGGTTGCGGGAAGATCACTAGCTCTTGAAATTTTTCGGTCGTTGAATGTTGCCAGTCTCTGGTTTACTGAAATCCCATTAAAATCCTATCCTCCAATAGACGATAAATACGATTATCCCGCCCCCGTTTCCTGTCGTTATGAACCCGCAAGATTGAAATAGAGAAGATCATGATTCAAGTTACTAAACTTACTGATTTTGACGTAGCCCTTAAAGAAAAACTGAAAAGTGCGGAAGGCAGAGATGAAAATAAAACCTATATAGATTCCAAAGGGGTCCCTACTATTGGGTATGGTTATGCGTTGATCTATGAAAAAGGCAAGAATAAGTGGGCTGCTAGAGAGTTAAAAACAATTAATAAAAAACTCGAAGGAACAGGAATTAAATTCACAGCTGATGATCATAAGGTTCTAGTAGAACTTGCGAATACTAAGAAGAAAGGCACATCTGTCGCAGATCAGGAAAGCCTTCTTAGTCGAGCCCAAAAGAATGGGCAGCTTAATTATACGGTGATAACTTCACAGAAAAACACATTATTAGACAATACGTACGAAGAATATATTCAAGCGGTGAAAAGCCAAATTCATAACCGGCTGGATAAGCAAGCTGGCTATGGTGTTGAGGTTGCTGATCAACTGGTTAGTCAATTGGAACAAAGCCAGGAATTAGTGGTTTTGACCTCTATGGCCTATAATAATGTAGGTCTGATTGGTCCTAACTTGTCAAAAGCATTGGCAGATGGGCGACGCGATGATGCGTGGATGGAAGTTCGTTTTCGTTCAAATAAACCTGCCACGATTGCTGGGGTTTCTGATTCGCGTGATGGAGGCATTGATAACCGTCGAAAAGCAGAAGCTGCAAAGTTTGGTTTTTTTGAGACAGGGCGGGATATTCCTGAAACACCTGTAGAAGCACAGTTATTTGCAAATTATATAGCAAGAAACTATGGCGAAATCGTAGAGTATATTCACGCAGTTACTCGTTATGACAAAGTTGAGAATAAGATTGTTTTCAATTCGGATAATACAGCCATGCATCAAGCAGGGGTTTATGAAACGATTAAAGAAACAATCTCAGCCGGTTATGGGGATGCAGAAGCTGCTAACATCAAAATTGAACCTGGTTTTTGGAGTGTTGATCGGACATCTGGGATTATTGAACGCTATTTTAGCGATGGGGTAGTTTCAGCAAAAATTGATTATCCGGTAGGACATGACCAATTCTCTGGGATGTCTGAAACTTGGTATCGTGATAATGGTAGCATCACACATGGTATTTTGGCTGAAAACAATCAAGCTGTTGCTATTGTTGAGAAGCAGTCTGACGGGACTAAAGTTTATGACTATCGAGGGCAAGGTAGTCTAGACATCGAAGATGGTGATCATGTTATTACTTTGCGCCCTAATGGGGACCAGGTTTTAGATACCTACAATGAAAATGGAGATATTGCTAATAAGGTAATCTCATATGGAGCTGAAGCCGGTGATCTTGCGGGTTTAGTTGAAAGCACAGTGTTGGGTGAAGATGGGGTGCTATCAGGGCTGTTAACGGACCCGATGACAAGTGAAGTTGTTGCAACTGTAGCTCATACTGCAAATAAAATCGTATATAATTTTAGTGACAATACCGAATTTGAAGTTGCGAACGATGACAATCGTATTGTCACCTATTTTAAAGATGGTACACGAGAGACTGTATTTGCTTTTGATGGAGATAGTGAAACAGTCCGCTCCGTTACTGAAAACACAGACGGGACATCTGTCGTACGTAACTGGGATGATACTGGTGCGCGTTATGTTACTAGCTTAGATGGAAATAGTAAGCAAACTCACAATGTTACATGGGATGTTGACAGTGGCTATGTACAGCATGAAACATTGGATAAAGCAACCAAAGATTATTACTGGGACGACGGGTTTAGAACAGTTGAATATACTGCAGAAGATGCTAATGCTTCTTATCAGGCAACGGGTGTAAATGGTGGTTGGCTTCGTTCTTATGAATCCGGTGAAATGTCGTTCGCTACGGATGACGGACGGGAATATAAACTGGACTTTTCGCCGGACGATGTGATCAAGATCGTTGATGCTGTAAATCCTGAAAACAGCTATGACATTTCTTATGATAATTATGATGCAAGCAAGCTAAACCATTACGCATCGAAGCTCAGCGATTCAACGAAGCTTATCACAGGTTCTTTCGGCGTAGATAAGCTAATTGGTGGCTCTGGTAATGATACGCTTTCTGACGTCGTTAAAGAACGCATAGATAATGCTGGTACACAGCAAGATGTCATCTCGTTGCCTGTATCTACTGATGCCGACCCTCAGTCTTATACAAACTGGCTCAAGTACAATACAACTAGAGTAACACCAGGTGGTATAACTCTTCCATTTGGTCAGTTTATTGGACAACATAGCACGTCTGGCTCTATCACTGCATTGGCGACTAATCCAGGTTGGTTGGCGTTATATGATACGAAAATGGCATTTGATTCAGTCTCAAATGCTGTAGAGAACCCATCTTCGGCAAATGTTTTAAGAGCTTTATCCAGTACGGTCAGGACCGTTCAAGCTGTTGGTATGTCTTTGGATAAAAACTTTCTTGAGAATACAGCGCGACAGTTGGGTATTGAGGATAAAGGTCCTATCACAAAAGGTACGCGTTTGGGTAATTACCTCAGCGATGGCGGTATGGCACTACATACCCTTGCCTCTGTTGCAAATGCGATTGACAGACCGACAATTCGGAATACGGCAGGTGCCGTTCATACGGCCCTTCAAGCAGGGATGCAATTTGATACTGGCTTTAAGGTAGAAGTTGCGAAGGCCCTGGATATAGGTACTTATAAACAAGGCATGTTTCAAGTTGACCAAAAAGTGCTTGATGGTGTTTTTGCCGGTGCTGGTGCAGCTCTCTCTGTAATTAGTGCTATTGATAATCCAACACCGGCAACGGTTGTAAATGCAGGGTTGCATGTTGCCAATGCTGTTGGTGCAGGGTTACCTGTACCTGCGGTCAACGCAATTGTTTCTGCCATTGGTTTTGTCGAAAATCCGTCTGTTGAAGGGGGGATCAATACGTTTATGTGGACGGCAGCAGCTGTATCCATGAACCCGGTCGTGATTGCAGCAGCTACGGTGGTGACTGTTGTAACGAGTGTCTTTGGTGGTGGCAAACCGATCGTTCTGGATATGGATGGTGATGGGGTCAAACTCATACCTGTGGACATGTCTGATGCCATGTTCGATCTGGACGGTGATGGCTGGGTTGAACAACGCGGCTGGGTCGGTGAAGGTGATGGCCTGTTGGCTTTAGATGCAAACAATGATGGCTTGATTACCGAATATGATGAGCTTTCTTTTGTTGGGTATAAGGAAGGGGCGCGAACTGACTTAGAAGGTTTACAGGCCTTTGATACAAATGAAGATGGCGTATTATCCAGTGAAGATAAGGATTGGAGTAAATTCAAAGTCTGGATGGATAATGGAGACGGTATTTCCAAGGCAGGTGAAGTCTTAACTATGGATCAAGCTGGCGTAACGGAAATTACGTTGGCCAGCGATCAGGTCATTGAAGAGATAGAAGGAAATACGGTCTTTGGTAAGGGGGCTTTCAAGTTCGCAGACGGACGCACCGGGGTTTTTGCTGATGCGGCTTTTGGCACAGGTGATGGAAGCCCGATGATACACGCAGATGGTGCTCAGGGCGGAAACGCTTTGGTCATGAATTTGTTTGGCAGTCGTGTCTCAACCTTGGGAATTGATCAAAATGATGTGAGTTTCGACCTTAATGGGGATAGCGTAGCAGAACAAACTGGCTGGATTATGCCTAATCATGGCTTCATGGTTGTTGATTTTGACCAGGATGGTGTAATTGCCAGTAATAATGAAATGATTAGGTCTTTTGAAGACCTAGCCTTGGCAGATAGTAATTCTGACGGTGTCCTTAATGAGAACGATGCGACATGGAAATGGCTCCGTGTTTGGGTCGATAAGGATGTCAATGGTGTTAGCGATGGTAATGAGCTTTACACTTTGTCACAGTTTGGTATCGAAGAGGTGTCTTTATCATCTAACTCTTCTGATCGTTACGATAATGGCAATTTCATTCGCCAAGAAGGTGAATTCAGCTTCAAAGATGGCAATAAGGGCAGTATTGCAGAGGTCGAACTTTCCGACCAAGCACCAGCGGCAGGAAATATGCTCATCGTTGGTGGAGATACAACTATTCTCAAGACGAGTGACGGCAAAACGGTTCAGTTTATGGGGGGCGAGTCCGGACAGAAAGTTGATATCGGCAATACTGGAGTTGACGTATTAATTGATAACAAGGCAGGCGGCAATATTCTGCAAGATAGCAGTAATTCTGATGATACTGTTCTTGTGGGTTATGATAACTCGGTCCTTGTGGGGGGGAGTGGAGATAATACCCTGATTGCCCGAGGTGAAGATATCACTTTTATTGGTGGTGTAGGAGACGATGTCATTCAGGGTGGCGATGGTTTAGATGTTGCTGTTTTTGAAGGGGCATTGGAGGACTATCAAATTGAAGAAACTGACTCTAACGGTGGCTTTGAGATTACCCATACTTCATCAGGGGATCGTGATGTTCTTGAGAATGTAGAGTTACTACGTTTTGAGGGTGATGAGGGTTCCCTTGCTTTGCTTGGTAATTTATCTAAAGAGTATTTTGAGGCCAATTCGGATATAGAAAATTATTGGAAAGACGGTGATCTAAACTCTCTCTCGTATGCTGATTCACATGTCGGTGTCTCACTAGACTTAGTTGAAAATGAGGGTTTCGGTGAAGATGGGCTTCAGAACATTGAAAACCTTGTTGGATCTGAGTTTGAAGATGAATTGGTTGGTAACCAAGCTGATAACTATATCAAAGGGAATGCCGGGAATGATACCTTGTTTGGTGGTTCCGGTAATGATGAGCTGCATGGTGGTGCCGGTGATGATGTGCTTGATGGTGGAATGGGCACGGATATGGCTGTCTTTACGGGCAAAAAGGCCGATTACCAGCTGCGTTATGACGGTGAAGCAGACAGCTGGTCAGTTCTTCATATGGCCAGTGGTGAGACGGATACACTGAGCAACATTGAGACGGTTCAGTTTGCAGACGGGAGCATGGATTTGACGTCAGCGCCTGTTGGCGATGGTGGTTCGATTGTTCTAAATGCAGGGGATGTTGCGAGTTGGAAGTTAGGCGCTTTTGGTGGAGCAGATGGTTCTGATGAGGATGGTGATGTTACCCTGACTTATGCGCTTGATGGTGTCGCTGATGCAGATGGCTGGGTTGCGAGCGCCAATGGTCGGGTGCGTATTGTGGATGCGAACACCGGGGCTTATGAGTTTGAAGCTAATGCCGGAGCCTCCGGCGAAGATAGCTTCACCTACACGGTGACGGATGAGGGCGGCAATGTCACTTATGCGGATATGGCGGTTGGTGTCGGGTTGAACTCAGGCCCTCTTGTGTTACATGAAGGTTCTGAGCAGCAGGTCAATAGCTTTACGTCAGGGAGCCAACAATCACCGAATGTTGCCGCCCTTGAAGGTGGAGGATACGTCGTTGTCTGGGATAGCCCTCAGGACGGGAGCAGCTCGGGTATCTATGGTCAACGCTATGATGGGGCAGGCCATAAAATTGGTGGTGAATTCCAGATAAATACATATACCAATAATAGCCAGGGTGTACCCTCAGTTACAGGTATGGCTGATGGTGGTTTCGTTGTGAGCTGGGATAGCTATGGTCAGGATGGAAGCGAAAATGGCATTTATGCCCAACGTTATGATGGCAATGGCAATCCAGTGAGTGGAGAATTCCATGTGAGCCATGAGACTTCATGGGATCAAAGACAGAATGCCATTACATCTTTCGAGAATGGTAATTTCCTAGTGGTTTGGAATGATAGTAGTGATGGGTATATTACGTCCCAACTTTATGATGCCAACTCTTCCCCAATTGGAGGTGAAACGCATATTACAAATGCAGGAGGAGACCTTGGCTTACCTCAGGTTACGACTTTGGGTGATGGCGGTTACGCTGTTGTTTGGCAAGATGCAGGTAATCGTGATGGAAGCACTGTAGGCATCTTTGGTCAGGCTTTTGATGCTTCAGGTCACAAGAAGGGTTCTGAATTCCAGGTGAATAGCTATACCAGTTCGGTTCAGCACCTTGCTTCAATTAGCAACCTTAAAGATGGTGGTTTTATTGTCACGTGGAGTTCTCATAAGCAGGACGGGAGTGATTATGGTATTTTCGCGCAACGTTATGATAGTAATGGAGTCCGAGTTGGCAGGGAATTCCATGTCAATACGGTCCATACCTGGGGCCAACAATATTATAATGATGTGGTGGGTCTGGCTGATGGCGGCTTTGTTGTTGCCTGGGAGACCTATGGCTATGATGGTGCCAATGATGGCATTCTTGCGCAACGCTATGATGCTGCCGGTAATCAAAGCGGCAGCTATTTCCTGGTGAATGATTATCATTCCGGCGATCAAAACCAGCCTTCGATTACGAGCTTGGAAGATGGTAGCTTGGTGATGACTTGGCAGTCAGCAGGTAATGACGGTGATAGCAATGGCATTGCTCAAAAAGTTTTTGCCGCAGAGGTCAGTAATGAAAACTTGGTTGGAACAGAAGGGAACGATGTTCTGATTAGTGGGGCTGGAGCTGACACATTGAACGGTTCAGCTGGTTCAGACCTTCTTAAAGGTCAGAGTGGTGCGGATAAGTTATCCGGTGGTTCGGGCGATGATATCCTTAACGGTGGTGCCGGTAATGATGTTCTGGATGGCGGGTCTGGTGATGATGTGGCGGTGTTGTCCGGTAATCAAGCGGATTATCAGTTGCGCTATGACAAGGCCACAGATCATTGGACTGTTTTGCATGTTGTGACTGGCGAAGAGGATAGCTTGTCCAACATTGAAACCATCAGGTTTGCCGATGGCCTTATGGACTTGACGTCTGTGCCTGTTAGTGATGGTGGTTCGATTATTCTTAATCCAGGTGATATTGCGAGTTGGAAGTTAGGCGCTATTGGTGGCGCAGATGGTTCTGATGAGGGTAGTGATGTTACGCTGACTTATGCGCTTGATGGTGTGGCTGATGCGGATGGCTGGGTTGCGATGGATAATGGCCGGGTGCGTATTGTGGATGCAAACACTGGGTCTTATGAGTTTGAAGCTCATGCAAATGGTTCTGGGGAAGATAGCTTCACCTATACGGTCATGGATGAAGTTGGCAATGTCACTTATGCAGATATGGCGGTTGGTGTCGGGCTGAACTCGGGTCCCCTTGTGTTAAATGAAGGTTCTGAGCAGCAGGTCAATAGCTTTACGTCAGGGAGCCAACAATCACCGAATGTTGCCGCCCTTGAAGGTGGAGGATACGTCGTTGTCTGGGATAGCCCTCAGGACGGGAGCAGCTCGGGTATCTATGGTCAACGCTATGATGGGGCAGGCCATAAAATTGGTGGTGAATTCCAGATAAATACATATACCAATAATAGCCAGGGTGTACCCTCAGTTACAGGTATGGCTGATGGTGGTTTCGTTGTGAGCTGGGATAGCTATGGTCAGGATGGAAGCGAAAATGGCATTTATGCCCAACGTTATGATGGCAATGGCAATCCAGTGAGTGGAGAATTCCATGTGAGCCATGAGACTTCATGGGATCAAAGACAGAATGCCATTACATCTTTCGAGAATGGTAATTTCCTAGTGGTTTGGAATGATAGTAGTGATGGGTATATTACGTCCCAACTTTATGATGCCAACTCTTCCCCAATTGGAGGTGAAACGCATATTACAAATGCAGGAGGAGACCTTGGCTTACCTCAGGTTACGACTTTGGGTGATGGCGGTTACGCTGTTGTTTGGCAAGATGCAGGTAATCGTGATGGAAGCACTGTAGGCATCTTTGGTCAGGCTTTTGATGCTTCAGGTCACAAGAAGGGTTCTGAATTCCAGGTGAATAGCTATACCAGTTCGGTTCAGCACCTTGCTTCAATTAGCAACCTTAAAGATGGTGGTTTTATTGTCACGTGGAGTTCTCATAAGCAGGACGGGAGTGATTATGGTATTTTCGCGCAACGTTATGATAGTAATGGAGTCCGAGTTGGCAGGGAATTCCATGTCAATACGGTCCATACCTGGGGCCAACAATATTATAATGATGTGGTGGGTCTGGCTGATGGCGGCTTTGTTGTTGCCTGGGAGACCTATGGCTATGATGGTGCCAATGATGGCATTCTTGCGCAACGCTATGATGCTGCCGGTAATCAAAGCGGCAGCTATTTCCTGGTGAATGATTATCATTCCGGCGATCAAAACCAGCCTTCGATTACGAGCTTGGAAGATGGTAGCTTGGTGATGACTTGGCAGTCAGCAGGTAATGACGGTGATAGCAATGGCATTGCTCAAAAAGTTTTTGCCGCAGAGGTCAGTAATGAAAACTTGGTTGGAACAGAAGGGAACGATGTTCTGATTAGTGGGGCTGGAGCTGACACATTGAACGGTTCAGCTGGTTCAGACCTTCTTAAAGGTCAGAGTGGTGCGGATAAGTTATCCGGTGGTTCGGGCGATGATATCCTTAACGGTGGTGCCGGTAATGATGTTCTGGATGGCGGGTCTGGTGATGATGTGGCGGTGTTGTCCGGTAATCAAGCGGATTATCAGTTGCGCTATGACAAGGCCACAGATCATTGGACTGTTTTGCATGTTGTGACTGGCGAAGAGGATAGCTTGTCCAACATTGAAACCATCAGGTTTGCCGATGGCCTTATGGACTTGACGTCTGTGCCTGTTAGTGATGGTGGTTCGATTATTCTTAATCCAGGTGATATTGCGAGTTGGAAGTTAGGCGCTATTGGTGGCGCAGATGGTTCTGATGAGGGTAGTGATGTTACGCTGACTTATGCGCTTGATGGTGTGGCTGATGCGGATGGCTGGGTTGCGATGGATAATGGCCGGGTGCGTATTGTGGATGCAAACACTGGGTCTTATGAGTTTGAAGCTCATGCAAATGGTTCTGGGGAAGATAGCTTCACCTATACGGTCATGGATGAAGTTGGCAATGTCACTTATGCAGATATGGCGGTTGGTGTCGGGCTGAACTCGGGTCCCCTTGTGTTAAATGAAGGTTCTGAGCAGCAGGTCAATAGCTTTACGTCAGGGAGCCAACAATCACCGAATGTTGCCGCCCTTGAAGGTGGAGGATACGTCGTTGTCTGGGATAGCCCTCAGGACGGGAGCAGCTCGGGTATCTATGGTCAACGCTATGATGGGGCAGGCCATAAAATTGGTGGTGAATTCCAGATAAATACATATACCAATAATAGCCAGGGTGTACCCTCAGTTACAGGTATGGCTGATGGTGGTTTCGTTGTGAGCTGGGATAGCTATGGTCAGGATGGAAGCGAAAATGGCATTTATGCCCAACGTTATGATGGCAATGGCAATCCAGTGAGTGGAGAATTCCATGTGAGCCATGAGACTTCATGGGATCAAAGACAGAATGCCATTACATCTTTCGAGAATGGTAATTTCCTAGTGGTTTGGAATGATAGTAGTGATGGGTATATTACGTCCCAACTTTATGATGCCAACTCTTCCCCAATTGGAGGTGAAACGCATATTACAAATGCAGGAGGAGACCTTGGCTTACCTCAGGTTACGACTTTGGGTGATGGCGGTTACGCTGTTGTTTGGCAAGATGCAGGTAATCGTGATGGAAGCACTGTAGGCATCTTTGGTCAGGCTTTTGATGCTTCAGGTCACAAGAAGGGTTCTGAATTCCAGGTGAATAGCTATACCAGTTCGGTTCAGCACCTTGCTTCAATTAGCAACCTTAAAGATGGTGGTTTTATTGTCACGTGGAGTTCTCATAAGCAGGACGGGAGTGATTATGGTATTTTCGCGCAACGTTATGATAGTAATGGAGTCCGAGTTGGCAGGGAATTCCATGTCAATACGGTCCATACCTGGGGCCAACAATATTATAATGATGTGGTGGGTCTGGCTGATGGCGGCTTTGTTGTTGCCTGGGAGACCTATGGCTATGATGGTGCCAATGATGGCATTCTTGCGCAACGCTATGATGCTGCCGGTAATCAAAGCGGCAGCTATTTCCTGGTGAATGATTATCATTCCGGCGATCAAAACCAGCCTTCGATTACGAGCTTGGAAGATGGTAGCTTGGTGATGACTTGGCAGTCAGCAGGTAATGACGGTGATAGCAATGGCATTGCTCAAAAAGTTTTTGCCGCAGAGGTCAGTAATGAAAACTTGGTTGGAACAGAAGGGAACGATGTTCTGATTAGTGGGGCTGGAGCTGACACATTGAACGGTTCAGCTGGTTCAGACCTTCTTAAAGGTCAGAGTGGTGCGGATAAGTTATCCGGTGGTTCGGGCGATGATATCCTTAACGGTGGTGCCGGTAATGATGTTCTGGATGGCGGGTCTGGTGATGATGTGGCGGTGTTGTCCGGTAATCAAGCGGATTATCAGTTGCGCTATGACAAGGCCACAGATCATTGGACTGTTTTGCATGTTGTGACTGGCGAAGAGGATAGCTTGTCCAACATTGAAACCATCAGGTTTGCCGATGGCCTTATGGACTTGACGTCTGTGCCTGTTAGTGATGGTGGTTCGATTATTCTTAATCCAGGTGATATTGCGAGTTGGAAGTTAGGCGCTATTGGTGGCGCAGATGGTTCTGATGAGGGTAGTGATGTTACGCTGACTTATGCGCTTGATGGTGTGGCTGATGCGGATGGCTGGGTTGCGATGGATAATGGCCGGGTGCGTATTGTGGATGCAAACACTGGGTCTTATGAGTTTGAAGCTCATGCAAATGGTTCTGGGGAAGATAGCTTCACCTATACGGTCATGGATGAAGTTGGCAATGTCACTTATGCAGATATGGCGGTTGGTGTCGGGCTGAACTCGGGTCCCCTTGTGTTAAATGAAGGTTCTGAGCAGCAGGTCAATAGCTTTACGTCAGGGAGCCAACAATCACCGAATGTTGCCGCCCTTGAAGGTGGAGGATACGTCGTTGTCTGGGATAGCCCTCAGGACGGGAGCAGCTCGGGTATCTATGGTCAACGCTATGATGGGGCAGGCCATAAAGTTGGTGGTGAATTCCAGATAAATACTTATACAAGCAGCACTCAGCGCGAACCTTCCGTTGTTGGTCTGAATGACGGTGGTTTTGTGGTTACCTGGGATAGTTACGGTCAGGATAGCAGTGATTATGGCATTTATGGCCAACGTTACGACGCATCTGGCGCAAAGGTAAACACTGAATTTCAGGTGAGTACCTCCGTTTCCGGACGCCAAATCCGTAGTGATCTGGCATCACTGGGTGATGGTGGGTTTGTTGTCAGTTTCCATGAAGGCGGCGTGAACAATATCGTGGTGCAACGTTATGATGCTGCTGGAAATAAGGTCGGTGGTGAATTAATCGCCAATGCCAGTCCTGGAGATATCGGGGCCTCCCATATTGTTACTTTGATTGGTGGCGGTTATGTGGTGACCTGGCATGATGCTGTTGGCCGTGATGGCAGCGGCATGGGTTCCTGGGCACAGATTTTTGATGGTGATAATAATAAGGTTGGTGGAGAGTTTCTTGTAAACAGTAGAACGTCAAGTTCGGAATTCCAACCTGAGATCGCAGCGTTAAGTGATGGTGGTTTTGTTATTTCCTGGTCTGCCTATCAGCAAGGAGGAGTGCATTTTCAGCGTTATGATGCCACAGGTAATAAAATCGGTGGTGAAACTCTGGCAACGACGACGACTTCGACAACAGTACACATGTATAGCGACGTGATCGGTCTTGACGATGGTGGTTTTGTTATCACTTGGGAGACTAATAATGTGGATGGTAGTGGTTATGCGATTGTTGGACAACGCTATGATGCTAATACTCAAAAGGTTGGTGGTGAATTTGTTGTCAACGACTATACTTCCGGTAACCAGAAATATGGTTCTTTGGCCTCTCTAGCGGATGGTAGTTTCGTCTCTACGTGGCATTCAGACAGCGCTCAGGATGGCAGCGGTAATGGCGTCTATCATAAACTTTATACAGCTATGCCAACTGATGAAAACCTCGTTGGAACAGAAGGGAACGATGTTCTGATTAGTGGGGCTGGAGCTGACACATTGAACGGTTCAGCTGGTTCAGACCTTCTTGAAGGTCAGAGTGGTGCGGATAAGTTATCCGGTGGTTCGGGCGATGATATCCTTAACGGTGGTGCCGGTAATGATATCTTGGATGGCGGCTCTGGTGATGATTGTTATCAAATCAATCGCAACAGAGGGCAGGATATTATCAGAAACCACAGAGAAGGGGGCAGTGAAGATAAAATTCTCTTTGGAGAAAATATTGCAAACAACCAGCTGTGGTTTAGGCAAGAAGGCAATGATCTTGAAGTTTCTATCATTGGAACAAATGATACTGTAACTGTTGACGACTGGTATCTTCAGGATGGGGACAATATGGTTTCTTCCTTTGAGGTTTCGAATGGTGAGAAAATTAAAGCTGCTAATGTTGAAAACTTGGTTGAAGCAATGGCTGCGTTCTCTCCCCCATCTTATGGTGAAACAGAACTTTTAAATGAGTTACATAATCAGCTGGAAAATGTAATTACAGCCAATTGGGAGTAATGTTTTGAACAGCTCTTTGCAATATTCAGAGAGCGGTTTTGAATTGAGTATGAATTTGCACATAATCTTACACATACAATTCTTATGTCGTTAAATTATGTCATAAAAACAATTGATTGCGGTTAAGTTGATCCGTCTCATAACCTGAAGGTCGTCAGTTCAAATCTGGCCCCCGCAACCAACCTTCTTTCCTGTCAGAAGAGTGACAAAATATGGGACCACTTCCCATATTTTGTCAATTGTAAATTCCGGGCACGCAGGGAACGAAACGGTAAATTATACTTTTCCCCTTTAAAGACTGTCCTTTTGTATAGGGCCTCTTTTGGAGGTGTTCTAGAAAAGAAAAAACCCTCGAACTGTAATTCGAGGGTTTTTGAAAGGCCAACAAAAACCAAAAGTTAATGCGCCAGAACATGTACGCATTATCCTAGTTTGGCCTTTTGCTGTCAACCTTTTTTCAAGGATTTTAGCTACTTTTACCGTCATTTAAAAAATGACTGATTTTTCAAATATATCCGCAGAAAACCGGGCTATTAACCCCTTTAATGCAACGCTATTACACAGCAGTTGCACTGCAAATGGGGCAAGAAAAACAACTTTTCAGCGCCGACAAAACAATGAGTTGGTTGCGGGTTATAAAGGTCTCCCACAACATCTCATTCATGAACGTTGGGAGGTTATTGACATCCTTCGTCGAGTGAAGGGAAGGCTTAAACTTACTGACACTTTGATTAGCCACATTGATTTCATCATGAAACGTATTCCAGTTGCACAATGGGAAGAAGGCGGATGTCCATTTGTTCTTCGTTGAAATTGAATTGGCGTAGGCTTTCGGGGTCGGCATTGGCGTTTGGAAAAAAGATTTTCATTGCCGTATTGGTGAGAACCGCTGGTGCAATACCACTATCGAACAAACCTGCGGGGTCCTGAAACGCCATACCAACACAGCCGTCCAGCTTGCGATATTCTCGATACATTTCTTTGACGAATTTCTTGAAACCATCGTTCTGTAAAAGGTTCGCGGCCTCATCCACAAATAGATTGAAACCTTTCTTTTGCCTTCCGACTTCACGCACCGCCTCGGAAATGTGTGTCACAACCGGAGGACCAACGATTGGATCATTCAATATCTCGTTCATGTTGATACCGATCAAATGCGACCCTGTTAGAGTGTTTTTCAAAGTATCGTAAGGTGCGTTGAATAGATGGCTTTGTTGTCCTTCACGGACCCACAGACCAAAGCGTTCTTTGAGTTTGGAACGTCGCTCGAACGCATGATCGTAAAGTGCATCGAAAGTTCGTTCTCCACGGTCTAGGTGAAAGGCAAGGTCGATAAGATGGTTAATGGCCGCATTCATACCTTCCTCTTCAAAATCGCCCAACATGGAGCGCACAATGAAGTCAATACGGTTTCTGTTTTTCAGATTGTCTTCTGCAAGATCAAGAGGGTTAAACTTAATATTTTCATAATCCATGTAGGTGCCCCCCATGGCTTCAACCATGAACTTCGCCCCCTCGTTACTGTCTAATACGAAGCTGGCAATGTCGGGAAACTTGGCGGCACCACTCAGTAGATGTAGAATAAGCGTTGATTTACCGGAGTCAGATGGGGCAAAAACACAGTAATTACCCAATGCTTGGGGCTTGTCTTTAACATGCCATTGGAATTTATATGTTTGACCGCTGGGTGTAGATAAAAGGCGCAAGGGTAAATCTCCATGAGGACTTTTATCCATGCCTTGTGATGTGCAATGAAACGGCCAAAGAGCGCCGATTGCGTGATTGAACATTTTTAGCGGATGCATGAGGCGGTTGTTTCCCGCGATCCGGTTAAACCAGCAGATACCAACACCCATATCCTCGACATAAAAACGGATCAAGGCCCGGCCCAAAATATCAGTAACCTTCCTGGTTATCCGATAAAGCCAAGGCCAACAAGAAAGAGCAGAAATGAAATTAAGCGTACTTTCTTTTCTTTTGCTTTCTCACGTGCTTTTACAAAATCATACCGACAGCTTGGACATACGTCCGCTGTGTCGGAAAGTCCCGTTTGGTTGCAGTCTGGTTCTGGGCAATCAATAAGTGCCATAAATTCTGTCCTTTCGGTTGCCAAAATTAGGGAAGGGCGGAACGTGCAGCAGGGGGGTAGGATACCTAAGAGCCGCGGTTGATAATCTGATAATTCATCTTGTGTATCCAAGACGGCTTTTTCTAATGCTTTTAGATCACCTGCGTTTGGTACAGATAAGATGATGTAATGGCCGAGTTCATAGGATTTTTTGAATTGTTCTTCCCATTTTTCATCAGCACGTGCCATATGTTGGCGAGTATGAGGGTTTAATGATTGTGGTTTATGAAGGCTTTTATGAGAAATGATTTTACATTTTACTTTGCTTTCACTCAGGATTTTAATCCAGCTTTCACGGTCCCAGAGTTTACGCTCACGATCTGCTTCATCCAAAGCGGCAAAGTCGTGGCCAGAAAGTTCAATGACCTGATGACAGCCGCCATCTTTATCAATGACAATCTCACCAAAATCTCCTTCGATGCGATCAAGATTGAGCTTTTCTGAAAGTAAATCTTCTTCCCATGACCCAAAGGTCATTTTGTGTAAGACCGGGTGGAAAATAGCGAGGAAAGTGGCAAGTACAACAAGCCAAACCAGAAAATCAAAAAACCAATTATCCATATGCCCAAGCCTTTTCAGAGATGGGGTTACGTGTGTAGAAGCCTGGTAAAATCCTTAAATCCATGCGTGCAGAAATAATGTCTGCAATCCAAGGGTCACGTAAAAACTGTGTGGCCCAGAATACATGCCATAAAGCAAAGCCGATCATGATCCCGATTTCGAAAACCGGGATCACTTCACTCATTAAGGCCCCAAAGAAAACGCCAAAAAGCGGTCCCCATGGAAACAGGCTGGCAGGACAGTAAAAAGTATGACTAGGTGTGCCTACGGCAGGTAAAAATTGTGTTTGAACGCCCATATCAGACCACACTTTGAAGAAGCTGAATAAAGCTAACTTGGTAGCCTGATGGGTCTCCAAAAAAACGATCAGCGAGAATTGGACCGATGGTGATTGCAACACCAGCACAAATAATACCGATAAGCCAATTTGTTTATGTGACTTCTGTAGGAGAAGTCTCAGCCCATACCATTTTCAGTGAACCGATTTGGCTGAACTATCAAAGACAGAAAAACTTCTTACTCAGCTAACCAAAAAATGGGAAAAGCCAGCTATCCGAAGATAGGCTGGCTTTTATGAAGTTTAACGACTTTCCAAGGTCAAATCTCGGTTTTGATTTACTGGACGAGATACCAGAGAAAAGAAATCAAAATGCAGCTCTGAAATACAAAACCGCACAAGTGATATCCGATTTCTTTTTGGGGCTGAAGTAGCTAAGGACTGAAAGAGGTTCTATAATGGCTACGATGTACATCCGAAAAAGTCGTCTGACTTTACGTCAGCAAAGCAAGTTGATTGAGCATTTTGTCGCAGGCAGCACGGCTCGTGCGACTGCTGAAATTGTAGGTGTCCAAGCGAACACATCGATCCGCTTCTTCATGCGGCTTCGCCAATTGATTGCCAGCAAGTTGCCGAGCTATCGTTTGCAAGGCGAGATTGAAGCTGATGAAAGTTATTTTGGCGGTGTCCGTAAAGGAAAACGAGGTCGTGGTGCTGGCGGCAAAGTGGCTGTGTTTGGCCTTTTAAAGCGGGGTGGCAAGGTCTATACGGCAATCATTCCCAATGCAAAGACAGAGACGCTGTTACCGATTATTCAGGAGAAGGTCGAGCCTGACAGTATCGTCTATACCGATACGTTTGGCGCTTACAACGCATTGGATGTTTCGGACTTTCATCACCGCCGCATCAACCATTCCAAACTCTTTGCAGACAAACAAAATCACATCAATGGCATTGAGAACTTTTGGAATCAGGCAAAGCGTCATATGCGGAAATTCAACGGTATCAAAACTGACCATTTCTACTGGTTTCTCAAGGAGTGTGAATGGCGTTTCAATGGAGGCAACCACGCAGACCTCCTAAAGCAGCTGAAAATATGGTATAAACAGGCTAAACATTAACCCTTAGCTACTTCAGCCCCTACTTTTTTATATTCATCAGATGATATATTGAGACCGTGTTCTCTTAAAACTTCTTGCAGCAACCTCATATTGGCTGAGTAGGCAGGGCACTGTTCGAGAATACACAATGTTGCCAACTTACAGTGTTCAGAAAAATGTTCTTTGACAGCATCTCGATTCATATTTTTCCCTACATCAGGCCATCAATTTCGTGATCTTGGAGGAATTGAATTTGATCATTTAAGATTCGTCGTCCATCCAAGATATAGAGGATATAAGCAGTATCTTCCTTTATCAGATAGTAAATATTGTAAGAACTATCGTATACGAGTTTTCTGATTTGAGGGACAGTAGAAACCTCCCTACCAAGTTCTGGGAAGTGTGACAATTTTTCAATCATAAATGCGATAATTTCATCATGAAATTTATCCGCATATTCAAAAGTATATTCAGCATGGTACTGGTAAATGGCTTCAAGGTCTGCTTCGCCATTTCTGGTAATGATGACGTGCATAATTATTTTTAGATATTGGCTTTAAAACGTTTCTTTAGTTGCTGAGCGTAATCGGCTGTCAGTTCATGATAGTTTTCTTGCTCTACATCTGATAGACCACGTTGAATTCCAGCTTGAATACGTAATTCAAACAACTCTTGAGCCTCTTGGATCGACATGGTAACTGCAACAGGACGATCTTTTTTCGTGACAATAACAGGCTCTCTTTGAGCTGTATCAAGATAACGCCCAAATTCTTTTGATGCTGACGTTGCAGAAATAGTTTTCATTGTCATGACCTGTATGATTAATAACTACGATACTCATAATACGGATTTTACGGAAAATGTAAAAGCGAATATAGAATTAAGTTGGAATTGGGAAATGGAAAAATTACACATTCCTTACACATTTACTGCTCCAACTGTGGAAAGGCGCGATATGACAGAGAAATACACCATTATGGGCGGCAAGGTCTATGTGTACCCTATTTTACACTTGCTTCTACACTAATTTTAACATCATCATTTTCCATTTTATGTTCCTTTCTTAATGGAGGCTTGATTGCCTAAGAAGAAAGAAACAACATTTGAGAAAACTGTTATTGTGGATAGGCGGTTTACGGCATAAAGAAAAATGAAAAGGGCAGGAAAATTCCCGCCCTCAAAATTTAAAAATCCATTGAATGCATTTATGCAACCTTGTTGCCTACGATATTGACCGCATCTCTGAGCGGGGCATCGTATAGATGTTGCATACCTATGTGTTGTTTGTTGCTGGGTGTGACCTAGCAATGCCCCAATTGAAAGCAGGCCTTGACCAGAAGATGCTAAGATAGAAGCGAAGGTCGTGCATTCGTAAATCTAACACACCCATTGGAAGGTGGATGCTCTGTGCTTCAGCGTCCTCAAGACATTTCTTAAAGCTGAACTTCTTGCCGTGTTTTTCCTTAACCTCAGATATAAAACCGTCAAGGGTAGGGTCTTCCTGCCATAGTGTTATGGTCGTTCGTTCACGAATTGATCTCCAAGTGTTCTTGATTTGCTCCCTGTTAACGGAACCTTCAAAAATC
The DNA here is from genome assembly GCF_004564135.1 of Terasakiella sp. SH-1. Taxonomy (NCBI): domain Bacteria; kingdom Pseudomonadati; phylum Pseudomonadota; class Alphaproteobacteria; order Rhodospirillales; family Terasakiellaceae; genus Terasakiella; species Terasakiella sp. SH-1. The sequence goes on along the minus strand of NZ_CP038255.1, from coordinate 1,793,127 downwards.
CAGATACGATGAGCATCAGGGGCATCTTTACGTTTCTGTAAAAGCTCAAGCGCTGCTGAAGACAAGGGAACCCTTTTGCAACGAACAATAAGTAATCAGACGTCATCACATCTGATTTACCTAACGAGTGCTTGATCTGATCAGCTTCTGCTGGGCGCTCAAAAAACTGAGAGAGGATGACGAGACAGAGCAGCCCTGTGTCTGTGGGTGACGCAATGTTTTCAGATTGTGGTTCTAATGTTTCTGGCGTTTCGTTCATTTGGTTGATTGATAATCGACTATTTTGTGATGTGGGAATGTGATCTTAAGATTGTTTTAGTGAGCGTCTGTAAGGAAATTGAGGAAAGCGAATAGATATTAATTCTAAGGTGTTGGGGTGACGCGTCTGTTTATAATGTGATGTTTTTGTAAAGGTGTGATAAATATAACTATCTAATTTTTAAAGGTAAATATTATATGTAAGTCACTAGGCTGAATATATGGGCATGATTTTTAGTAGATATAAAAGTAAAAATATGAATACTACTTAAAGGTTAGATGGTCAAATCTTGAGTTCAAATGTAAGAACAGTGTTATGTCAAAGGCGCAAGCAAAAGAAGTGAAGGCAGAGAGAGAAAGGTAGAGGGTATCTCTATGAGGTTAAACAGTGAAAATAATGTACCAAGTGGCTCAATTGAGAAAAATAAAAGCCGGATGAAACGACTGTCTATTTTTATCGGTGTTTTTGGACAGGTCGTATATTAATGCTGGGTAGTGTCCGATCTTCCGTGTAAATGACCGCTTAAGTTCACTTTTCCATCCTCAATATATTGAGGATGGAAAACGGTCTTCGAACAGGACGGCAAACTGGTTGAGAGCCTGTTTCCATGTTCGAGTGGGTATGGTCCACTTTTTTGAGGCATTTTTCAAGGCCAGATACAACAACTTGGTCGCCGCCTCGTCATTGGGAAAGTGGCCCCTGTTTTTTATGATTTTTCTCAAGGACATATTCAGCAACTGTATTAATCAGTTTGCCACTCTGATTTCTGAAGCACCATGGCATTTGCAATTGTTGCCAGCTTTCGAGCTGCTGCAATAACGCAAACTTTATGCGGTTTTCCAGCAGACTTAAGGCGTGCAAAGAAGGTTTTTATCTTCGGGTTATGCCATGAAGCGACTAATGCAGCTTGATAAAGAACGTCACGAACCTGTTTTCGCCCGCCAGACATAAAACGCTTTCCTTTATATTTCCCGCTATCTCGTGCGATAGGAGCGATACCACATAAACAGGCAATTTGTTTATCTGAGGCCGTTCCAAGTTCGGGAAGGAAGGCCAGAAAACTTGCACTGAGGACAGGGCCAACGCCGGGGATCGATTGCAAAATACGATCCTTTTCTTCAAGGTCATGATTCTCATGAATGAGCGTTGTGATCATAGCGTTTAAATTGGAAATCTGGTTATTTAGAAACTGGATATGAGCCTTGTCCAATTCTTCAAGGTCTTCTTCCTGCTGTTGTCGAGATTGGCATTTTAATGCAGCCCTTACTTTAATGAGTTGATAACGTTTTGCCATTAACCTATTGAGCCTCAATACATTATCAGATGGAAGGGAACGGCCTGAATTTGGGTTTTCCTGTATAAAACGGCAAATGATTTTGGCATCAATGCGATCTGTTTTTGCAATTTGAGCTTTGGAACGGGCAAAAGATCTTACTTGAGCGGGAGGGACTTGACGAACATGAAAACCCGCTTTGTGAAGAACTTTCCAGAAGGCCACTTCATAGCCTCCCGTGGCTTCCATGGCAATGAGCGTATTGGATTTGATTTCCTCAAGGCCATCAATAAGCTCTTGCAATCCGATTGCTGTGTTGGGGATGGATAAAATTTTGGAGGAATGACTAAAAGCAACGAGGCATTCATATTTCCCAACATCAATGCCGACAAAATAATTGAAATGTGCCATACTTCTTTCTCCTTCTTGTGCTCCGGGATCAAGGTCCCAATCAACTGTTCGAGATATGAAGAAGGTGGAGTTACCTTGCTGACTAACGAGGTCTAAGCCTCAAGGCTCTAACGGCAAACTCCACCCATAGTAGCCCTTGGCCAAGGGCTACTATGGGCATAAGTCTAACAAATTTTAAATACACAAGGCTCTCAATCGCGTTGGTCGTATAGATGATTTTGCGGATTTCTTCAGGATAGGCAAAAAACGGAATGACATGCTCCCAGTTATTTCGCCATGATTTGGCGATAGAGGGGAACTTTCCGCCCCATTTCTCCTCAAATTCATCCAGCCTGAGAGCGGCGTCTTCAGCCGTATTGGCCCGATAGACCCCTTTCAAATCGGTGGCGACCGCTTTTTTCTCTTTCCAGCCGACAAAGTTCAGGGAATTGCGGATCATATGGACGACGCAAGTCTGGACCTGTGTGTCAGGGAAGGCGGCGTTGATGGCCTCTGGAAAGCCTTTTAGACCATCCACGACAGCAATAAAGACGTCGTTCACACCTAGGTTCTTGATGTCATTCATCACCCTAAGCCAGAACTTAGCCCCTTCGGTTTGTTCAATCCACAGGCCGAGAACCTCTTTCTGGCCTTCCATCGTAAAGCCCAGAGCCAAATAAACCGCCTTGTTGCGAACCGTACCTTCATCACGGATTTTGACCCGTAGGGCATCAAAGATGATAACAGGATAAACCGCATCAAGAGGGCGGCTTTGCCAGTCTCGAACCTCTTCCATGACCGCATCCGTCACTGTGGAAATCAAATCCTTGGAGACCTCTACGCCATAGATTTCCTCAAGGTGCCCACGGATTTCGTTAACGCTCATGCCACGGGCATACATAGAAATAATCTTGTCATCGAAGCCGTCAAAACGACGTTGACCTTTCTTGATGATTTGTGGCTCGAACGTGGCATCGCGGTCTCTGGGCGTGGTAATTTCCATCTCGCCGTCTTCGCCGACAATGGTCTTGCGACCATGACCGTTGCGGGAATTGCCGCCATTACGCCCTGTTGGATCGCCTTTGGCATAGCCAAGGTGATCGTCCAACTCCGCATTCATCGCCCTCTCAATCAGGGCTTTCTTCAATTGTTTAAGAAGTCCATCTTCGCCCATCAAGTCTTGTGGGTTCTCAACGGATGCTAAAAGCTCATCGAGCAGTTCTTTCTTGATAACCATCTTCTGGCACCTCCAAACAGGAGTTTACACGATGGTCATTTACACAGTTAATCGGATAGGCTCGGGCAAACCTTAGTTCTTAAACGTGACCATTTGCCTCTTCTGACCAGACTTTCCCAGGTTCCCACTGTTTCAAATCCTGTTCAGCTTCAAATAGGTCTAATGCCGTTTGCATGTTGACCCAGGGGATAGAAGAAATATTTAAAGCGCGAGCTAGTTTGCTGGCGGTGACTGGAGTCATACGGGCATTCCCATTGAGAATTTGAGAAACGGTTTTACGGCTCATATCAATTGCATCTGCCAGTTCTGAAACCTGGATGCCACGAGGGTCGATTACCATGGCCTTTAAGGTCATTCCTGGATGGCTAGGGGGTCTCATTCGTTTAATGCTTGCCATGGTGTTTTTCCATTAGTGATAATCTTCAAAATTCAGAATAATGACATCGGGTTGTTCCCATTCAAATGTGATGCACCAGTTACCAGATGCATGCATTGAATATTCACCTTTACGACTGCCTTTTAGTTCATGAAAATTTTGAATGCCTGAGCATTGAGAAAGGTCTGTTACGTTATCAAGGAAGTCCATGATGAAAATGCAGGTCTGGTGATAACGTTTGTTGATACGGGCGGTTTTACCCGTTTCGAACAACTCTTTTAGCCCTTTGTGTTTGATTTTTGCTATTGGCATTCAGTTAACTTTCAGCGCTACTTAAAAAGTAACACGTTACCTTTCGGGTAACAAGGGTTTTGTTCCACAGCTTAAACATCAATAAGGTTTCCGACCTGGTTAGTCGCGTCCCGTTGTGGTTCGTCCATCAAATGCGCATAACGTTGTGTTGTCTGAACCTGAGTATGACCCAATAGAGACCCAATCAAGGGTAAATCATGCCCTTTTGAAATCAGAATGGAAGCATAGGTGTGGCGTAAATCATGGATTTTGAGGTCTGTGGTTGCGATTGGTAACCTTAAGCGGATGCACGACCCGTCGTTCATCCAAAGCCGTCCCCGCTTTGGTTGTTGTTTAGGGATTTTGAGCCCTTCACGTCGCCAAATCCTTTCAACCCGCTTGTGATTGACGAACCAGCCTTCAAGGCGAAGCAGACCTGCAATCATGCGATAACCATAACGTCCGTAATATTCAGCCAGAGCGGTAATCGCTTCAGTTAAAGCGGCATCCGTTGCCTGTTTTGTCGGTTTCTTTCGCTGGGTTGAACGGTGTTGACCAAGAACCTTGCACGCCCGACGTTCCGAGATCGCAAGGAGTTTCATAACATGTTCAACACAGTTGCGACGACGTGCAGGGCTCAGAAGTTTCCCTCTGCTGCCTCTTTCAGAATAAGCTTGTCCAGCGTCAGTTCCGCAACCGCCTTTTTCAAGCGGGCGTTTTCCTGCTCCAGAGCTTTCATCTTTTTGGCCTGAGATGTTTTCATCCCACCATACTGACTTCGCCAACGATAATAGGTTTGCTCCGTCACACCTATTTTGCGGGCTGCATCGGCAATAGTGCTGCCTTGAGCGATGAAAACCTCGGCTTCGCGAAGCTTCATGATGATTTGTTCAGGTGTTGGGCGTTTTTGTTTTCCCATGTGTTCTTCTCCTTATTCATGGATGAGAATAAGCCAAAAAAACTAACATTTCATGTGGACCACTTTTTCGGGGCTACGCCAGCACTGACGTGCCCCACTTTGGTGGTCCAACCGCTATGTTAGTTTTTGGCGGTCAATGTCGTCCTGATGTGGCGACTGGAGCGTAGCGTAAGTCAGAACATCAGGACGAGGCAAGATTGTTTTTGGTGCCGGAGGCTTATAGCCCAATGAACTGTGCGGACGAACTTCGTTGTAAAATTGCCGCCAACGTTCAATCAGTACCTTTGCTTCCTGCAAAGTGTAGAATATTTCTCCATTTAAAAGCTCATTGCGAAGCTTGCCATTGAAGCTTTCGTTATAGCCATTTTCCCAAGGTGACCCCGGCTCGATATAGAGCGTCTTGCAACCGACCTTGCCAAGCCAGTCGCGAACCACTTGAGCCGTAAATTCCGACCCGTTGTCAGAGCGAATATGATCGGGGACACCGCGTGTGGCAAACAATTCAGTTAAAACATGCAAGACATCTTCGGATTTCAGTTTACGTTCAACCTCAATTGCCAGACATTCACGGCTGAATTCATCAATGACAGTAAGCATTCTGAACGCCTTGCCATCAGCCGTGCGATCCATGACAAAGTCATAGGCCCAAACATGGTTCTTCCAGCAAGGACGTAAACGGATACAGGAACCGTCGTTCATCCAAAGTCGTCCTCGTTTGGGTTGTTGCTTTGGTATTTTAAGCCCTTCACGTCGCCAGATGCGTTCAACCCGCTTATGATTAACAAACCAGCCTTCAAGACGCAGCAGACCCGCAATCATGCGATAACCGTACCGCCCATAATATTCAGCCAGTGCAGTGATTGCTTCTGTCAGAGCCGCATCCGTTGCTTGCTTTGTCGGCTTCTTTCGCTGGGTCGAACGGTGCTGACCAAGAACCTTGCAAGCTCGACGTTCTGATATCGCAAGGACGTTCATGACGTGGTCAACACAGTTGCGACGGCGTGCTGGGCTCAGAAGTTTCCCTCGGCTGCCTCCTTGAGGATCAGCTTGTCTAACGTCAGTTCGGCCACCGCCTTTTTAAGACGGGCGTTTTCCTGTTCCAAAGCTTTCATCTTTTTGGCCTGAGAGGTTTTCATCCCGCCATACTGGCTTCGCCAGCGATAATAGGTCTGTTCCGTCACACCGATTTTGCGGGCAGCATCGGCAATGGTATGCCTTTGAGCAATAAAAACCTCAGCTTCACGAAGCTTCATGATGATCTGTTCAGGCGTTGGGCGTTTCTGTTTTCCCATGTCTTTTCTCCTTATTCATGGATTTGAATAAGCCAAAAAAACTAACATTTTATGTGGACCACTTTTCGGGGGCTACGCCAGCACATCGCGTAGGGATGACTTTTTTTAAGCGAGGTTTACATCGCTTGTTTGCCCGTGAAATCCGTCAAGGATCGGACATGGTTGATCGTGCGCGAGAAATGGTTGAGCAGTGGGAGAGAGAGATTAGCCCACGACCCGTTTATGTCGATGCCTGGAAAGATATTCTTGCCCATGATGATCAGGAAGTTGCCCGGATCATTACAGCACCGACAGAAGAAATGGATCGCTGGCGTTGTTCAACGCCATTTGTACCAAACCTGCTGGATGTTCCAACAAGGCTGCGTTTTCAGAAAAAATTACGGAAACTAGCTCCTCTATGATTTCATCTCCATATCCGGGCGACTTTTTGCTGTTCACTGAATTGTTCTTCAGGGGGCCAATACTTCGGAACGTGAGCCATCTTTGCCAGTCGTTCAGGGTGATGATTGAGCAGGGCATTAATCAATTTCTTTTGATAAATGATGATGGCCATCGCCATGGGATCGTTCAGGGCTTTGTATTGAAGAAAGTCTCGGAAGTTTTCAAAGGCTCTATGCGCAAGGGTCTTTTTATTTTTCTTCTTGCCGATATATCTATTCCACAATTTACTTGTTTTAGGGTGTTTAGTGATCGGTTTCGGTTTATACGCTGTTTTTTGTGTTTTTTGTGGCTTTGTTGCTTTTTCGGTGATTTAAATGGCCCAAGCCTTTCTTCAAGTGCCGCTTTAGAAAAATCACGGCCTAGATCGGAAGCTTTCATTCGGTTTTTCTTATCATCGGATTCAATGATCAGACCATTCCCACGTTTCTTGGCGGATGAACACGGTTAATGGGCTTGGGTTGGATCATCTTGCCTGTTTCGTCATATTCCAGTGTACCGGGATAAGCGCGCTCAAACTGTTTGACCACATGGTCGCGTAAACCTGTGTCGCGCTTAAGAGACTGTTTGAATTCGTTATGGAGCCATTCAAGCCGCTCTTTTGATATGGCACCTCAGTGTGATGCTGAGGTGCCTATAATCATCTTTAGTTATTACGCGGTGGGTATGAGCCCTCTACGTTGATGCAGGCTGTTAAGCCGGATTGGGGGGGGCGATTGGGGATGCCGTTTGGTGTTGAGCTTCCTGCGACACCTGTTGTAACAGGGCTTAATGAACCCGTGGCTTCTATAATATTGGGGTTCATCAGAGTGTCTGGAGTGCCCTCATAAATTGGCTGACGTTTTGCCAGTTTACCACCAGTTGAGCGTGCGGCAGGTACAGCGTTTTCAGGGGAGGCTTGATCACCAATAGCGGTTGTTGCCTCTACGACCCCAGTAACGTTTGCTGTTACATGACTGATGCTATGGTTATGTGGGGCGACATCTGTGGCATTCATATAGATTTGTTCATAACCAATCTGCATGCCTTCTATAACATTGTGATAGATACCAGGGCCTTGTCCTGTCCCGATTGCAGTGCGTCCGCGTAGGTCTGGCACGGCGAAATTCGTTCGGCCGTTACCGCCATAGTTTGTTCCAAGCAGGCTAAACAATGCTGTATGATCTGGAATTTCAAGCAGGCGACCATCTGCATTTACATAGCCACGAGGGCAATAAGTACCAGCAGACCAACACACAGATGCCATATAGTCATCGGGGTTGCAGGTTGAGGCTTTGGCCTGATTGAAGGAGGTTGTGCTTAGTGCTGTTAATCCCACCACAAGGCCCAATGACATTTTTTTAAGTGTCTTCATTTTTAAACTCACATTTCTAAAATTACACGAGCGCATTTATGGGCGCGGTGGGTAAGTGCCCTTCATTGCAATACATGCAGTTAGGCCAAGGCTGGGGGGACGATGAAGAAAGTCGTAACTGTGCCCGCTTGTGGAAGAAACGGCATTATTCGGCATGGTCATTGTGCCTGTAACGTTTCCACTCATGTTTGCATTGGCACCATTGGTGGAATAGTTCGGACTTGTGCTTGACCCCACACCCGGAAAATTCCCAGCAGGGCTCGTTTCACCACCTGACGTCTTATTGGCCTTCAGTGTCCCGGTCATGGAAACATTGGAACCGGGAATGTCGTGGGAATGCATAGGCAGATTTTGTGCGTTAATCGTCAGGACGTCAGTCCCACGCATTTGCCCACGAGTGACAGGGTACTCACCGGGGTTGGCAGAGCCTAAGCCAACAAGGCTTCGACCACGTAAATCAGGCAATCTAAAATTCGTACGCCCATCCCCGCCATAAGCAGTGCCAATTAAGGAAAAAAGTTCGGGGGAATTGGTGATGGGAATGATCTGACCCTCTGCACCTGCGTAATTTCTGGGACAGAAATTAGCAGCCGTCCAGCAAATTTGACCAATATAAGGGTCGGGTTGACAGCCCGCAGAGGCTTCATTTGGTGCCAGTGACGTTGCAATTAAAACGCCCGCAGCTATTTTTGCAAAATGAGAAATGCGAAACATAAATGTACTCCAATCAAGTAGATGTTCGGACGAATTAATTTCTTGGTGGGTAGATCCCATCAACTGCGATACATGCGATTGCCCCTACTTGAGGGGAAATTGTGGAAATTGGCGTTGTTCCGCTTGCCGGCGTCGGACCGGTTTCTGAATTTGGAACCGATGCCACCATATCGACAATATCAGGTGCCATTGTTGTGTCTGGTGTTGAGGCATATGTGGCGTTTGCTGATACCGCAAATGCGTTACCATTTGGGGTGACTTCTGTCGCTGGAGCAATGCTGGCGGCAACTGAAACCTGTGTCATATTGGCTTGGCTTAGGTCAACGCTATGAACATGTGCGGGCATATTGGCCATGGTCATTGTGTATTCACTTTGGTTCGAAATATAACCATTAGGGATGGGTTGAAGACCTGGTCCTATGCCAACGCCAATGGCTTCACGCCCTTGCAAGTTTGGCAAGGAAAAAGTCGTTGTGCCATTGCTGCCATAGGTTCGGCCAAGTATGGAATAAAGAACTTGATTGGTGGCAATCTGTAGCACTTGTCCGTTGGCTTCCGTGTATTTGTCGGGGCAAAAGTTTGCAGCCGTCCAGCATATTGTACCAATATACGGTTCAGAGTCACATGCAAGAGCTGGTGACGGTGAGAGTAGGGTTGCACTGTATGTCAGTGTTGACAGCGCACAAACCTTAACTAGAGATAGAGTTTTTTTCATAACGTCTCCTGTAAAGTGGTGTCTCAGGAGGTTATTCTTTAAGTTGCGGATTCTCAAGCAATAATATTATTATTTTTTATAAAGCACTTAATGGTTTTTATTTGCTGCTCGTTCTATATGTCAGTTTATCAATGAAGCCGCGTTCCTTTAATTGTTTTCATGGCTGGTCTTCAATTGAATAATTGTGATTATGGTATGCTATAGAACATTTTAGACATTTTTTGTATGTTTTATTTATACCTACACAACTATGTATAATGATTATCCCCTTATACGATTTTACTTGATGTTATACAACCCAATATGTAGAAGGGACTTTCGGGCGATATTTTTGCACAATGATAGAGTGTGTGTTTGGGTATGAATTTTATATCAGGGCTACCGCGATCTGGTTCAACTTTGCTAAGTGCTTTGTTGAGGCAAAACCCAAGGTTTCATGCGTCAATGTCTAGTGGGTTGGCTTCTCTTCTTAAGGCAAATTTGCAAGTCATGAGTGCTGGTTCCGAAGCGTCTTTAGTCATTGATGAAGAACAAAGGCCCAAGATTTTGCGGGCCATTTGCAATGCTTATTACGATGGTTTTCAGCCTGATGATGTTGTTTTTGATACCAACAGGATTTGGTGTTCGAAGATGCCGCTGATCCATAAATTATATCCTCAGGCAAAAGTGATTGCCTGTGTTCGCGATGTGCCGTGGGTGATGGATAGTTTGGAGCGGTTATATCGCAAGAATCCTTATGAAAACACCTTGCTGTTTGGCGGGGATGAAGGGCGTGCAACGGTCTACAGTCGTGTGGAAGCGCTGGCTCATCACAATCGTTTGGTCGGATTTGCCTGGTCGGCCTTAAAAGAAGCTTTTTATGGTGAACAGGCCCAAAACATGCTGGTTGTTGATTATGAGTTTCTAGCCAAAGCACCGGAAAAGGTCTTGAGATTGGTCTATCAATTTATTGATGAACCTTGGTACGAAGGGCATGATTTTGAAAATGTTGAATTTGAGGCAGACGAATTTGACCGTGCATTGGGCGTAAAAGGGCTTCATTCCGTTCGCCCGAAAGTCGAATTCAAAGCCCGTCGCACTGTCCTGCCACCAGATTTATTCGAAAAGTTTAAAGATATGAGCTTCTGGAAAGACGTTACGGGCAGTGGTGCATTTGTCATTACCGCCAAGGATGAAGTCAGCGTCCAAGACGTTGCCCAATAGGGAACACGATAAAATGAATTTTGTAAAACGCTGGTCAAAATCACTTTCGCCCCAAAAAGACAATGCTGTTGAAAGGCGCCCTCTCGCACATGCTTTGGAACCGCGCATCATGTTTGATGCTGCTGTTGTTTCAACGACATCTGAACTGGCTGATTTAGCCACAGAAAGCGAGAACTCTGGGAAAGAGGTCGCAGTTGTTGACACGTCAATTGCGGATTATGAAAAACTCGTTACAGCGCTTGACGGGTCCATTGATGTGATCCTGATTAATGGACAAGACGGGCTTAACCAGCTTAGCGAAGCGTTAGAGGGATATGGTGATATTGATGTGCTTCACATTATTTCACACGGTAGTGCGGGTATGCTTTCGCTGGGCGGTGATATTATCAGTTCTGATACATTGGAACAACATAGCGAGAGTCTAACATCTATCGGTGGAAGTTTAAGCGAAGACGGTGACATCCTTCTCTATGGCTGTGAGGTTGCTTCTGCAGGCGGTGTGCAATTTATTACGGACCTTTCTCAAATCACAGGGGCGGATATTGCGGCGTCTGATGATCTTACAGGGAATGCCGATTCCGGTGGGGATTGGGACTTGGAAATCGTATCCGGTGACGTGGATGGAAAGGTTGCGTTTAGCGAGCAAGCCTTGAAAGATTTTTCCCATGTTCTGGCCTATAGCGGGACAGTGGACTTTAGTGGCAATAATGCGGACCCAGGTGAATATAGTACGGATGGGTCCAAAGATGCAAAATTTAACGTTGGGGCATATACACTTATTGTGGATGGTGCGGATGCCGGTACGGAGTGGTATGCTGCGAGCAGTTATGTTACCTTTGGCTATAAGAACTCCGACGATACTGTAATAGAGCAGGAAAGTAAAGTGACCCTATCCTTTTCTGGGGGGGAAAGTTTTGATGTCACCAGCCTTAAGATTTATAACTTGATTGGAGCGGGTGACACTTTTACCATCTCTTCTGATAAGGGAGATAGTTTTACGACAGGGGTAATTAATAAAGACGCCGAAGTAACTCCAACGTTGAACTTCACCGGCATTACAAAGTTATATGTGACGGCAGCAGATAATACGCTTTTTGGACATCTCGATGACTTCACGATTGCCAATGTGCAGGCGGCTTCCAGCGATGCTGAAATTACCTCTTCGACCTATGACGCTTCCACGGGCGTTATGGTTGTAACAGGGGCAAATTTCACGGCGAATGGCAGTGGGGCAGATGTTGATGCCTCAGATTTGACAATTACGGGTGAAGGCGGTGATACCTATACGCTGACGGATACGGCGGATGTGGAAATTACCAGTGCGACCCAGTTTAGCTTGACCTTATCAGCAACGGATAAGGCGGCGGTTAATCAAATTTTGAACAAGGATGGAACAAGCTCAACAGGTTCCACCACCTATGATCTGGATAGTGCCGCTGGTTTTATGACGGATCAGTCCTCTATCTCAGATACGGGTACAAATGGCATCACGGTTTCCAGTGTGGCTGCACCGACCATTACGTCTGCGACTTATAATGCCGCTACTGGGACTGTGGTAATCACGGGGACAAACTTTGTCAAAAGTGGCGGGGTAACAAATGATGTTGATGCTTCTGACATTACCTTTACAGGGGAAGACGGGGCGACCTACACTTTAACGGATACCTCGGATGTGGAGATTACTTCCGGTACATCGGCAACGCTTACACTTTCAGCAACGGATAAAGCGGCGCTGAATTTGATTATGAATAAGGACGGGACATCATCAACCGGGGCTACGCCTTATAATATTGCTGGGGCTGCTGGTTTTATGGCAGGCGATAGTACAGCAGCAGCTGATAGTGCAGGTGGGGTTACGGTTTCCAGCGTGCCTGCCCCGACGGTTACGTCTGCGGCATATGATTATTCAACCAATATTTTGACGGTCACAGGTACGGGGTTTGTGCGTAATTCCGGTGGGGCTAATGATGTGGATGTATCTGATTTAACTCTCACAGGTGAGGGTGGGGCGTCTTATACACTGACATCGGCAACCGATGTGGAAATTACGAACGCGACGACATTTAGTGTCACACTCAGCGGGGCTGATATTGTCGGTGTGGAAAGCCTGTTGAATAAAGATGGGTTGAGCGCAGATAGCGGCACGACCTATAATTTGGCTGCGGCTGCAGGTTTCATGGCTGGTGATAGTACATCAGCGGGTGATGCAAGCGCTGGGATCACTGTTTCCAATTATGCTGCACCGACAATTACATCTGTTGCGTATAATTACACCACGAACCAGTTGGTTGTTACAGGGACAAACTTTGTCTCCAAATCAGGTGGGGCAAATGATGTGGATGTTTCCTTACTGACGATTACAGGGGAAGGTGGTCCCGGGAATTCTCATACGCTGACAAGTACTTCAAGTGTGGAAATTGATTCTGCGACCCAGTTCACCATTACACTCAGTGGTACGGATTTGGTGAATGTGGATACCTTGTTAAACAAAGATGGAACAACGTCTTCTACAGGGGGAACGACCTTTAATCTGGCAGCGGCTGACAACTGGATGACAGCATCACCTGCCGGGACAGATATTTCTGATGCAACGAGTGCAATCACCGTATCAAGTTTTGCAAACCCGGCTATTACGTCGGCGGCTTATGACTGGAATACCGGGGCTCTTGTTCTGACAGGGACGAACTTTGTCTCCAAATCAGGTGGGTCCAATGATATTGATGCCTCGTTATTGACCTTAACGGGCGAGGGGGGAAGTACATATACCTTAACAGATACTTCTGATGTTGATGTGACTTCGGCCACCAGTGCGACCTTGACTTTAAGTGCAACGGATCGTCTGGCTGTAAACGGTTTGTTGAATAAGGATGGACTAACCTCTGCAACAGCAGGGACCACCTTTAACCTTGCGGCTGCGGATGACTGGATGACGGGCTCGCCAGCAGGAAATACAATTACGGATGGATCTACAGGGGTAACGGTTTCCAACTATGCTGCACCGACGATTACATCGGCAGCTTATGATTATAACACGAACATCTTGACCGTAACGGGGACAAATTTTGTTTCGAAGTCCGGTGGCGCAAACGATATTGATATTTCAATGTTAACTTTCACAGGGGAAGGCGGGGCGACTTATACCCTGAGCAGTGCAACAGATGTTGATGTGACCTCGGCCACTGAGTTCAGTGTGACCTTAACGGGTATGGATGTTGTGGGCGTGGAAAGTCTGCTTAATAAGGATGGGGCGAGCGCAGACGGCAGTACGAGCTATAATTTGGCCGCTGCGGAAGATTGGTTGGCTCAGGCCCCTACGGGTACGAATATTGCTGATACGACAGGTAACGCCATAACAGTTTCTAACTATGCTGTGCCGGCCATTACATCGGCCAGTTATGATTGGTCAACGGGGCAGCTGGTTCTCACTGGGACAAATTTTGTTTCGGCCTCTGGGGCCAGTAACGACATTGATGCGTCTCTTCTCACCCTGACAGGGGAAGGCGGGGCAACTTATACATTGACGGATACATCAGATGTGGAAGTGACGTCAGCAACATCAGCGACCTTGACATTAAGTGCGACAGATCAACTCAATGTACATGGCCTGTTTAATAAAGATGGGGCGAGTGCAGAAGATAGTACGACCTATAACCTGTCTGCTGCGGAGGATTGGGCAACAGGTGCGCCGTCGTCAGAAAATATTGTCGATACAGCAACAGGTGTGAGCGTTTCCAATGTGGTTGCACCGACGATTACATCGGCCACATATGATTCTGATACAGGGGTCCTGCAAGTGACAGGGACGAACTTTGTCAAATATAGTGGGGCAAACAATGATGTGAATATTGGGGCCTTTACCCTGACAGGGGAAGGGGGAAGCCACACCATCACGAGTACAAGCGATGTTGAAATTACGTCTGCAACGTCTTTCTCTGTGACGTTAAGCGGAAGCGACAAGACCAATGTCAATAGTTACTTGGATCAACTTGGCACATCCTCTTCCGGTGGAACGCTCTATAATATTGCGGCGGCTGATAACTGGATGGCGGGCTCTGCGACTTCAACAAATATTTCTGATACAACAAGTAATGGGGTCACGGTTTCAATTGCCCCTAAAATCACCTCAGCAGCTTATAATGCTTCCACGGGGGCACTTGTTGTAACCGGGACAAATATTCAGGCTGCGGCAGGTGCAAATAATGATATTGATGCATCAGTGTTTACATTTACTGGTGAAAATGGGGAAACCTATACGCTAATCGATACGGCAGATGTGGAACGCACGTCTGCGACCCAATTTACACTGACGCTTTCAGCCACCGATAAGGCTGCTGTAAACCTTATTATGAACAAAGATGGTTCCTCTTCTACAGGGGCGACATCCTATAACATTGCGGTTGCTGATGATTGGAATACAAACGTTACAGATGGTGACACATCTGATACGACGGGCAATGCCATAACCGTTTCTAGCGTGCCTGCGCCAACCATTGCGTCGGCGACCTATAATGCCAATACGGGGGCGGTTGTCCTAACGGGTACAAACTTTGTCAAAAGCGCCGGGGCTGCCAATGATGTGGATGCATCTAAATTGACCTTCACAGGTGAAGGTGGGGAAACCTATACGCTGACAAATACCACTGATGTGGAGATTACATCGGGTACATCGGCAACCCTTACGCTTTCAGCCACTGACAAGGCAGCGCTTAATTTGATTATGAACACGGATGGTGCTTCATCAACGGGGGCAACAACCTTTAATATTGCAGCTGCTGCGGGCTTCATGACGGGGGACGGTACAACAGCTGCCGATACGACAGGTAATGCGGTAAATGTTTCCAACGTACAGGCCCCAACCATTACATCGGCGACTTACAATACCTCAACCGGGGCAGTTGTTTTAACAGGTACAAATTTTGTTAAAAACAGTGGGGCTGCCAATGATGTGGATGCGTCTAGCTTGACGTTCACAGGTGAAGGGGGGACTTACACATTGACAGATACCTCTGATGTGGAAATTACCTCGGGCACAACCGCAACCCTTACGCTTTCAGCGACCGATAAAACAGCGTTGAACTTGATTATGGATAAGGCTGGTGCTTCCTCTTCCGGTGGGACGCCCTATAATATCGCAGGTGCTGCGGGCTTTATGGCAGGTGACAGCACAACAGCAGCTGATACAACAGGCAATGCGGTAACGGTCACGGTCACAATCTCGGAAGCAACAGGGGCGAGCTCATCAACGGTTACGCCACCTCCACAGTCGTCCACATCTGAATCGACTCCTGTCAATGAGGCATCGTCATCACCGGGTTTCTTTGATGAGGGACTGGGCGGTGACAAGCCTATGCTTGGTGATACGGGCGGTTTGTCTATTGGTTCCGATATTAATGGCGCAGGTGTCTCAAGTGTGACTGTTGGCGAAGTGATGTCTGACGGTGGGGGGCTCAATGATGCTTCCACATTGATTGACCCGTCAGCCGGGGTAAATGCAATGAGCATTGTTCGCAATGCGGTCACTGGAAATGATGGAACGCTCAATAAGTTTTACGGTGCAGGCTCCCATGTGGGTCAAGTTGTGAGCGAGAGTGCCGGGGGGGCAACGTCTGATATTGGGGCTGGAAATATTGCATCCCTTGTCGGTGATAGTGTTGTCGATAGCATGTCAGGACTGGGCAACAGTCTTGGCGGTGGTCTCGGTGGTAGCTTCAACAATGGTCTGTTTGGAGTTGAAGAGCTGACCTCAGCACAGCTGAACACTCCTGACACGACAGACCCGCAGGAGTTCGAAAAATTCATGGCGGACCTGGCCAGCCTGAATGACAGCGATATGAAAGCGAAAGAGTTCAATGCCCAGCTTGGGTTTAATCAGCAGCTTGCGCAGGAAACTGTCGATAAGAAAACAATGAATTTACAAGACGCACTATCGTCTCTTGGATGATGAGGTCTTTACAGACCAGCATGAGGAATTTGGGGAATATAACGTTGACCGGTTTAAATAAAATGATGATGACAAAATTTCGCACACTGACAAGCGTGTCTGCTTTAGGGCTTTTTCTCGCAGGCTGTTCAATCATTCCTGAAGAAATCGTTTTTGAGGAACATAAGCAACGTGTAAGTGAGGATTTACAGCACTTATATGAAAAGCAGGAAGTGATCACCAAGCCAATTACCATGTATGAGGCGATGGCACGTGCGATCAAATACAATATGGATAACCGCCTGAAAATGATGGAAGTCGCGGTTTCCAAACAGCAATTGAATAGTGCAACGATGGGGCTTTTGCCGAAATTGACAGCCAATGCAGGCTATTCAGAACGTTCCAAGCCAGATGCGAGCAACAGCGCGACATTGGGCTCAAGCAGCCGTTCGACGTCATATTCTTATTCAGAAGATGATGACATCTATACCGCAGACCTCGGCTTTAGCTGGAATGTCCTGGATTTTGGCCTGAGTTACATTCGGGCAAGTCAATATGCTGATCGCTATATGATTACTCAGGAACGTCGCCGTAAAGTCGTTCATAATATCATTCAGGATGTGTGTAACTCATATTGGAATGCGTTGTCGGCACAACGTTTGTTGGCAAAAATTGATCCGCTTTATAACCGGGTGCATGAAGCTTTGAAAAATGCGCGCAAGATTGAAAATGAAAGATTGCGCTCCCCCATGGAGATGCTGACATATCGCCGTAATTTGCTGGAAGTTTTGCGTCAGCTTAAAGTCATGCGTCGTGAATTATCCTCTGCGCAGATTTCTTTGGCAGCCTTGATGAACTTGAAACCGGGTAAGAAATATACATTGGTTGATAATGAAAATATCTTTGCCATTCCTGACATTTCAACACCATTGCAGCAATTGGAACAGGTCGCGCTGGTCAACCGTCCTGAATTGCGTGAAGAAGCCTATCAAAAGAAAATCACGTCCAGTGATGTGACAAGAGCGATGTTAGGCATGGTTCCTGGATTGCAGTTTAACTATTCCTATAACTATGATTCCAATTCATATAACTACGCAGACCATTGGGCCGACTGGGGCGTTTCGATTAGTTATAACCTGTTGAAAAGCTTCACAGAAGGCCCGGCACAGCTGGAAATGTCAAAGGGGCAACTTGAGGTCGTTGATACACGTCGCCTCGCCTTAAGCATGGCTGTTTTGAGTCAGGTGCATATTTCGTGGAACCATTTCCATCGCACAAAGGAAGAGTTTGAAACAACACACGAGTTGCATCAAGTTAATCAGGGTATTCTCAATGAGGTCAAAAACGCAGTTCCCACAAAATCACAAGGGGAAATGAAACTGATTGAGGCTGAACTTAATACCGTTCTTGCAGAGTTACGCCGTGATGTTACCTATGCGGAGATGGTCAATGCCGCGGGGAAAGTGTTTATTTCTGTTGGGGCCGACCCCCTTCCTGATACAGTTGAAGATCATTCTATTGAAACTTTATCCAAGGCGATCAAAGACACAATGGATGGTTGGTATAGCGGCAAAATGAATGGCCGTGCCGTTTCCTTGTATCAGCAAGATGGTCAGGGGCAGGAACTGGTTAAGGTGAAAGCTGCAAACCAGTCTCAGAAATAAATCTGAAAAGTTGGTGCGATCGTTCCAATGAATGAGAACAGAATAAAATGAGCGACTGTGGAGCTTTGAATTTCAGAGGTCTGTTTTTAGCCGCCGTTGTTTTAGGTGCGTTTATAAGACCTGTGTGTGCTCAACCTATCGAGGCTGGGCAGACGATGAACAGTATGCGTTTTCTGGTAGAAGCAAAACAACATGCTGTGATCTCAAGTGAATTAAATGCAAAAATTACGAGCCTTCCCTATCTTGATGGGGAAGGTTTTCGTAAAGGCGATATTATTGCGGCGTTTGATTGTCGGCTTTTCAAGGCATCGGTTTTGACCGAAGGGGCAACTTTAAAAGGGGCCCGAAAAAGTCTGGAAAATATAAAACGCCTTTCAAAGCTCGGTTCTGCCAGTGATTTGGAGATCGCTTTGGCTGTTGCAGATGTTGAACGCGCAACAGGTCTTTATAATCAAGCCAAGGTTTCTGAAAGCAAATGCAAAATCCCCGCACCATTCAGCGGTAAGGTTGTGGAGAGACATGCCCGACTTCATGAAGTGATCACCCAAGGCGAGCCTGTCCTTGAGATTATTAATCATGAAGAACTGGAACTGAAAATCGTTATTCCTTCTTTATGGCTTAAATGGTTAAAGGTCGGGACACCACTTCAGGTAAAAGTGGATGAAACAGGTCATATGTTTCAGGCCCGTGTGGAACGGATCAGTGCAAAAGTTGATCCTGTCAGCCAATCCCTTAAAGTGATTGCTAAACCTGTTGATCGCCAAGATGGCTTGATGCCGGGGATGAGTGGGAATGCGCTCTTTGTTCAGCCCTTAGAGTAATGTGATGAAAGAGGCGCATAATCAACGCTTGCTCAAGCTTCTCGAACTTGAAAGGGAAGCAAGGCATGCAACCACACGGGAAACACTTTCCTATCATGTGGCGACACGTACCCGCGAACTGCTTGAATATAAACAGCTGATTCTGTTTCGTTGTAATCGCCAGAACCAAGTCATGGTGGAAACGGTTTCTGATGTCTCTGTACCTGATCGTCACAGTTCGTATTGTATCTGGTTGCAGCAGGCTGCCAAACATATTATGGCCTCTCAAGCAGCAGGCAAAATTCATAAAGTAAGCCCTGAGGGTTTGCCTGAAGATTTGGCTGAGGCTTGGTCACAATGGATGCCCGATAATGTGCTTTGGGTGCCATTGATAACGCCGCAAGGTCAGTGTGTCGGTGCCATATGGTTATGTCGCCCAACACCATGGGTGGAAGCCGAAATTGTTTTACTGGAACGTTTGGCCGATTGTTATGCTCATTCATGGGAGGCTTTATTAAAGGCTTCCCCAAGGGGGCTTTCATGGAAAAAATGGTATGGGCTGGCTATTGCCGGTGTTGTTGTTTTGTTGGGGATATTTCCTGTTTCCCAATCAACCCTTGCACCGGGGGAGGTTGTTGCTCGCCAGCCTTTGGTTGTTAGTGCCCCCTTGGATGGGGTGGTTAAAACCATTGATGTCTTGCCAAATCAGCATGTCAAAAAAGGTGATTTACTTCTCAGTTTTGATGATACGGCTTTAAAGAACCAGGTTGCGATTGCAACCCAAGCTTTGTCTGTTGCACAGGCCGAACTCTTAACGGCACGCCAAGACGCTTTTAACAATTTCAAAAGTCAGGCGCAGCTGGCCTTACTTCAAGCAAAAGTCGATCTTAAGCAGGCAGAACTGGCTTTTGCCAAAGACTATTTAGGTCGTGCAAAGGTTTATTCTGAAAAAGATGGCATTGCGGTTTTTCGTGACACGAACGATTGGGTAGGGCGCCCGACCTCAAGTGGTGAGCGTATTATGTTATTGGCAGATCCTCATCATGTTGAATTACGCATTGACCTGCCCGTCAGTGATGCGATTGCGCTTGAAAAAGGGGGCGATGTTCGTTTGTTTTTGGATGTATCTCCTCTCAGTCCCTATGAAGCCACATTGGAACACAGCAGTTATGAAACAAGCATTTCAGAAGATGGGACAAGTTTAAACTTTAATGTGATTGCTCGCTTCGATCAGGGGCAAAATTTACCGCGAATTGGTTTGCGTGGTGTTGCCAAACTCTATGGTGATAAGACCATCTTGGCGCTTTATATCATGCGTAAACCTTTATCTGCCTTGCGCCAATGGATCGGTTGGTAGATGGCGCAAGACAGTTTGCCTCTTTTACGCGACGACCTACAGCTTCATCAGGGGCCGTTGGATCAAGATGGGGCTTCAACCTGGACAATTTTTGATCCGGTACGCAATAAATATATTCGCATCGGACAGAAGGCATTTCAAATCCTGAATTGTTGGAATAAAGGGTCCATAGAAGATATCTGTCAGCAGGCAGACGAAAGCCAAAACGTGGGTTTTGATGCTGACGATGTAAAATGGCTGGCTGATTTTCTTGTGAAGAATGAACTCGTTGTTCAAGCGGGTCAGCAAGGTGTTGAGGCACTGGAAAAGCGGGCTAATTCATCTAAGATAAAATGGTATAAGCAACTTTTACATAAGTATCTTTTTTTCAAAATTCCTCTTTTTCACCCTGACCGTTTCCTGCGCCAACATTTGTCTTGGGTGCAGTTTTTTTATCATAGGATTTTCTTTTTCATTGTTGTTTTGTTCGGGGCGCTGGGTGGCTTCCTGTTAATGCGTCAATGGGCAGAATTTACAGTGGCCTTGCCACAATTAATGACATGGCAGGGCATTGCTTGGGGGGGAGGGGCTTTAATTCTCTCCAAAATATGTCACGAACTGGCTCATGCCTTTAGCGCAGCACGACATAATTGCCGGGTGCCCACAATGGGGGTTGCCTTTATGGTTATGTGGCCCATGCTCTATAGCGATTTATCTGACACATGGCGATTAACAAGAAAAAACCAGCGTCTGGGTGTGGCGGGTGCGGGGATGATTGCAGAATTGGTTCTCGCCTTACTCGCTACTTTTTTATGGAGCATTTTACCCGATGGCGGTTTACGTGATGCCACATTTGTTTTGGTAACCGTCACGTGGATCACGACCCTTGCTATAAATCTCAATCCATTTATGCGTTTTGATGGATATTATTTACTGGCGGATATACTCGGTGTTGAAAATCTTCAGGATCGCTCTTTTTCTCTTGGGAAATGGTATCTGCGTGAATGGTTTTTAGGCTTGGGGGAAAAGAAACCTGAAAGCTTTCCTTATAAAACAGAACGCATGTTGATCCTTTATGCTTATTGCACGTGGGTTTATCGTTTCTTCCTGTTTCTTGGTATTGGCCTGATTGTTTATTATCTGTTTTTCAAGCTATTAGGCATTTTTCTGTTCACGGTTGAAATCGTCTGGTTCATTGTCCTCCCCATCGTGAGGGAGTTGAAGGTATGGTGGAAAATGCGTAACCAAATTTCTTTTTCCCGCCCTGTTTTTCGAAGCTTTATGCTTCTTGCTGTCATTGTTGGTGCCCTTGTTTTTCCTTGGCAAAAACATGTCACAAGTGATGCGATTTATCATGCAAGCGCTTCGAATAATATCTACCTGCCTTTTGCGGCACAATTGCAGGAGGTTTATATTGAGGAAGGCATGTCTGTTCGGAAAAATGATGTTCTCTTTTCCTTACATTCACCTGATCTTGAATATGAAGTCCTACAAACAAAGCGTCGTATAGAAATTAAAAAAGTCCTGCTTGATCGCTATGGTGCCCAGCGAGAGGCAACCAATCGTTGGATTGTTTTGAAAAAAGAATTAGGTGAAGAAGTCTCCAAGCTGAAGGGACTGGAGAAACAACAAAAACTTCTTAAAGTTCAAGCACCTTTTGACGGTGTCGTAAGGGAGCTGGACAACAGCCTTAGTATCGGGCGCTGGTTAGGTAAGAAGCAACTTCTGACAAAGATCGTGAGCCAGAATACACCTGAAATTTTAGCTTATGTGAATGAAAGAGATCGTATGCACTTGTTGGAAGCTGGTACGGCACTTTTTATCCCAAAGGACTTTCACCAGCCCAGTATCAGTGCACATGTTGTCGAGATTGCAGATATCAATACCCCCGCAATCGAACAGGCTGGCTTGGTTGATGTTTTCGGTGGGAGCGTTGCTGTCACTAAATCTCCAAATGGGACGTTGATACCAAAAGAAGGTTTATATCGTGTTCGCCTGACCCCGGTTGATAAAACAATTTCTCCAGAACAAACTTCTTTTGGTCGTGTTCACCTACCAGCAGAAACAAAAAGCTTGATAAGGTCTTTCGTGGAAACAGCAGGGGCTGTTTTGATCAGAGAAACAGGGTTTTGACGACCTTTTCAGCCGTTAATTGATGAGGGGGAGGGCACTTGCCGCCCCTGAGAAAAAGGGATGGGACCAGGTTATTGTCGGTCGTTTTCTTGAAAGCATGTGTGCGTAGCACTTTGATATTGGTGTCTTTCATTAATCATACGACAGTTTTTTCGCTGACTGTAAAGGCGAGATTTCGTAACTCAGCTATCATAGATTCAGAAGAGAAATGGTAATTTTTTTAGACAAAGTTGCAATTTTAAATTACCTTGAATTGTAAATGACGTAAGTAAACCCTCTTTAAATAATATTGTCTATCTAGATCAACATGCACCTTGGATACTGTACAAACATCCATCAAGGACAAAACCTCAAGCAGATTATTGAAAATCTGCGAGTTATTTCCTCGCAGGTTAAAGAGCGAGTTTCTCCAGACTTGCCGTTTGGTATCGGTTTGTGGCTACCTGATGAAGCTGCAAGCCAATTACAATCCCCCCAGGAGCTTGAACACTTCAAACAGGAGCTGAAAAATAATTCTTTATATGTTTTTACCCTGAATGGCTTTCCTTTTGGGGTATTTCACAATGAGGTCGTTAAAAAGAAGGTTTATTTGCCCGATTGGCGACATTTGGAACGTTTGACATATACCAAAAATCTAGCTCTCGTTTTAAATGGTCTACTTGAAGACGGAATAAAAGGAAGCATTTCCACGTTACCGCTTGGATTTAAGGAGAATTTTACCTCTGAAAAGGATCAAGCCATAGCGGCTCGTAATCTTCTAGAAATTGCGTGTTTCTTAATTGACCTCACCCTTTCCACAGGGACGACCGTCACCTTAGCTCTGGAACCTGAACCAGGGTGTGTGCTGGAAACTATTGAAGAAGTTGTTGTTTTTTTTAAAAAATATGTTTTCACACAGGAAAATAAATACATTATTGCCCAGAAGTTTGACGTACCAGTAGACCGAGCAGCAGTGCTTTTAGCTGGACATATCGGCGTTTGTTTAGATTTATGCCATTGTGCAATCGGGTTCGAAAATGCACAGGACACCTTGCGTACTTTAACAGACGCAGGTATCGGTATTTTTAAAATTCAAATCAGTTCTGGGCTGACGCTACAAAACCCAGATCATGACGACCTCTTAAAATTGCACGAACTCGATAGCAATACTTACCTGCATCAAGTTGTTATTAAAAAAAATGCAGGTCTCACACGTTACAATGATTTGACAGATGCCATCTCAGCAGAAGGAAAACATCTCTCAGAAAATTGTGAATGGCGCATCCATTTTCATGTGCCTATCACCATCAAGGATGAGGCACAGCCTTTTCAGACCACTCAGAATTTCATCTGTGACATGCTTAATCTTCTAAAAAACGAGTTGTTTTGCGACCATTTGGAAGTCGAAACCTATACGTGGTCTGTTTTACCCTCACATCTTCGCCAAAAATCCATTGTGGATGATATTTCCAGTGAAATTAACTGGGTTAAGGAATATTTCGATACATGAACCTCCATACTGCATTAAAACTGGGGCGGGTTTCAAACCTTCCAACGGTTTTCACCAATGTCTTTGCAGCAGTCGCCCTGTCCGGCAGTCAGTTTGACGATCCAAAGTTGGGGCTTGTTCTGATTGCTATGTTCCTTTTCTATATTGGTGGCATGTATCTGAACGATGCGTTTGATCATGAGATTGACGCACAAGAACGGCCCAATCGCCCCATTCCCAGTGGAGAGGCCAGCTTAAAAGAAGTGTTCAGCATCGGGTCTTTCTGTTTGGTAGGTGGTATTGGTTGTCTACAATTCGTAAGCTACCTGAGCGAAGCGGAAAACTGGTTTACAAACCTTGTTGCTAGCCTGATTCTGGCTGGTTTGATCCTCTTTTATAATGTTCACCACAAGAAAAACTTCTTTTCACCTGTCGTTATGGGAGGTTGCCGTTTTATGGTCTATCTCTGTAGCGTCATTTGCCTTGCAGCACCTTTGAACGAACAGGTTTTATTAGGTGGCTTGTGCTTGTTGAGTTGGATTGTCGGGCTAACCTATTTGGCGAAAAAAGAGATTTCACTGGAGATTAACAATCTGTTTTTTGCCAGTTTCTTGCTGCTGCCACTTCTTTATCTCGCTTATAGTAGCCCGCTTGATGCTCCCGTGATTTTGGGTGTATGGCTTGGTTTGTGTGTGGTTGTAGGGGCAATCCTTTACACAACGCGACGCCAGAAAAAGCAAGAAATCGGTAAAAATGTAACCATTTTGATTGCAGCGATTTCCCTCTTGGATGCCGTCATGATTTTGCAGACAGGGCAGGTTCTTTGGGGATTGGTTGCTGCTCTGGCCTTTTTCCTGACACTCTTTCTTCAACGCACTATCCCTGGAACCTAACACTGTGACAAACGCATATAAGGACCATTTGAAAAACTGTTTGGATAAACATTTAAATCGTCAGGAAACAGAGTGGTTAGAACAGCAACAAACAAAATTAGTACAAGAACCATCAGAGAAAAACATTTTTCTGGCTTTTGCTCTGATTGCCCGCAAGATCCGAAAAAGCCCCATTACTTTTGCATGTCCGCTTCAAGAAGAGACTGATACTATTTGGTCGGATACTTGGTCACTTCATCAAGTAGCACGGATTTATTTGTTATTGTCGTTGGATGTTGCCCCCCCCCATCTCAATAAAATCGTTGAACGGCTTTGTGATCTCGGTGACGTGGAAGAGGCCGCGACGCTTTATAAAGGTCTGCATCTTTTGCCGGAACCTGAACGCTATTTAGAATGTGCCTTGAAAGCTACTCGTAGTAACATGGTCCCTGTATTTTTAGCGATCTGTCACTACAGTCCTTTTCCCTTTCTATATTTTTCTGAAGATGCCTGGAATAATATGATCCTGAAAGCCTTGTTTCTTAGTGAGCCACTTTATCCAGTCTATGGTTTTGATCAGCGTGCGAAGCGGAAACTCAAGAAAATGGCTTACGATTACGCAAAAGAACGTGTAGCGGCTAATCGAAAATTACCCTTGGATATTTGGCGGTGTATGTCTCATGACTTGGATCAGGATGTTTGGAGAATGATGCACTGCTATGCGCAAACAGGATCTGATGAAGAAAAGGATGCGATCTTGTCGGCTCTTGCAGGAGATGAAAATAAAGAAAGCTTCCAGCTGATTGATGAAATTAGAAATGGCCGCGAAAAGCCTTAATACATAATAAGAAGTGAAAATAGTATTCTTTTCCACTTAAGGGTGTTATTGTGATCTAACGAAATAGCCGTGGAAAAACGCATGAAATTTATTGATCCCCATATCCATATGTCATCGAGAACAACAGACGACTATGAAGCCATGGCTGCGGCTGGTGTAAAAGCGGTTATCGAACCTGCATTCTGGATGGGGCAACCCCGCACCAATATTGGATCATTTACCGATTATTTTGCCTCTCTCGTTGGATGGGAACGTTTTCGTGCATCCCAATTTGGTATACAGCATTTTTGTACGATCGGGTTGAATAGCAAGGAAGCCAATAATAAGGCATTGGCAGATGAGGTGATTGAAATCTTACCGCTATTTCTCGCAAAAGAAGGCGTGGTTGCTATTGGTGAAATTGGCTTTGATGATATGAGCGAGCTGGAAGAACATTATCTTCGTCTTCAAATCGAACTTGCCAAAGATTTTTCTTTGCCCATCATGATTCACACGCCGCATCGGAACAAGAAACATGGCACCTTGCGCACCATGGATATTATCGAAGAACACGGTGTTGCCCCAAGTGAGGTGGTGATGGATCATAACAACGAAGAAACTGTACAAAGTGTATTGGACCGGGGCTACTGGACTGCTTTCACCATCTACCCAAAAACTAAAATGGGCAATGAGCGTATGGTGGAAGTGGTGCGTAAATACGGTTCAGAACGTATCATTGTTGATTCTAGCGCTGATTGGGGCGTTTCGGATCCTATGGCTGTTCCCAAAACAGCAAACCTGATGAAACTACGCGATATCCCTGAGAAAGACATACATTTAACCTGTTATCAAAATGCCGTCGATGCTTATAGGTTAGAGAGTTTATTCAAGGATCAAAGCATCGATCAAAGCCAATTATATGAAGATAACTCTGTCTTGAGAGGGCAAACACCAAAGGTTGAGGCTCTCTAAAACTGATCTGTCGATTGGAGGTAATTATGAACCAGTTTCAACGTATCATATCTATCCTAGAGGACTCGGTAGATGGGGAACGTTTCGGGGGGCATGGACCGTTTTGGCGTAATCTTTCCAGAGATGAATTCGTCAAAAAATCGGTTATGGGCCAAAAGTTGGTGGAGCCGGGCAATGCGTCTAAATCCAATCTGGTGAAGGCGATTAAAGGTATCGCACCCTTTGGCGTTAATATTGGTACTTCAGGTGCTTATTTTAATCGAATGCCATCTGGGGGCCGACCGGCAATTTCTGAGGATGATATTGCCTTTATTGAACAATGGATCAATGCGGGCTGCCCGCTTGAAGCCGGAGAAGCATTTGGTGCATTAGCTAGTGCTACAGGTGAGCAGAATGCCTTTTGGCGCGAATTTGATGACTGGGCCATGTTTGAAGCAACACCAGAAGTAACGGAGCACATTAATGCTTTTATGGAGGTCGCACCAATCTGGTTGGGACAGGCGAGTGGCAGTATTCCTGCCGGTGTTTGGGATGCTAGAATTCAGGAACCCGCGATTCAGTCTGCCGTTCAATTTCTCTATACCAAACAACTGGAAACACTGAACAAGTATTTTTCGGCCCCGATTGATTTGGAAAAATTGCTGGTATCCTTTGCTGCCTTTGGCAACGATACTTTGCCGGATGATCCGTTACGCCCTCAGGACCCGCGCCATACAATGAATGGACAGAGCATGTGGTTTTTCTGGGCCGCCTTTATTGATGCTGCCCAAAAACTTGGGCATGATAGTGACGACCTGTACAGTTTGGCATGTGGTGTTCTTGTCGGTTTGTTAAACGATGGTTTGGTGCGCGGGCGATATACGGTCAACGGTTTTGATCCGGTCAGTGCCAATTTGGACGAGGAAATTAAGGCATATGCACGCTCACTTTTACCAAGTGGTTTCTCAGATGAATTCGCACAACGTTTCAAGGATGCTTTTGCGACAGTCTGATTAGGATGGAAATATATGTTTTAGGATCACATCTCTGATCTGCGAGGCATGTATTTCCTGGCCTTCAACCAGATCGGGAGCAGAGGTCATAAAGATTGCACCTTTGTCTTTAGGCATGTCAGCGCGACCATGGGAGCCTTTGACCAAACTTGCGTCCAGTCCAATGACATCCATTAGTCCACGAAAACCTAAATTCTTTCTCAGTAAAAGCCAGACAAGCTTCAATTTTGGAAAGGTTATTTTCTGATCCAAAAATAATTCAGCGGGGTCATAACCTGGTTTGCGGTGAATATCGACGGTTCTGGCAAAATCCGGGGCCTTTTCATCATGTTGCCAGTAATAATAGGTAAACCAGGCGTTCTTGGAGGCTAGTGCGACCAGTTCGCCGGACCGTTCATGGGCTAGACCAAATTCCTTTTCTTGCTGGGGTGCGAAAACATGCTCGACCCCATCTAAGGCACTGATGATTGTTTTAACTTTTTCTATATTTTTAGGGTCGCGAATATAGATATGTGCAATTTGGTGGTCGCTGACAGCAAAAGCATGTGAGGCGTAGGTATCTAATAGTTCGCGTCCCAATTCTTCACGGACCTCAATCATGCCTGCATCACGTAGTGCCCGATTGATATGAATGGGCTGATCCACGGCGCTGACACCATATTCAGAAAGGACAATGACATGACGTCCATCGTTTTGGGCTTGCTCAATAAGCTCGCCACAGACTTTGTCAATTTTGCGAAGTTCAGCCAATGTCTCTTTTGAATCAGGTCCTGTCTGCTGCAAAACATAGTCCAGATGGGGAAGGTAAACGAGATTGAGCGTGGGATTATACTGATCATTGATATAACGTGCGCAATCCCCAATCCATTGGCTGGATTTTATGGAACTTGTAGGGCCCCAGAAGTTAAAGAGAGGGAATGTTCCAAAACGATCATTGAGTTCTTTTCTTAAGCTTAAAGGTTGAGCGTGGATATCTGGAATTTTGCGGCCATCTGCAGGGTACATTGGACGTGGGGTTACGGCGATATCGGCGTCAGTCGCCATATTGTACCA
Source organism: Terasakiella sp. SH-1 (assembly GCF_004564135.1). Lineage (NCBI taxonomy): Bacteria > Pseudomonadati > Pseudomonadota > Alphaproteobacteria > Rhodospirillales > Terasakiellaceae > Terasakiella > Terasakiella sp. SH-1. The sequence continues at coordinate 1,764,639 of NZ_CP038255.1, read as the reverse complement.
CCAAAATAGATTGGCAACTGTGAAATCAGGGTTCTTTTTCTTGGCGAGATGCCACAGTTTTTCCCCTTGCACCAGACGATTGGGTTGGAGCCAGAAACGGACTTCATTTAGCTCTCTAAAATACCAACCATTCGCGACTATTCCATGGTCTTGAGGGGAGAGCCCAGTTAAGAAAGTAGATTGTACACTGCAGGTAACTGCTGGATTAATGGTTTGCAAGGAAAGTTTTTTTCCATTTTCGGCTAATCTTTTCAGGTTAGGGCTCGCTGCACCAATCATGGCTGGTGTCAGCCCTACAACGTTTAATACCAATGTCGGCTGCATCTTTTGTTCTCAATCCCCACTCTATTGTGTTGTGAGTATAGCTAACCTATTTTTAAGAACAACATAACATTTTCAAAAAAAAACTTACACAACCAAAGGGGTTGATGCTACTGTAGTTAGTATTTAAAATATAAAAACAATTAAAAGCAAGAAACTCGTCGTTATGAAGTTAACTTTTATCTTTCAGAGGGAAAACGTTTCATGAGTTTTCTGACAATGCCCACACTGGCTTTTTCGGGCCAATTTCAGGCGGATACATCAACAGTTAATAATGATCCACGCCACTATTCAAATGAACATTTCGAAGAGCGCTTTCAGGAGCTGCAAGATAGTAAATCTCTGAACGGGTGGTGGAATCCCGGCGGAACAGGGATTTTCCGTCTGAATGACTGTAAGGTCACGGCTTGTGCAACCGGGGCACAAGGTGGTTTCACCAACACGGGGTTTGGTGATGATGAAGTATTGACGTTTACAGTAGAAAACTCAACAGATCGGCCTTCAGGCAAGATCGTTGATTTGGACCCCGAATGGCAACTGGCCTCTAAAATTTATGGTCAAGTTGTCACGTTGCGCAATCCTAAAACCGGGGACGTTATCCTGCAAGGTGAGTTTGAACCTGCACCATTTCGCGACCTTTGGTTTACGCGTGGTCCGGCTGATCAAGGCGGTGACAATCGTGCTTCTGCCATGTTCCAATCTGTTTTGACTAATCTTGTGTGGAATTTGGATGGTATTGAGAGCCCAATCCTGAAGCTTTTGAAAAAGATGACTCAGGATAATAAGCTTTCTATCCGGATGACAACTTATTGTTACCATGGTGGTTCTAGTGAACCGATGTATACATACGGAAAGTTGGTCGGTGCAATTGGCCCGTATCTGGAAAACGAACCAAAGTCTTTTGTCTTAGGACGTCGTTTTATGCCGCTTAATGGAGCAAGCTCGACACCGTTATCTTTGTCAGGTGAAAAAAAACGAGCTTATTGGACCTGCTTCTCAGCCTACGTTAATGATGAGTGTACCTATATTAATATGGATCTCAGCAACGCGTTGCCAGTTGGGGATAATGAGAATATTCTTGATATCGGCGATGTTGATCTGGTTGTTCTTAAAAATACAGAACTCCATGAAAATTCCACTATTACTAAAGCTGATTTTGAATTGATCGGTGCGGTGCCGCAAACTGAATTTCATCAGGTTAATCATGGTGGAATTGTCACTCTAGCCATACCTGAAGCAGCACAGGCTCTCATCAGTGGTAACCCGCTTGCACTAGTCTTTAAATCGGCGGTTCAAGGGGATAATGTCGGTACGGTTTTGATGCGTGAAGAAACCAAAGGCATCCAAATTCGTCCGGAAACATTTACATTCCGTTTGGATCCAAATGAGGCGAGTGAAAATACGGCTACGACTACGTTCTATGTATCTAAATACGGTAAACCGCAACCGGATGCAGAATTTACGGTCTTTATGCCAACTCCTGTGGTGGATGAAGATAATTGTCCAACCGACCCCACACCGGCAACCAGTCCCAAAGCGAACTATCCGATCTACAACAGCCCTGCAAATGCGATTACATTTAATCAGAAATCTTGGAAAACGGATGCTAACGGGATGGCTGAAGTTACCTTGACGGGGGATCCGAACCTTGGAACGCCGCGTGAATATCTGGATGGTCAGGTTTATATCTATAATTACAATATGGTTGATACCGATCAAACGACCATCTGTCAGCAGTTTGATGTGTTGGCGATCTTGGAGTTTAGTAAGTTCGAAATTCCGAATAAAATTCAGTGGTCTGATGTGCAGCCAATTATGCAGCAGTATGCCAATCTGTATCCGGTGATGAGCAAAGGGTTGTTTGATTTCTCTCAGGAAGAGATTTTCAAAGAGCATGCTGCTGCTCTTCATTTTGTCTTTAATAAACCTGTGGAAGATCCGGACTATATGCCCGTAACCCGCGACCTCTCGTCGGCCAAACGTACAATGTTGCTAACCTATCTGAATACGATCATTACGGAAAATAAAGGTCAGGCATTTGATAGTCTAAAGAAATTTGCCAGTCGTTGCCCTATGCATCAAGGCAGCCGTCCTGATACGTCTCAAAGTACGCCTGAGGATTACATCAATTCTGTTGCCAGCTCCAAGCAGAGAAGCGTGTAACTTAAGCTCAATTTGATGAATGAACAAAATTATCAAGGAAAAACAAGATGTTAAAACATATTTCCACACTCGTAAGTAGTGCAAAGGCGGCTACCTCAGTTGAGGATATTCAGGAGCTACTACAAGATGCTATTACATTAGAACTTGCAACCTTACCTACTTATTATACTGGGGTTTTTTCCCTCAAGCCTTCGGCAGCACCGTATGCACGCGCTCTTATTCAATCTGTTGCTCATGAAGAAATGCTGCATATGACACTTGCCTGCAACCTGTTGATTTCCATCGGTGGTAAGCCGGAAATTAAAAAAATGGGTGAGACATTGAAATTCCCAACCAAACTTCCTGCGGGTGTTATTCCTGATTTGGTCGTTTCGTTGAAAAGTGCAACAAAAGAACATGTACAAGAAGTCTTCATGGGGATTGAACGTCCAGATACAACAGCAACTTTGCCTGGTGAAGTGCCTGAAAAGATGTTGCTGGTGGTTGAACCAACCTATGATTCTATTGGTGATTTCTACCATGCGATCCTCGCGAAGCTGGATGAACTGAGCAAGAGCGGAAATAATCCGTTCGTAGAAGATTCTGAAAAGTTGCAGCTGAATGTCAGTGACCTTTTCCCCAATGCTATTGAAACGGGGCAAAAACCAACCGAAGCACCAGAAAAATATCAGACAGGGTATGTCACTGATCTGACCTCTGCTGCAATCATGGTGGATACCATTCTTGATCAGGGGGAAGGGGCTAAAATCAACACCGATCCAGTCTGTCCGTATGGAGGGATGAATCACAGTTTTGCCCACTATTTCAAATTTGGTGAAATCTATCACGGTAAAAAGTTGATCAAAGATGACACTGCGGTGTCCGGGTGGTCTTACACGGGGGAGGATATCCCGGTTACGGACGATGATATCTATAACTTTAAGCCAAATGCGGCGTTGAGTGACTATCAGGAAGGTACAGCCGTCTATCAGGCTGCACAGGAGTTTTACTTGGCCTACATGCGCCTGATTGATTCTTTGGACAAAACCTTTAACGGTGATCCGAGTATGATTTCTTCTGCAATTGGGGTTATGTTTGAACTCAAATTGGTTGCTGAAAAAGTCGTTCAGTTTGAGATCGAGAGTAACGGTCAAACCTATACTGCTGCTCCTCCTTTTCAATTGGAAAAGAATGAAGCCTCTTAAGATGTAGGTGCTGCATTGCTCAGATTATCGAATTTTAGCCGTCAGAGAAAAAAATGGATTTAGCAAAGAGAATCAATTTTAAATTCCTCTCCATCCTGAGCGTGATCATGGCTATGGTCATCATACCTTTTATGTTTTATGGTCAGGCGATCGAAGGATGGTTTGAGGAAATACTCACTGAAACGACTGAAACGGTAATCTGGGCGCTTATTGCTTATTGCAGTTTGGCTTTAGATATTGTCCTGCCTATTCCCTCTAGTATCGTCGGTGTTGCAACAGGTTTGAGTGTTGGCCCGCTTTATGGCTTCCTTATCATTTGGGCTGGTCTGTGTACCGGGTGCGTTCTCGGTTATGGGATTGGTAATGGTGCAAGCCATATGGGGCTCGTACGTTTTATCAATCCCAAAGATTGGACACAGGCACATCAAATTACCACTCGGTTGGGGATTGGTTCTCTCATTATCATGCGTGCTGTTCCTGTTTTGGCTGAAACCAGTGTGATGGCAGCAGGCATTATGAGGATGGATTTCAAGATCTTCTTACTGACCACTATTTTGGCAAATGCTGGTATTGCGATGATTTACGCCAGTGCAGGCTTTTTGCCTGAGCAAGGCACTTCATTCTTTGCGGCTTTTGCTGGTGCTATTGCTTTGCCTGGTCTTTGTTGGCTGGTGGCAAGACCATTTCAGAAAAAACTTTTTGAACCATTAGCATTGAATGTGCTTGATCGTAGGAACACTCAGACTTATCAGTTTCACGTGCCTTTTAGTTTCCCCTTTATTACCTCCGAAGCTGTTTTTGCGCCCCAGAATCTTACCTTTGTAAACATCTTGAGCGAAAATAAAACCAGACGGAATAGTAAGTTTCTATTGGTCGTGGATGAAGGTGTTGCAAGTAGCTGGCCTGACCTGGAGGAACGTGTCAATACCTATATAGAAGCCCATGCTCCCTTCCTTTCACTTTATGGTCGTCCTGTCATTATTCCTGGTGGAGAGCAGTGTAAAAACACAGAAGGTCAGATTGCCACACTTCACCGGCATATGTTGGATGGTGCTATTGATCGTCATTCATATGTTGTGGTCATTGGCGGCGGGGCTGTGCTCGATTGCGTTGGTTTTGCTGCTGCGACCTTCCACAGAGGTGTGCGCCTTGTTCGGCTCCCAACGACTGTTCTGGCCCAGTGTGATGCGGGGATAGGCGTTAAAAATGGCGTGAATGCCTTTGGTTTGAAAAATCTGATTGGTAGTTTTGCAGCACCGTATGCGATTATTAATGACCCTGTTTTTCTGAATACATTGGAAAACCGTGATTTGCGTTCAGGTATTGCGGAAGCCATCAAGGTTGCTTTGATCCGTGATAAAGAATTCTATGATTGGATCGATAATAATAGTCTAGCTTTGTCTAGGTTTGAACCAGCACCACTGAACGATCTGATTAAGCGTTGTGCTGAACTACATCTAGATCATATCACAGAAGGGGGGGACCCTTTTGAGACCGGGTCTAATCGACCGCTGGATTTTGGCCACTGGTCGGCCCATAAGCTTGAGGCAATGAGTAGCCATGATTTACGTCACGGTGAAGCAGTGGCTATTGGTATAGCGCTGGACGTTCTCTATGCCATGCATAGTGGGCTCTTATCTTCGCACTCTGTCGAACATATTATTGGCCTGTTGGAAAATATTGGATTTGAGCTGTCACATCCGGTTTTACATACTCATCAGAAAGACTTGCTTGCTGGGATTGAAGAATTTCGTGAACATATTGGCGGGGAACTTTGTATTACGACCCTCACTGGTATTGGTAAAAGTATTGAAATTCACGAGATTGATTATCCTCGTATGGAAAGTGCCCTGCGGCAATTGTTAGCGCGCGCATAATCTGACCACTTATGGTTTCACGCTCTAATATCAAAAACCTAAAAGGTACGATCTATTGTTTTCAGACTAGTTTACGCCTTAATAAGACGCATTCCTATATCCATGGGATTACCCCAGTTTTTCAAGGGTTAGGTCAAAACATTTTTTTGCCCTGGCGCAGAGTTCGTCGATTTCCGCTTTTGTAATAATGAGGGGAGGGGAGGCAACCATGCGATCCCCAACAGCACGCATGATCAGGTTGTTGTCAAAGCAGAAGTCACGACAAATTGTGCCGACGTCGCCGCCATTTTCAAAGAAGGTTTTACTCTTTTTATCTTTAACCAAAGCAATACCTGCGACCAGTCCTTTACCTTCGATGTGACCAACAAGAGGATGGTCCCTAAGGGTGGTATGAAGTTGGGTCTGGAAGTAAGGGCCAATTTCGTTGCGTACAGTCTCAATAATCTTTTCTTCTTTGAGAATTTGAATGTTTTTAATGGCAACGGCTGCGGCTACGGGATGACCTGAATAGGTGAAACCGTGGTAAAACTCCCCACCTTTTTCAATGAAGCTGTCGGCAATACGACCACCGACAGCGACAGCAGAGATCGGCAGGTAGCCGGATGAGAGACCTTTCGCCATGGACATAATATCGGGCTGGAAGCCAAAGGTTTCACAGCCGAACCAGTTTCCTGTGCGACCAAAGCCGCAGATCACTTCATCTGCTGCTAGCAGTACGTCATATTTTTGACAGATGCGTTGAACTTCCGGCCAGTAACTTTCTGGTGGGACAATGACGCCGCCAGCCCCCTGGATGGGTTCGCCAATAAAGGCGGCAACTTTATCAGTACCGATTTCAAGGATTTTCTCTTCCAAATCTCGGGCGGCCAGAAGACCAAATTCTTCTGGTGGCAAATCTTCCCCTTCTTTATACCAGAAGGGTTGGCGGACATGAGCGATATTTGGAAGGTAGGGACCACCATGGTCATGCATACCACTCATGCCGCCAACGCTGGTGCCACCGATCGTACTGCCGTGATAGGCATTAATACGACCAATGACAGTATTCTTTTCAGGCTGACCTTCTAACACCCAATAATGGCGAACCATGCGGATAATGGTGTCCACGGCTTCTGAACCGGAATTGGCAAAGAAAATATGGTTCAGATCACCCGGTGTGATGCTGGCAATTTCTTGAGCAAGCTGTGCAGAAGGTGTCGTTGTGGTTTGGAAAAACGTGTTGTAATAGGGCAGCTCTTGTAGTTGTTGATAGGCTGCTTCAATCAGTTCCTTGCGGTTATAGCCCAAATTTGTACACCATAGGCCGGCCATACCATCTAAAATCTTGTTCCCTTCTGAATCCCACAGATAGATGCCTTCACCCTTTGTGATGACGCGAGCCCCCTTTTTATTCAGGGATTTCGTGTCGGTAAAAGGATGCCAATGATGGGCTGCATCAATGGTTTGAATGTCTTTTGTAAAGTTATCGCCAAAATCGTTCATAAGAACCTCCTGTGAGAAAAAAATGGGGCCACTTTGTGGGTTGAAAGTGACCCCTCAGGGGAGATTTAAGAGGGGAAATTAAATTTCAGAAAGCAGGACGTATTTCAGTTCCAGATAATCATCCAAACCAAACTTGGAACCTTCACGGCCCAAACCGGATTGTTTGATACCGCCAAATGGGGCAGCTTCATTTGACAGGATGCCTGTGTTGACGCCGACCATGCCGTATTCCAGTTCTTCTGCAACACGGAAGATGTTGCTCATATTGTTGGAATAGAAATAAGACGCCAGGCCGAATTCTGTGTCATTGGCTTGGGCAATGACATCTTCTGCATCTTTAAATTTGAATAGTGGTGCAACTGGTCCGAAGGTTTCTTCACGTGCTACTTTCATATCTTTGGTGACATTTTTAATGATGGTTGGTTCAAAGAAACTCATGCCAAGTTCATGGCGTTTACCACCACAGATCACTTCACCGCCTTTGGCAACCGCATCAGCCACATGCTCTTCTACTTTTTCAACAGCTTTCATATCAATCAGGGGGCCTTGGGCCACACCATCTTCAACACCATTGCCGACTTTAAGTTCGGCCACTTTGGCTGCGAGCTTTTCAGCAAAGGCATCATAGACACCTTCTTGCACGTAAAGACGGTTCGCACAGACGCAAGTTTGACCGGAATTGCGGTATTTGGACATCATTGCCCCTTCAACTGCAGCATCAAGGTCTGCATCATCAAAGACGATGAAGGGGGCGTTACCACCAAGTTCCAGGCCCATCTTTTTAATGGTTGTCGAACATTGTGACATGAGCAAACGTCCCACGCCTGTCGATCCTGTAAAGGTGACTTTGCGGATGATGTCGTTGGAGGTCATTTCACCGCCAATTTTAATTGGATCCCCAACGATACAATTCATTAGTCCTTTGGGCAGGCCAGCTTCTTCTGCCAGCACGCACAGGGCAAGGGCAGAAAGGGGTGTTTGTTCAGCCGGTTTCATCACTGATGCACAGCCCACAGCCAGGGCAGGGGCGATTTTACGGGTGATCATGGCATTGGGGAAATTCCACGGGGTGATTGAGGCGATCACCCCGATCGGCTGTTTCATCACAATGACGCGTTTGTCATCAGATGGTGCCGGAATTGTTTCACCATAGATACGCTTGGCTTCTTCAGCGTACCATTCGATATAGCTGGCGCCATAAGCAACTTCACCACGGGCCTCTGCCAACGGTTTGCCCATTTCAGCTGTGATGATTTGGGCAAGGTCTTCCTGATTTGCCATAATCAGGTTGAACCATTTGCGCAAAATGCTTGAGCGTTCCTTGGCTGGGCGATGTTTCCAGTCTTTTTGAGCAATTTCAGCTGCTTTAATTGTGCGTTCAGTCTCTGCTTGTCCCATTTTAGGAACGGTGCAGATAATCTCACCTGTTGCCGGGTTCGTGACGGGCATTGTGGCACCGTTATCAGCATCAACCCAGGCACCATCAATAAAACATTGACTGCGAAGTAGATTAGGATTTGATAGGTTCATCATTCTTTCCTCTTAGGCAGCTTGCTTGATGGCATCAGCAATGATGGTGAGTGCTTCATCAAAAACACTGTCTTCGATCGTCAGTGGTGGCAGGAAGCGGATGCAGTTCCCAAAAGTGCCGCAAGACAGAAGGATCAGGCCATTGTCTTTGGCGTATTTCATGATGGAAGGCACCATATCAGCGCGTGGTGTACCATTTTCCATAAATTCAACCGCAACCATCAGGCCCTGGCCCCGGACATCGGCAATTTGGGAAACATTTGATTTCAGTTCGTTCAACATGCTGCGCAGCTTTTTGCCAAGCGCTGTGGTGCGCGCATGAAAGGCGGGATCAGACATGATGTCACATACCGCATTGGCTGCCGCCACCGCGACGGCATTACCAGCATATGTCCCGCCGAGGCCACCGGGATTTGGGGCATCCATAATTTCGGCTTTACCAATTACAGCAGAAATTGGCATACCGCCACCAAGCCCTTTGGCCGTTGTGGTCAGGTCAGCTTCAACGCCATAATGTTCCATGGCAAAGAACTTACCTGTACGGCCAAAGCCAGATTGAACTTCATCGGCGATCATGACAATGCCATGTGCATCACAGATGGCGCGGATACGTTCTACCCACTCTTGTGGGGCGACATAGAAGCCACCTTCACCTTGTGTTGGTTCAAAAATAATGGCAGCCACACGGTTTGCACCGATATCTGACTTAAACAGGTTTTCCAATGCCTTGATAGAGACATCCACAGAAACACCGTGAACCGGGTTTGGATAGGGGAAGTGGAAGACGTCATTCATCATGGAGCCGAAATCAGCCTTATAAGGAATGACTTTCCCGGTCAGGCTCATGCCCATAAAGGTACGACCATGGAAGCCACCGTTTGTGGCAATGACACCTGTGCGCCCTGTGTGGGCACGGGCAATCTTGATGGCATTTTCAACGGCTTCTGCCCCAGTGGAGACAAAAGCGGTTTTCTTTTTAGACGGGCCATAAACAGCGGTGTTCAGTTTTTCAGCCAGTTCCACATAGTTTTCGTAAGGGGTGACCTGATGGCATGTGTGAGTGAAAGAGGCAATTTGCTTTTCAATCGCTTCCATGACTTTAGGATGGCGATGACCCGTGTTACACACACCGATGCCGGAACCGAAGTCGATAAAACGGCGGCCTTCCACATCCCAGATTTCTGAATTTTCAGCACGTTCTGCAAAAAAGTCAGTGATAAAACCAACACCGCGAGAGATAGCGTCTACGCGACGCTCCAAAAGATTAGCGTTCGTTGCCATTTCGGCATCTCCTTATAAAACTAGAGTCTATTTTTAAAATCAGTAGAGTTTCAGCCAGGTGGACTTAAGCTCGGTATACTTGTCAAAAGCGTGCAGCGACTTATCACGCCCGATCCCTGATTGTTTGTAGCCCCCAAACGGGGTGGTGATATCGTCACAGTCATAACAGTTGGCATAGACAACCCCGGCTTTCAGTGCGCGGGCAGACTTATGTAAAACATTGATATCATCAGACCAGATACCTGCCGCCAAACCATAAATACTGTCGTTGGCAACCCTGATTGCTTCTTCAGCACTTTTAACCGTGATGACAGACAGGACCGGACCGAAGATTTCTTCACGGGCAATACGGTGTGTGCTGTTATCAACCTTATCGAAGATGGTTGGTTCGATATAGCACCCGCCTTCAACCGGACTGACTTGATTACCACCGATGAGAAGGTTGGCCTCTTCTTTACCCACGTTAATATAGCGCATGACATTTTCTGTATGTTCATGATCAACCATTGCCCCCATGGATGTGTGTGTATCCAATGGATTGCCAGGGGTGATTGTGCTGGCGATAGACTGCATCTTATCCAGAACTTGGTCTTTGACCTTTTCGTGAATAATTAAACGTGAACCCGCAGTGCACATTTCGCCTTGGTTAAAGAAAATGCCAAAAGTGGCTGCGGTGGCGGCATCATCTAGACGTTGACAGCTATCCAAGATGATATGCCCCGTTTTGCCACCGCATTCCAGACCAACATGTTTCAGGTTGGATTGACCTGAATATTGTTGGAAAAACTTACCGACTTGTGTGGAGCCTGTGAAAAAGACGCCGTCGATATCCATGTGAAGACCAATCGCTTTTCCAGCTTCAACGCCCATACCCGGAATAACATTGAAGACGCCATCAGGAATGCCGGCCTCTGCGGCCAGGGCTGCGAGACGGATGGCTGTCAGAGAAGATTGTTCAGCTGGTTTTAAGATGATGGAATTACCTGCTGCCAAAGCCGGGGCCAATTTCCAGGCCGCCATAATCATGGGGAAGTTCCAGGGAACAACAATTGCACAAATACCGATTGGTTCGCGTGTGATTGTGGCATGGAAGTTCGGCGCTGTGGGGGCAACTTCATCATAAATTTTGTCAATAGCTTCTGCGTACCAACGGAAAGACCTCACCGTTGCGGGAACGTCAATGGCCAGTGCATCAGAAATCGGTTTGCCCATGTCCAGTGTTTCTAACAGGGCTAAGTCGTCACCATTGGCCTCGATCAGGTCGGCAAAGTGCAACAGGATTTTTTTACGTTCTGTCGGGGCAAGGCCACTCCAGCGTTCGTCATTTACAGCTGCGCGGGCTGCTTTAACGGCGCGATTTACATCTTCTTCACCGCATGCGGCGATAGATGTCAGTGTGCGTCCATCAATTGGGCTGATGCAGTCAAACATTTTACCGCTTGCTGCATCGACATAATTCCCATCAATAAAAGCTTGTGATGTGAACTGTAAATTAGCTGCGCGCTCAAACCAGTTGGTTGAATTGGTTATGTCTGTCATTTCTGGAACCTCTGTAAAATTCCCTTAATTGTGATCACATTTTTAGCAAAGTCAACACAAGAAAATAAAAAACCCCGCCGAAGGGCGAGGTTGTTTTGTGATCATATTTGAAAAAATCTAAGTTTTTGGGGTGGTTAGACGTTTTATTGTGGATCGAAAATTTCTTCGAGTCCTTCAATGGACTGGATGGTGGCAATGCCATCTCGGATATCAGCCTCAATGGCGCGCTTGAGGGCAAAGCTGTCGCTTCGCTCAATTGCATCAATGGCTTCAGAGTGGCGGTCAATCACGTAGTTTTCTCTAAGTTTATCGGTAACAACGCGAAAGAAGGGGCCAAGTTGCATCCAGATCCCTTCGATTAAGCGCAGGCTGACCTGATGAGGGTTGCGCGTGTAGAGGTAGCGGTGAAATTCTTGGTTAGCCAGGCTGCCACCTTCGATATCTTCTGTGTCGTAAGCGCTGTTTACTTGTTTGTCGAGTTCTTTGAGGTGTGCTGTGTCAGATTCGCGCATATAGGGAAGGGCGTTTTCTGCGGCATGTGTCTCTAATAAAATACGCACGTCACAAAGTTCCTTAAAGCGCTGGGCTGTCATGGTGCGGACCTTGAGGCGTCTGTTGTCCAGCATTTCAAGGGCACCTTCGCTGATAAGGCGACGTAGGGCCTCACGCACGGGCATGGGGCTTACATCAAGTTCGGTTGCCAGTCCTCGAATCGTTATGGCGCTGCCGGGGGAGATCTGTCCGATCATTAAAGATTTACGCAAAGAGCGATAGACCCATTGGTTGACGGTAAGGTCATCGTTCTTTTCGATTGGTGTGATTTTTACAGTTTTATTTTTATTCATAATCTCAACCTATTGCCTGTGTTTACGGCGTTTTTATGGCTGCATAATAGCTTATTCATGATCACAAAAAAACAATTAAGATTTTATGATCTTGAAAAATACTCTTGACGAAATTCAATTTTGTGATCACATTTATATCAAGTAAACGACATGACCTGCTTCCATTGAGGCAATAGGGAAAAGAGAAGTGACAGTAAATAATTCAAATATCCAAGTTGCGGAATTCGACATCTTTCTTTCTGATCTGAATGGTCAGTTACGAGGGAAGCGTCTTCCTGCAACCAGTCTGGATAAGATCATGACAGAAGGCTTCAAGATGCCACGTTCTGTTGTTGGGGTGGATTACTGGGGCGACGATGTGATCGAAAACGGCCTGGTTTTTGAAACAGGTGATAGTGACGGTATTTGTGTGCCGATTAAAAACACACTTGCACCGGTGACTTGGGAAGATGCGCCACGCCAACAGGTTATTTCAATGATGACAAATCCGGATGGCAGCCCATTTACGGCTGATCCGCGTCAGTGTCTTCAGGTGATTTGTGAAAAATTCAAGGCGCTGGGTTTGACGCCAGTTGTTGCAACTGAACTGGAATTTTATCTTTTTGATATTGCTTCCATTCAGGCAAAGCAGCCGATGATGTCCCCCTGGATGCCGCAAGGTTACGCATTTGAGCGCAACGATGTTTATTCCATCGGTGAGCTGGATGATTTTAAACATATTCTGTCTGAAATTCGCGAAGCTTGTGATGCACAAGGTGTGCCTGCCGATACAGTGATTGCTGAAATGGGGACAGGGCAGTTTGAGTTGAACCTAAATCATGAAGCCGATGCATTATCGGCAGCTGATCATGCGGTGATGTTCAAGCGTATTGTGAAAGGTGTTGCTAAAAAACATGGGCATTTGGCCAGTTTCATGGCGAAGCCAGCGGGTGATAAAAGTGGTAACGGGTTCCATGTTCATTTCAGTCTGTTGGATGAGAGCGGGAAAAACATTTTTGACAGCGGTACAGCAGAAGGCACAGATGTTTTACGTCACGCTATTGCCGGGCTTATTGAATGTATGCGTGCAAGCATGTTGATTTTTGCGCCGCATGCCAACTCTTATCGTCGTTTTACACCGGGTGCCCATGCTCCAATCGTAGCGAACTGGGGCTATGAGAACCGCACTGTTGCTGTGCGTGTGCCGGAAAGCCCGAATGTTGCACGCCGTATTGAGCACCGTGTGGCCGGGGCCGATGCCAACCCGTATTTGGTTTTGGCTGCTGTTCTGGGTGCGGCCCTGCATGGAATTACAAATAAGCTGGAAGCGCCGGAAGAAACAGTCGGCGATACATATGCCAGTGAACTCCCCCATCAATCCCTGCCAACGGAATGGCCCGATGCCATCCGTGCGTTTGACGGCAGTGAATTGATTAAGAATGTGCTGAGCGATCAATTGGTCGAAGTCTTCACAGCCGTCAAACTTCAAGAATTCGCAAAATTCAAAGCCCGCGTCACTGACGCTGAATATGAAACTTATTTAGGTACGCTTTAAAATGTCTCAAATTGTTCTTCAAAGTAATGAACACGTTGGTTCGTACTATGCAGCTACGGCAAATGATACAACGGTTCGCCCTCAATTGGATGGTACGGTTGAAGCTGATGTATGTATCGTTGGTGCAGGGTTCACGGGCCTTTCAAGTGCGCTGCATCTTGCGGAAAAAGGATATAAAGTCGCTGTTCTGGAAGGCTCCCGTATCGGTTGGGGGGCTTCTGGTCGCAACGGTGGTCAAATCGTTAACGGTTATTCCCGTGATATGGAAGTGATCGAAAAACGTTATGGTCGTGAAGCTGCTGTTGCGTTAGGCGATATGTCGTTAGAAGGCGGTAATATCATTCGGGAACGTATTGAGAAATATAATATCGAATGTGACTATAAGCCGAACAACGTGTTTGCTGCTTTTACATCCAAGCAAATGCGCGAGCTGGAAGACCTGAAACGTAATTGGGCGACCCATGGTCATGACGGTTTGGAGTTGTTGGATCGTAGCCAGCTTGACGAACATGTGACGAGCCAAGCGTATATTGGCGGTATGATTGATAAAAAAGGTGGGCATATTCACCCGCTGAATCTGTGCCTTGGTCAGGCACGTGCCATTGAAAGCCTGGGGGGCAGGGTCTTTGAAATGTCTCGTGTGGAAAAAATCAGAAAAGAACTGCCAAAGCCGGAAGTCGAAACGGCAAAAGGCAAGGTAATTGCAAAATATGTGATTGTCTGTGGCAATGCCTATATGGGGAAATCTATCCCGGAACTCTATGATAAGACCATGCCGGTAAGCACGCAGGTGATCTGTACAGAACCTTTGGGCGAAGAAAAGTGCCGCGAACTGTTGCCATCTGATACCTGTGTTGAAGACTGTAACTATATGCTGGATTACTTCCGTTGCACAGCTGATAACCGCCTGATTTATGGTGGTGGGACATCATATGGCGGGCAGGACCCGGCAAACGTTCCTGCTGTTGTGTTGCCGCATTTGCTTAAAACATTTCCGCAGCTCAAGGGGGTGAAGGTTGATTATGCCTGGAGTGGTAATTTCGCCCTGACTTACACCCGTATTCCGCATTTCGGTCGTATGAATGACCGTGTCTATTACGCCCATGGCTACAGTGGTCACGGCGTAACCTGCTCCCATCTTGCTGGTCGTCTTGTGGCTGAAGCGCTGGATGGTGATGCAAAACGTTTTGATCATTTTGCCAAGCTGCCGTTTTACCCGTTGCCTGGTGGTCAGCTTTTCCGTGTTCCTTACAATGTTATTGGCTCTTGGTGGTACCAAATGCGCGATAAACTCGGAATTTAATTGAAACAACGTCAAGAAAAACCAATTTTTTTATCTGGAGGTTTCCAATGAAGTTTAAATCACTCGCTTTAACAGCCGTTTTGTCCGTCGGTACGGCCTTTAGCGCTGTTGCAGAAGAAAAAGTACTGAATATCTATAACTGGTCAGACTATTTTGATCCGGCTTATCTGAAAAAGTTTGAAGAAAAAACAGGCATTAAAGTGAATTATGATGTCTATGATTCAAACGAAGTGCTGGAAGCTAAGTTAATGGCTGGTGGCAGTGGTTATGACGTTGTTGTTCCCACTGGTGCGTTTTTGGAACGCCAAATTCAGGCGGGTATTTACTCTAAAGTCGATAAAGCGTCACTGTCTAACTATGGCAACCTTGATGCAGGGCTGAAAAAGGCTGTTGAAGACCATGATGCGGGTAACACATATGGTGTGCCATACACATGGGGGACAATCGGTATTGCTTATAATATGGATATGTTGGCTGAGCGTTTTGGCGGCCTGCCAAATAATTCCTGGGATCTTTTGTTCAAGCCGGAAATGGCAGCAAAAGTGAAAGATTGCGGCATTGGTGTGTTGGACTCTCCGGCAGAGATGGTTTCTATTGCACTCAACTACTTGGGTCTTGATCCCAATAGTGAAAAGAAGGGTGATCTGAAGAAGGCGCAAGAATTGTTCAATGCGACACGCGCCAACATTAAATATTTCAACTCTTCCAAGACAATCTCTGACTTGGCAAACGGCGAAATCTGTATGGCAATTGGCTATAATGGCGACATGCTGCAAGCTCAAAGCCGTGCACAAGAGGCAAAGAACGGCATCAATGTTGATTATGTGATCCCGTCTGAAGGTTCTTTGGCTTGGTTTGATTTGATGGCAATTCCAGCTGATGCACCGCATAAAGAAGCAGCACATAAGTTTATTGACTTTGTATTGGAGCCGGAAACAGGTGCTTCTATTGCCAACTTCGTTTTCTATGCAGTTGCTAACAAAGCAGCAACACCGCATATCGTTGATGAAGTGAAGGCAAATGCCGGTATCTATCCGGCAGAGAAGGTTAAAGCGAAGCTGTTCGCACAAAAAGCGCACACTGCCAAGTTTGACCGTCTGTTGTCACGAGCTTGGACAGCCATTAAGACTGGTCGCTAATGACTTTAAAGGGAGGGGCATATGATATGTTCCTCCCTTATTTTATTGAGCACTTATATATAATAATAAAATCTCAGGGTTTTTATCATGTCTCTTCAAGCAGAAGCTATTCAACCGGAAGTCAATGAGACAGAGCCGTTTATTCAGATTAAGAATGTCACGAAGAAGTTTGGTGATTTTGTCGCCGTAAATGACATTTCTTTAGATATTTATCAATCTGAACTCTTCTGCTTATTAGGCGGGTCCGGCTCTGGTAAAAGTACGTTGTTACGTATGTTGGCCGGTTTTGAAACGCCAACCAGCGGGCAAATCATTATTGATGGTGTGGATATGGCTGATATTCCACCATGGAAACGTCCAATCAATATGATGTTCCAGTCTTATGCGTTGTTTCCTCATCTAAGTGTCGAGGCGAATATTGCCTTTGGTCTGAAACGAGAAGGGGTACCTTCTGGTGAGATTAAGCAGCGTGTTCAGGAAATGATTGAGCTGGTTCAATTGACGAAATTTGCCAAGCGCAAACCGGATCAGCTTTCCGGTGGCCAGCGCCAGCGTGTGGCCTTGGCGCGTGCCTTGATTAAACGCCCTAAAGTGCTTTTGTTGGATGAGCCGTTGGGAGCATTGGATAAAAAACTGCGTGAAGAAACACAGTTTGAGTTGATCAATATTCAGGAATCGCTGGGGGTCACTTTTGTTGTTGTGACCCATGATCAGGAAGAAGCCATGACATTAGCTTCTCGTATGGCGGTGATGAATGAAGGTGAGATCGAACAGCTAGGTAAGCCGCATGAGGTTTACGAATACCCAACCAGTCGCTTTGTCGCGGAATTTATCGGTTCTGTAAATATCTTTGATGGACATGTTGCGGTTGATGAGCCTGACCATGTGATGATTGAGTCAAAAGAGGCAGGTAGCAATCTTTATGTCAGTCACGGGATTAGTTGTTCGCCAAATCAAAAAGTTGGTGTTGCGGTTCGTCCTGAGAAAGTCATCATCAGTCATACAAAATCTGAGTATGAGTACAACTGCTGCCCAGGTGAGATTGTTGATATTGCCTATATGGGGAATATGTCTGTCTTTAAGGTTCGTCTGGATACGGGGAAAAATGTTCGTATTACCCGCTTTAACCGTGAGCGTAGTGAAGATGAACGTTTTACCTGGAATGATAAAGTTTTTCTAACTTGGGGGCCCACTAGTTGTGTGGTGTTGACGTCATGAGTGCATCAGGTGGCGCAGCTTGGGTCATTTCACCAGCCCTTAAGACAATTGCGCATAAGATTAAAAAGAAGATCAATTGGGGGCGGGCGTTCGTAGTCTCCATTCCAACCGTTTGGTTGGCTGTCTTCTTCCTTGTTCCGTTTATTGTTGTGTTCAAAATTTCTATCGCAACAACAGAGATTGCACAGCCGCCTTACAGTGCTCTACTGGATTGGGATGCGGAAGAGGCTATCGCTTCTTTTAAGGTGAATTTCGGCAATTATCTCTTTTTGTTGGAAGATACCCTTTATATTGACGCTTATTGGAGCTCGATCAAAATTGCAGCCGTTTCAACCTTCTTTACGCTGCTGATCGCTTACCCAATGGCTTATATGATTGCGCGCAGTGCGCCATCTTATCGCCCGGTTCTTCTTGCTCTTGTCATCCTGCCATTCTGGACCTCCTTTCTGCTGCGTGTTTATGCGTGGATGGGTTTTTTGAAAAAGGATGGGGTGATCAATAATGTGTTGCTAAATCTTGGTATTATTGACCAGCCACTGACGATCATGAATACGGATGCGGCGGTTTATATCGGTATTGTCTATACCTATTTGCCGTTTATGATTTTGCCGCTTTATACCACTTTGGAAAAGTTGGATGGCACCTTGCTGGAAGCTGCGGCTGATCTGGGGGCGAAATCATGGGAAACCTTTATCTATGTCACCTTACCACTTTCAGTCCCCGGGATTGTTGCAGGTTGCATGCTGGTCTTTATTCCTGCCGTTGGTGAATTTGTGATCCCCGCGTTGTTAGGCGGGTCTGAGACGCTCATGATCGGGCGTGTCCTGTGGGATGAATTCTTCCTGAACCGTGATTGGCCGATGGCTTCAGCTGTGGCAATTGTCATGCTCTTGTTCCTCGTTTTGCCGATTATGTTGTTTAGAAATGCACAAGGAAATAAAGGGGAGGAATACTAATGAGAACGAAGTCTACTTTTTTGCTCATTAGCGCGACATTAGGGTTTGCTTTTCTCTACGCACCGATTGTCTCCTTGATCGTCTATAGTTTTAACGAGTCAAAGCTTGTTACCGTTTGGGGGGGCTTTTCCACCAAATGGTATGGCAAGCTGCTTGAAAATGACCAGATCATTGATGCTGCCTTGATGAGTTTGAAAATTGCAGTAATCAGTGCAACGCTGGCTGTTGTTTTGGGGACGATTGCAGGTTTTTGTCTGTCACGCTTCAAGCGCTTTCGTGGGCGCATGGCACTGTCCGGGATGGTAACCGCACCGTTGGTGATGCCGGAAGTCATTACAGGTCTGTCATTATTGCTGTTGTTTGTGGCGATGGAGGGGCTGTTTGGATGGCCATCTGGGCGCGGCACGATGACGGTGATTATCGCTCATGTCACGTTCTGTATGGCTTATGTGGCAGTCATTATTCAGTCTCGTCTCTCCACAATGGATGAGTCTTTAGAAGAGGCTGCCATGGATTTGGGCGCAAAACCTAGCTCGCTGTTCTTCTTGGTAACACTGCCGTTGATTATGCCTGCGATTATTTCTGGCTGGTTGTTGTCTTTTACACTGTCACTTGATGATCTCGTGATCGCCAGCTTTGTGTCTGGGCCTGGTAACAGTACGTTGCCAATGGTGATTTTCTCTAAGGTGCGCCTTGGTGTTAGTCCGGAAATTAATGCGCTGGCAACATTGATGATTGCAGTTGTTGCTGTCGGTGTTCTGGCAACGGTCTTCCAGATGCGCCGTATGAAAAAGAAATCAGCTTAATTAGGAGTGGCTTTATGTCTGATATGGATAATGGCGATCAGGCCTTTATGAAGAAGGACGTTTACGGGCGCTGGCCTGAAATGACCTACGGCGGGGCATTGAGTTTTCTGCGACGCAAATATACCCGTGATCTTGAAGGGGTTGATGTGGCTGTTAGTGGTGTGCCTTTTGATAATGCGGTGACTTATCGTCCAGGTTCTCGTCTTGGTCCGCGTGCGATACGGCAGGCATCTGTACAATTGGCGGAATTGGATGCTTTTCCGTTTGGATTTGATCCGTTTGATACATTGGCTGTTGTGGATTATGGGGATTGCATGGTTGACCCCCACCATCCTGAAACAGTGGTGGAGACTATTGAAAGCCATATTAGCGGGATTTTGGATAAAGGTGTTATGCCGATGACCTTTGGGGGGGATCATTTTGTCACCTATCCGATTTTGCGTGCAATTCATAAACATCATGGCCCTGTGGCTTTGCTTCATTTTGATGCCCATTGCGATACCTGGCCTGATGATGGCAAGCGATTTGACCATGGCTCTATGTTCTTGCGTGCTAAGAATGAGGGGATTTTGGATGTAAGTAAGTCTTGTCAGGTTGGTTTACGTACCGCCAATGATACCGATCATGGGTTTGAGTGGCTTACAGCGCCTTGGGTTCATCGCAATGGTACAGAAAAAACGCTGGAGGCCATTAAAGAACGCATTGGTGATCATAAGGTCTATGTCACCTTTGATATTGATTGTCTTGATCCAGCCTTTGCCCCGGGGACAGGTACGCCAGTTTCCGGTGGGTTGACGCCTGCGCAAGCTTTGGAAATTGTCAGAAATCTTGGGGATCTTAATATTGTCGGCGTTGATGTTGTTGAGGTCGCACCAGCTTATGATGTGGCAGAAGTGACAGCTATTAATGCAGCGACAATTGCCCATGACTTTCTGTGCTTGATGGCAATTAAAAAGGGTGCAAAGCCAAACCCGGTTGGTCGCATTTAGGAAAAGAATATGAAAATTGGAATTTTGGAAACTGGCACGACGCCGCCGGAACTGATTGATCAATATGGTAGTTATGCCGATATGTTTGTTACCTTGTTGGGTAAGGCAGATGCTGCCATGGAATTTGAAATTTTCAGCGTGATGAACAATGTTTTTCCAGATCATGCCAATCAGTGTGATGGTTGGGTGATTACCGGGTCACGCAATGGTGTTTATGAAAACCTGCCATGGATGATCGCCTTAAAAGGGCTGATTCAAGCGATTGATGAAAGCAAAGTTCCCATGGTTGGGATTTGTTTTGGGCATCAAATCATTGCTTCTGCCCTCGGTGGGCGTGTTGAAAAGTCTCAGAAAGGCTGGGGCGTTGGTTTACATAGTTATAAGCTGATACCTGATTTTGATCTGGCTCAGGGCTGTTCTGGTTTTACGATTAATGCCATGCATCAGGATCAGGTTGTTGAAAAGCCTGCTCAGGCGAAAGTGATCGCTTCATCTGATTTCTGTGAATATGCCGGTCTGCTTTATGGTGACAAGATTTTGACATTTCAGGCGCATCCTGAATTTCAAAGTGACTATGAAAAAGACCTGATTTTAGCGCGACGGGGTGCTGTGGTTCCCGAAAGTAGCGCAGATCCTGCACTGGAAAAATTAGCGCAGGATCAAGATGGACCAGACTCTGCTGTTGTTGCAGATTGGATGGTCCGTTTCCTGTCGCGTTAAAGAGGCACTCCCCTGCTGGGCATGGAGCTCAGCAATTCAGCGGTAAGACTCCCTAGCTTACTGTTTACCTTAGCTCACCTAAATTTTGTTAGGTGAGCTATTTTTTTGATCAAAAATATAAATCCTATAATTTATGAAAAACAAAGGGATAGGCTTTTATATCTTAAATTAGGTGTGTAATTGGATGTATTATTGTGATAATGTGATCACAAAATTAACATTTACAGTAAAGCAGTGTGTTGCGAATACGCTCTGTTTTTAGGAGGCTTTATGAAAAAAATGCAGCATTCTTCCCGGACAGATGCTTTTGGTTCAATCCTTTCGAGACTTAACCCCAAAGCAGGTATGCAGTTATCTCCGAAGGATCAGAGTATTTCTGTGATCATAAATGAAACAAGTGGTGTTCATGCAAAAGGTCTTCAAGATTGTGCTGCTGAGAAAGGGGGAATGGCAGCTTGTTATGATCTTGAGGGAGATGATAACCGTTTTGGCTTGGTTATTTTTGATGCGGTCGCAACAGTTGCGCTTTCTCGACTTGTCCCAATTTTGGAAAGTACGGGGCTTTATGTTTTAACGGAAGAGCCGCTTTTTATTCGTGCAGATTCCCATAATGCACCTCTTTGTGCCCATGATGTGCGAGTGCAATTTTCTGCCCCGCATGAGCTATCGAGCCTGGAAAATATCTTGTGTGATTTGATTGAAGGGGGATTGAACCGCACATTAACGATTGATGGTTTTAACAGTCTGTTGACCTCTGGTGGGTTGGGTTATCGTGAGATTGATCTGCTGCGGGCTTATTTCAAATATATGAAACAGCTTCAAGCCCCCTTTTCGCAAGAACATGTGGAAGAGGTTCTCGTCAAAAATTGTTCTTTGGCAAGTTCTCTGGTTGATTTGTTTTACGCAAAGTTTTCTCCGGAAATCGAAACGATTAATCGTTCTGATCATATTCAAAGTATGGAAGCTGCTGTTGAAGCTCATTTTGAAACGGTAGGAAGTGCACATGAAGAAGAAATTCTGAAGATTTTCTATAATCTTATTCGGGCGTCTTTGCGCACGAATTTCTTTCAGAAAGAGGCTCGTGGAGCCTTTAAAAGCTATATTTCCATCAAGTTTGATTGTGCTCATATAGAATTGATGCCACTGCCAAAGCCAAAGTTTGAAGTTTTTGTTTTTTCAAACAAAGTAGAAGGCGTCCATTTGCGAGGCGGGAAAGTTGCGCGCGGGGGATTGCGTTGGTCCGATCGTGTTGATGATTACCGTACGGAAATTCTTGGGCTTGTGAAGGCCCAGATGGTGAAAAATGCGGTGATCGTCCCGGATGGGGCAAAGGGGGGCTTCATTGCAAAAACACCGGATATGGAACCCCGTGGTTTTGATCGTTTTGCTTATGGCAAAGAATGTTACAAGACTTTTATTAGTGCCTTATTGGATGTGACAGATAATATTGTTGAAGGTAAAGCTGTTCCCCCTGAAAATACCATTCGATATGATGAAGATGATACCTATCTGGTTGTCGCAGCAGATAAGGGAACAGCGACTTTTTCAGATATCGCTAATGGTATTTCACAAGATTACGGTTTCTGGTTAGGAGATGCGTTTGCTTCGGGTGGTTCAAACGGATATGACCATAAGAAAATGGGCATTACGGCCAAAGGGGCATGGGAAGCTGTTAAGCGTCATTTCCGTGAAATGAACTGCGATACGCAGAATGAAGAATTCACGGTCATCGGCATTGGTGACATGAGTGGGGATGTGTTCGGTAATGGCATGCTATTATCTGATAAAATCCGCTTGGTCGCAGCCTTTGATCATCGCCATATTTTTATTGATCCCTCACCAAATGCAGCGAAATCATTCCAAGAGCGCAAGCGTCTTTTTGAAATGGAAATTTCGAATTGGGCCAGTTATGACAAAAGCTTACTTTCAGAAGGCGGTGGGGTTTATGATCGTACATCTAAGAAAATTGAGCTTTCAGAATTTGCCCGTCAGGCTCTTAATTTAACCAAACATATATTTGCGCCAGATGAGTTGATTTCTGCAATTTTGAAAGCATCTGTTGATCTGTTGTGGTTTGGTGGAATTGGAACTTATATCCGTGCCTCTGATGAAACCAATCAGGATGCAGGGGATCGTGCTAATGATAGTGTGCGTATCAGCGCGGGTGAGTTGAATTGTAAAGTGATTGGCGAGGGTGCAAATCTTGGCATGACGCAAAAAGCCCGTATTGAGTTTGCTCGTTCCGGTGGGCGGATGAATACGGATGCCATTGATAATGCGGCAGGTGTGAATTGCTCAGATCATGAAGTGAATATCAAAATCCTATTAGGCCAAGCTGTTCAGGCGGGGAAACTGACAGAAGAAGAGCGCAATGAGCTTTTGGTCGACATGACTGATGATGTCAGTAAGTTGGTTTTGCGTGATAATTATCTCCAAACTCAAGCCTTGAGCATCTCCCAGCAAAAAGCCTTTGAACGACTGGATCGCCATATGCGGGTCATGCAGGTTTTAAGCAAAGGGGAGCGCGGTGCCTATCTTGATCGCCAGATTGAAGCGCTACCCGATGATGAAGAGCTGTTTAAACGTCAAAATCAAGGTAAGGGGCTGTCGCGTCCTGAGCTGGCGGTGTTACTGTCTTATACGAAGATGGCTGTGTATAATGAGCTGTTGAATTCTGATTTTCCAGATCAAGCTATTCTCGGTACGATTTTACAAAGCTATTTTCCTGAAAGGTTGCAAAAACGGTTCCCGCAATTGATCAAAAAGCATCCCCTGCGTCGTGAAATTATCACGACAAAAGTGGTGAACAGTATGATTAATCGGGTCGGTAGTGGCTTCATTAATGATATGCAGGATTATGTCGGTTGTGAAGATCGCCATGTTGCAACAGCTTATGCCACCATGTGTCGCATGTTCGGCCTCTTGCCTTTATGGCAAGAGATTGAATCCCTTGATCTGAAAGTAACAGCGCAAACGCAAGTCAGATTGATGAATGAGACAATTGTGTTGGTCGAACAGGGAACCCATTGGCTCTTGCGCAAAAATCTTTCTGAGACAGCGGGAAATATCTTCGATTGGGCTGAAAGGTTAGATGTGCAGAAGTTATCAACAGCTTTGATCAAGGGGTTAAATGCAAAGGATCAGGCTCAATATGAAGATGATGTGGAAAGCTTCTGTAATGAAGGTGTACCTGAAGCATTAGCTGCGCGTATTCTATCCAGCCGTTATCTCTTATCTTTATTTGCTGCTGCAGAAGTTTGTGAGAAAACAGGTAAGAATGAGAAGGATGTTGTTAAGCAGTTCTATCAGGTTGGAGATGCCTTCTCCTTAGGAATGTTACGTGAAAAGGCGCTGGATCTGTCTAAAGGGGTTGACCGCTGGGAGCGCAGTGCATTTCATGCTCTAAATGCAGATTTCCTTGATTATCAATCAGACCTGACACATATGGCTTTGAGTAGCCCAAACGAACTGGCACAGGCAACTCGTTACCTGGCCGAAAGGCTGGAAGGGCTCACACAAGTGCAATCACCAAACTTGGCAATTTTATCCGTTGCTGCAGCAGCATTCCGCCAAGCGGTATAGTAAAAGTACACATAAATATGAGTTTACGCCCTAGTTTATCTAAATCAAAATAGATACTTATGGTTAAGTACTCTCCACTTTATAGGGACGGGACCAGAATTTAGCGTCTGCTCTGGCAGGTCAGGCTGGAATTGTTCCTTCTACATAAATCAACATGACGCAGAGGTGATCATAGCTGCTGGAGTAGCTGAACGGGGTATTTTAATTGCTTGTGACATTGAGGTTTTCAGCGACTTGTGCGGTTGCGCCGGAGGTTGAATGTTCATAGACGGTATAGCCATTTGATGTGCTGCCTTGGGACCAGCCACTGTCGTTTAAGGTGACGTTATCGTTCGTGCTACCGTCAATAATCAAGGTATCGTTACTGCTCATGGAAATAATATCGCTTGATGTGAGTGTCAGGCTATTGCTTGCTGTATCGGTTTGTAAATCAATGACTTCGAGTAAAGACAAATCAACTGTATTGGAGGTTAGGTCCAGTCCGTCACCATTGCTCAGGCGTAAGCTATCCGTTCCCTTGCCGCCACTGATGGTGACGTCACCGCTGCTCAGAATAATGACGTCATCGCCATTTTCACCATAGATCAGATCAGCTCCGCTGCCCCCTGTGATCGTATCATTCCCATTTCCCCCCCATAGACTATCGTTGCCACTGCCACCATAAAGAATATCAGCAGCATTGAAAGACAGGATTTCATCATTGCCGCCGCCGCCATAGATCGTATCTACGCCATTTCCACCCAAGAGGCGGTCATCGGTATCAGCGCCTTGGCCGTCCTGATCATTATCATTTTCTTGCAACAATTGATCGGCAAACTGGAATTTTTCAATTGAGACCAGAACATCAGTGCCGTCATCTCCATCAGCGCCATTGTTATCGGTAATGGTCATCTGACCACTGGCATTTTCACCAAAACTATAATCTGCGGCATTTCCGGAAAAGACGGCTGTGTCATCGCCTTCACCGCCATCAATGGTATCATCGCCCAAACCACCTGTGATCAGGTCATCTCCGGCCAAAGCTGTAATGGTATCTGCACTTGTGGTCCCGGTTATGGTATCTGCGCCACTGCTTCCTTCTGTTGTACCGTCTTCTGCAAAACTGGCAATAGCGGATGTCGGGCTTGAGGTTGTGCCATCAGAGACATCGTAGCTGAAAGTCACATTAGAGGTATCATTGGCATCCGGGCTGTAGGTCCAGGTATCATTCCCATTATAAATCAGAGTGCCGCCATCAGATGTCGTCAGGTTTTGAACCAGCAGGTTATCGCCATCCACGTCACTGGCATTAGCCAGAAGTTGCGTCTTTGTAATGGTCAGGTCGGTATCTTCACTTCCGCTTAAGATGACATTGTTACTAATGGTTGGAGCATCATTCACCGCTGTAAAGGAGGCTGTTGCTGTGGCGTTAACGCTTCCCCCATTTCCATCTGAGATTACATAGCTGAAATTGACACCTGACGTGCTGTTGGTTGCAGGTGTATAGGACCAGGTACCATTATTGTTATCGACCAATGAACCGCCGTCACTTGTTGCCAGAGAGCTGGCGCTCAATGTATCACCTTCCACATCTGTTGCATTGGCAATCAGTTGGGCATTGGTAATGGTCAGGACTGTATCTTCGGTGCCGTTCAAGTTTACACTGTCACTGATGGTTGGCACGTCATTGACGGCGTTCAGGCTTAAGGTTGCGGTCTGATTGACCGAATCAATTCCGTCACTGACCTGATAGGTGAAGCTTACATCGGCTATACTGTTGGCCGTGGGGGTAAAATGCCAATTACCGCTGGAGCTGTCATAGATCAACGTCCCGCTACTGGCCTGCAGGTTATTGACATAAAGCGTATCATTGTTTGCATCTGAGGCTCCGCTTAACAATTGCGTCTTCGTGATGGTTATGTACCCATCATCTCCACCGTCTTCATCTCCGCTCAGGCTGATGGCTGCACCTACGCTTGGAGCTGTATTGGCTTCTTCCGTGCTTAAGATTGTAGCTGTCGCTGTCGTGGCTGTTTTACTTGTCCCGTCATAGACGTTATAGCTGAAAGTGACAGTGCCTGCTCCGGACGGGGTAAAGGTCCACCCTGAGTCTGTGGGGGTAAGTGTCCCGCTGGAGGCGGATAAATCCGTGACAGACAGATTACCACTGCTGGTGTCTACATCTGAAGCATAAGCCAGCAATTGGGCTGGGGTCAAAGAAACTGTTCCTGTTTCCACCCCGCTGAAAGTTGCTGTGCCACTTACTATCGGTGCATCATCCACTGCAGATAGGGTCAGGGTTGCCGCCCCGTTTGTTGTGGTGGTACCATCAAACACTTTAAAGGTAAAATTCACCTCGCCACTGGCATTGGCAACCGGGGTATAGGTCCAGGTATCGTTACCATTATCAATCAGGCCCCCTCCAGCTGTTGTGCTTAATTCTTGTAGTGTTAAAGTATCATTATCCACATCACTGGCATAATTTGTCAGAAGTTGGGACTGGGTAATGGTGACGGCGTTATCTTCTGTGCCATTTAGGGCAACGGGGGTGGAGGAAACGGTAGGGGCATCATTGACGGCAAGATAAATCAGATCAACCGTATTTGAAGAAGTCGTTGTGCCATCTGAGACTGTGTAGGTGACTTTGACTGTACCGTTGTAATTGGCTTGTGGTGTGATGGTCCAACTGGAGCCATTATCCGTAATATTGCCGTGGTCCACGCTAATGTTGGTCACACTGAGGCTGTCGCCATCCACATCTGTGGCAACATTTGAGGCCACCAGTGTACTTTCATTGATGGTATAGCTAACGTCTTCTGTTGCGCTGCTTAAGGCTACGGCTGATAAAGTGGGTGCATCATTTACTGGGTCCAGATCAATGACTGCCCCATGAATGACGGTGCCACCGTTATTATCCCGCACATTATAGCTTAAAACCACATTGTCGATAGAATTGAGTGTCGGTGTAATGGTCCATGTTTCATTGCCGTTATCCACAACAGAACCACCAGATGTCACCGTTACATTAATAACATCCAGCGTATCACCATCCACATCACTGGTATTGGTTAAAAGCTGGGCTTTGGTCAGTGTGATAGCCACATCTTCATCATGGTCTGTAAAGCTGACATTAGCGGAAACGGTTGGGGCATCATTGATGGCCTGTACGCTTACAGTGGCACTGGCTGATGTACTTTTAACTCCGTCGGAGACGAAATAGCTTAAGGTGATGGTATCGGTTGAATTGGCTGCAGGGGTGAGTGTCCAGCCGGTATCTGTGGGGGTGAGTGTCCCGCTAGAGGCTGTCAGATTGGTAAGAGTCAGTGTATCTGTGTCACTGGAGTTGGCTAGAAGCTGTGAAGAGGTAATGCTCAGGGCGCTATCTTCATTTGTGGATAGGTTAACAGCCCCGCTGACGCTTGGGGCGGCGTTGACGGTATTTGAAGACCCATCCCCATTGACATCGCCAATAGAGGCTGCTTCGATTTTGCTGGTCAGGTTGCTGGAACTATATTGGGTTTGCAGGGCGCTTAAATCACCGCCACTGCCAACTGTGCTTTCCAGTGCGCTTGCTGCATCACTGGCGACAACTGCGACCTGGGCGAGGCTGGACAGGAAATCATTTCCGGTTCCGCCAGAAGATATATATCCGTCAATCACACTGTTTGAAGAGCTGATAATCTGTGCCGTATTGGCTGCCGCATTGGT
Organism: Terasakiella sp. SH-1; assembly: GCF_004564135.1. Taxonomy (NCBI): domain Bacteria; kingdom Pseudomonadati; phylum Pseudomonadota; class Alphaproteobacteria; order Rhodospirillales; family Terasakiellaceae; genus Terasakiella; species Terasakiella sp. SH-1. The sequence goes on along the minus strand of NZ_CP038255.1, from coordinate 1,736,483 downwards.
TGCTGTGGTGAGTTCTGCTCCTGAAAGAACAGACCCGGCTGCTGTTGTAATAACTGATTGCAGTTTGGTTGCATCTGAAATATCGAAGCTTGCGCCTTGTGTGTTGATTGCATTGGCAAGGGCATTAAAGACAGCCCCACCAGTTGAACCATCATCCAAATCACCACTGGCAGCCCCTTCAATGACCGAAGCAGCTTGCAAAATTGTATTTTGAAGTTGAACACCGATGGCGGCGAGTTTGGCAATAGTGCTGTCAGTGGCTCCTGCAACGGGATCGGTTGAAGTCAGGCTTAAGGAACTGGACAGGCCAAAGGCTGTTTTGAGGGCATCTTCGGAAACACCGTTGGTAAGCAATGTGGTTAACGGGGTAACAACGCTGGAACCCGCCGGGGCTTTCAAAACGCCATAGAACGCTTTCCCCGTGGCGATATCACTGCCGCCAATCATGGAAATAATATAGTCGCTGGCTGTGGTGCTCAGGCTATAATTACCCAGGCTGTCCGTTGTGGTACTGTCGGTTTCATTGGCATCTTGCACCCCATCTTTATCCAGATCGACAAAGACAGTTGCGCCGCTAAGATAGCCATCAACAGCTTTACCGTTTAGGGCTGTGACTGTCTCTTGGGGGTGTTCTTGTGTGTTTTCAGTGTTGGTTGTTGTCTCTGGATCTTCATTGTCATCTGCGATGGTGGTCTCTTGGGAATTGTCAGAAACGCTTAATGTCGTTTCTGTGCTGACAATGTCGGTGATACTGAAATTCTCTTCTGTTTCAAAGGTTTGGGTTGCTGTTTCATGAGGGATGAAAACGTTTGAACTTTCTTCTTGTTCTGGTTCTTTTTCAGGTGTTACAGGGGCGCTGACAGGGGATTGAGGCGCTTGAACAACCTGTGTGGCATTTGATGTTTCTTCGCGTTCTACATTGGCCTTATAGCCAACATATTCTGTTGCTCGATAATAGCTGTTTTGTGATGTTTCTGATGCTTCGCGGACAGCCTGGTAAATTGTTTGTGCAGCCGTATTGGCTCTGTCATAATCCGCCCGCAGGGATTGGCTGTGGCTATAGGCATTCAGGGCCACTGTTTGTGCGGCCTGTGCTGCAGATTGTGCGTGCTGTGCATCAACCAGCAGGGTATCATATTCTCCTTTCAGCTTGTTGAGTTCATTTTGCATCAGGAAAATATCACTGGCCAAGCCGCCTTGCTCAATCAGTTCGCTTAGCTCTTGTTGCAGCAATTCCAGCTGTGCCTCTGCAATGGCGGCTTCTGCCAGCAGGGCTTCAGCTTGGGCCTGTGCCAGTTCTGCGGCCTGTTCCAGTTCTTCGGCAGATGTTTCGGCTTCTTGTGCCAGGCGTTCTGCTTCAGCGGCTTCTTCAGCGGCAATTTCGGCGGCTTCTTTTAAGGCTTGTTCCAGCTCACGGGCTTCCAGGGCCTGTTCAGCCAGGCTAGGTGGAAGGTGTTCCAGAACATCTTCGGTCAGTTTTTCTACATCGCGTGGAGAGAGACGAAGCATGTTGAGTTGATTGCGGTCTCCACCATCCCAGCTCCAGCCAATATTGGCCTGATTGGTGGAGGAAATCGGAGTGCCATCAATATCAAAAATAACAATTTCGCCGGCGGTTTCGCCTTCCAGTGTGGTTTCTAATAGATTAATGGCGCGGAAGTTGCCGTCGACATATTCAACAAAGACTTTGGTCCCTCGAATACCAATCGTGGCAACCGGGGTTTTAATCGCAACGGCATCCGGATTTATTTTTGCAATTTGTCCGCTAACGTAACTGGCCGTTCCTTCCAGAAGGGAGAGAACGGCGCTGCCTTCGCTTTGGCCTGGGTCGTAAACCAGTTCATCCAGCACCATTTCAGATTCTTCGCCAAGGGAAAAGCTTGAGGTGTCGGCCAGTGTGATCCCGACACCGCCATCTTCAGAGGTTTGCAGATTGTCACCTTGAAAGACCTTATCCCCGACAGAAAGCTGGATGGAGCTTCCATCTGCTCGCACGGCGACAACAACGCCGCTGACGGTTTCCACTGTTCCAATTGCTTCACCAAGATCAATGCGATTGTCTTGGCTTGTTGGAAGGTCTTGTAAACCGGGAATAGGCAAGGGGGACGCTTGGGCATATTGCTCTATGGCATTTACGTCTGACAGGGTATCAAAACGTCGCCCGGATAGAACAGAACCATCATTAAGAAGAAAATCAAAGGAGCTTTCTTGCAGATAATAATCTGCAACGAAATAGTGATCTCCTGTTTTTGTTGTAAATAAAAGATCACTGCCATCACGCGAGATATGTGCGTTTTGCAGACTCACCCCATCAGGCAGAACGACCCGTTCGCCCACTGTATCAATTTCAATCTGTTGATACAGGCTCTCTGTTGCCTGTTTATCAAAATAAACCATAGACAACCCTCACATTGTCTATGTCATACGCAACATACCTGCTTATTTAATAACGTAGTTATACAATCGTCTTTTACCTGCAGATGGCACCATTACGAAATGACTAATGAAATAGTATATATCGTTTTTGATAATACGTGATTTTACGTATTTAATCAACTTTTGAGATTTAAACCCTGTCAGAGATTCTACACTTCAGACAGAGGCACCACATGTTATGATAAAGCAGATATTCACTTTCTTGCTTTTATTTATATCGCGGCATCAATCGTGTGATCCAAATCAATGTCGATTTCGCCTAGAGAGTAAAAGGGAAAAGGAGCTGTGTGCCTCAGCCCTTTTCCTCTCTTTTTATGACTTATCATCGAGGATAATTTCATTGATCCGTTTGCCCAGCTCAGCGACTTCTTCGGCAACTGTGCTGGCAGTTTTATAGAGATTTTCGGACAGGCGCATGCTTTCATCGGCTTCATTGGAGACTTCGGCAATGCGCGAGGTGATTTCCCGGTTTGCATTGGTCGCCCAGTTCACATTGTCGGTAATCTCTCTTGTGGCAGAGCTTTGTTGTGACATGGCACTGGAAATGCTTGTAGAGATTTCATTCATGTTGATGATCGTGCTGTGGACACTGTTCATGCCATCCACACAGCTGCCTGTTCTTTGTTGAATATGGCTGACCTGGCGTTGGATGTTTTCTGTGGCTTTTGTGGTTTGGGCGGCCAGGTTCTTCACCTCACCTGCAACGACAGCAAAGCCTTTACCAGCTTCACCTGCACGGGCAGCTTCAATGGTGGCATTGAGGGCGAGCAGGTTGGTTTGTTCGGCCACATCGGAAATCAAAACGACGACCTGATCAATTTGTGAAGCGGCTTCTGCCAGACTGCTGACGAGTTCAGTGACGTGAGACGTTTTTTCAGCAGCTTCTTCGGCAATCCCTGCCTGATCAGTGACCTGACGGGTGATTTCATCAATGGAAATGCTAAGTTCTTCAATCGAAGCGGCGACATTTTCTGCATTTGCCAAGGACTGTTCAGCAGCTGTGGCCACACTTTGGGAGTTGTTGCCTACTTTTTGCGAGGAGTCTGACATCTGGTTTGCAGCCTGATGTAGCTCTTCTGTGCTGCTTGAAACCTGTTTGGCTGCACGGGTGGCTTCTTCTTCGACCTCATTAGCCACAGCCATGAGAGCGTCATGCTTTTCTTTTTCAGCTTGGGCGGCTGCTGCTTTTTGTTCTTCTTCCAGGCGGCTGATGCGTAGGAGGTTGTCTTTAAAGATTTGAATGGCGCGTGCCATATCGCCAAGCTCGTCCGGACGTTCTGTGCCAACAACTTCAACGGAATGATCATTATTTGTCAGGGAAGTCATGACCCCTTGAATTGCCACAAGTGGGCGGACAATGGAACGGGCGATCAGTAAGGCAAGGATAACAGCCAAAACAAAACCAACAGCCACACAGAGCAATGTCAGGGTGACGGCAATATGGGCTGTATCATCGGCTTCTGTGTTAGCCTTATCCAGGTCTTCATCAACGGATTTGATCAGTTTTTTGAGCTGACTGCGAATTTGTGCAGTGCCTTTTCCTAGCTCAGCCTTTCCATTTTTCGTATCAATGAGAATTTGTTCGTAAATCGGGGCGACATGGGAGCGGATTTTAGTCAAGGCAACGACTGCCTTGTTCTGATAACGTGCGCGTCCCCGTTCAACCAGGGACAGTCTTTTTTTCGGGGTGGCTGCTTTTTCTGCTTTGAGCCCCGCCTTCATCATTTTGCCATTGAGCTTGTGATATCTTTTTAACAGGCTGGCAAGTTTCTTATCTTCTGTTTTAAACGATTGATACCATTGACCAAAATCACTTTTATCAGCTTGTAAGACGCCTTTGAACGGCACTTTATAGGCAGCGGCATCATGAAGAGCCTGAAACCAGTGGAGAAGGCCGACTTCCAGTGTATCGGTGAATTGGTCCAGACTGAATTCACGCCCTTTAAAATCAAAGGTCAGGCCGACTTGACGGTCGTGAGTATCCATCAATTTCATGCTGACTTTTGTCAGGTCTTCAAATTGTTTTTGAATTTTCAATAGGGAGGCGCGGGCTTCACCCTGTGCTGGGTCCTGGATGATGATTTTGTGAGACTGTTTTTGATACAGCTCATACTGTGGGGATTTCTTAAAGGTCTCACTTTCTGTTCCATGCAGCAACATGGCTACATCCATACGGAACAGTTGTTTTTGTGTATTTAGTTCTTTGCGAAGCTCTTCATGGCCATCACGTGCGCTCATATAACTGTTAATCGCACTGAGTACTTTTAACAATGACAGCTCAGCCCCAGATGTTACAGCCTTGATCGGGATCTTGCGTTCAATAACCGTTTTGGTTTGTTCAGCCAGTTGGCTTGTGAACATGGATCCAGCAAGCCCTGAAATAGAGGCAAGTATCGCAACAACAACGAAACTTAATTGGAGCTTTTTTGAAATGGACATGGCGAGTTCTCTATGTAAAATGGGAAAAAGGCCCTTCCATTTATGATGGAAGAGCCTGTTCTAAACGTCGCGTTTAGTGAATGTGGCTCATATGTTCGAGAACTTCAGACAGCTCGTCTTTCACTTGAACCAGCAATTCGGCTTCACCAGTCTTTTTGTATTCTTGCAGGGCAATATAGGCTGTTGCGGGGTGAACAACGGCATCCATCAGACTAATCGCTGTACCGAAATGTTCGATATCGTCAACATCAACGCCGATTTCAGCCAATGCACCACCTTCGTGCCATGCTTCTTCGATTTGTTCCAGTGACATAGCGGTCATTTTTTCCGCACTGGAAGCAACCAGTTCCATCATCGCTTTATGAGTGGCATCTTCCTGAGCGTACGCACGGCACCCAGCGACACCAAGTGCAATTAACTTCTTCTGGTCAGCCATTACAGCATCAACATTGTCAATTTTACCGGACAGAGCAGCAGAAATTGTGTTTTTTGCGATTTCTTCGAATTTTGCTTTTTCAAATTCAAATGCTTGTGCTGTTCCTGCGACAAGCAGTAACGCTGTAATAACAAACGCACGAGTAAAGTGTTTCATTGTATGCCCTTTATTTAACTTGGGGTTATGGTGTGTAACTTAGGGTAATATACATATAAAGCACCTTATCTGGAAGGGGTAATCTATGCTGTTTTTACTTATTCACAGTTCTAAAGTATTAGCTTTTTGGGTGAATTACTTCTTAGGTATGTGTTTTGTTGTAACTTATACTTATTCGCATTTGATGCTTGTTATACAATGACTTCTTGAGTGGAGATTTTTAATCCCCATATGTTTAGGGGAGGAGGGATTCTCCTTTCTTTTTTGATCTTCGATATAACCTATAGGTTATTCACATAACTGAATAGTTATTAAGGGGGGCGGTATCATGGAAAAAACGGTCATTGATTATTTTGATCAAGCGGTGGAGCAGTTTGGTGAACGTCCCTGTGTGGATTTTCTTGATAAGAAATATAGCTATGATGAAATCGCTCAATTGGTGGATAGGGCGGCAAAAGGGTTTCAGCAGCTTGGGGTGGGAAAAGGTACCAAAGTCGGGATTTGTTTGCCCAATACCCCTTATGGGGTGGTGTGCTATTTTGCGATTTTGAAGGTTGGTGGCACGGTTGTGAATTATAATCCGCTGTATGTGGAACGTGAGCTGGCTTATCAGATCAATGATTCACAAACAGAAATTATGGTCACACTGGATTTGAAGCAAATTTATCCCAAAGTGGCGACATGTTTGGAAATGACATGTTTACAACGCATTGTGGTTTGTTCGATGTCTGAATGTCTGCCTTCTGTCAAAAGTGTCTTGTTTAACGTGCTTAAACGTTCTGAATTGGTGGACTTTACCCGGGATCCCGCGCATTTATCCTTTACCCGTTTAACCAATACGGATGGAAAATATAAGCCTGTGAAAATTTTGCAGGAGGATTTGGCCGTGTTGCAATATACCGGGGGAACAACAGGCCAGCCCAAAGGAGCGATGTTGACCCATGGCAATATTGCGGCCAATACGTATCAGGTGCGTCATGCCTTGCCAAAGGTTACGCCGGGTCATGAAGTGATGCTGGGGGTTTTACCCTTATTCCATGTGTTTGCCATGACTGTTGTTTTGAATCTTGGTGTCTCAATTGGGGCGGAGCTGGTTCTTTTGCCCCGTTTTGAACTGCAACAGCTTTTAAAGACAGTTGAAAAAAAACGTCCGACCCTGATGCCGGGGGTGCCAACGATTTATACCGCGATTAATCGGGCTGATAATATTTCTCAGTTCGATATGTCGAGTATCAAGTTTTGTATTTCCGGTGGGGCGTCTTTACCTCTTGAGGTTAAAGAGGCTTTTGAGCAATTGACAGGCTGTATATTGGTGGAAGGCTATGGTTTGACCGAAGCCTCGCCAGTTGTGGCAGTCAATCCACCGGAAGGTAAAATTAAGGCAGGCTCCATTGGTTTACCCTTGGTGGATACGCATATTACCATTCGTGATCCGGAAAACCCTGAAACTGAAATGCCACAAGGTGAAAAAGGGGAAGTCACCATTGAAGGGCCACAGGTTATGGCCGGATATTTGGGGCGTCAAGAGGCAACAGGTGAAACTTTGATAGAGGGACGGCTGCATACCGGGGATATCGGGTATATGGACGAAGAAGGGTATATTTTCATCGTAGACCGCATCAAGGACCTGATCCTGAGTTCCGGTTATAACATCTATCCTCGGGTGATTGAGGAAGCGCTCTATTTACATGAGGCGGTGGCGGAATGTATCGTGATTGGGGTTGATGATGACTATCGCGGGCAGGCACCGAAAGCTTTTGTCACACTTGCTGATGGATATAACGTGATTGGCAGTGAAGAATTAAAGCATTTCCTGAAAGATAAGCTGTCACGTATCGAAATGCCCAAAGAAATCGAAATTCGTGATGAATTGCCCAAAACAATGATCGGTAAACTATCGAAGAAAGAACTGGTCGAAGAGGAACGGGCGAAACGAAGCTAACCTAAAATTTACCTTGAAAGTGACCTATAGGTAACCAATCTATCTATAGGTGGAAGGTAAAGAGAGACCCTATGACACTAGATGCGTTTTATACGGTACCGGAATTGGCAAAGGAGCTGGGGATTACCCCACGGGCCATCCGCTTTTATGAAACGAAAAAGCTTCTTTTCCCACAACGTGCGGGAAATACACGTGTTTATACGCGTAAAGATCGGGCGAGATTGATTTTAATCTTACGGGGCAAACGGCTGGGATTTTCACTGGCGGAAATTCGCGAGTTTCTTGAGCTTTATGAAACAGATATCAATCAGGTTGAACAGCTTCAAATGCTTAGCCAAAAGGTGCGCCATCGTATTGATGATCTGGAAGAACAGCGTGTCGAACTTGAATCTGTTTTGACAGAGCTAAAGGGGATTGAAAAGCAGTGTCTCGATACCCTTATAGAAAAAGGGATTGAAGAATAAGAACAGGTCATGGTCAACAGGGCCGTTTTTTTAGAATGTGAAAGTTACGTATTGGTAACTTAGAGGACGGAGGCGTTATTATGAAGAACGTAGTTATTGCGGGTTATGCCCGTTCCCCCTTTCATTTTGCCAATAAGGGTGCCTTGGCGAAAGTCCGGCCAGATGACCTCGGTGCGGCTGTGGTCCGTGACTTGATTGAAAAAACAGGGGTGAAGCCGGATGATGTTGAGGACCTGATCTGTGGCTGTTCTTTTCCCGAAGGTGAACAGGGGCTTAACTTGGCCCGCATGTTGGTGTTTCTAAGTGGCTTGCCCAATACGGTGGGCGCTGTGACGGTAAATCGTTTTTGCGGATCATCCATGCAATCGGTCCATCAGGCGGCTGGGGCCATTGCCATGGGGGCAGGGGATGTCTTTATTTGTGCCGGGGTGGAAAGCATGACACGGGTGCCGATTATGGGCTTTAATCCCATGCCGAACCCGACCCTGTATCAAGAAAATCCCAATGCGTTTATGGGGATGGGGGATACGGCCGAAGTGGTCGCCAAACGCTATGAGATTTCACGCGATGCCCAGGAAAAGTTTGCTGTTGCCTCCCATGAAAAGGCGGCCAAAGCACAGGCAGAAGGGCGCTTTAGGGATGAAATTGTTGCCATTCATGGTGTAGACGATGATGGCTGTATTCGTGCAGGGACCACGCAGGCTGATCTAGCCAGCCTTAATCCTGCCTTTGATGCACAGGGCACAGTTACTGCGGGCACCAGTTCCCCGCTGACGGATGGGGCGGCGGCTGTCTTGGTCTGTTCAGAAGAGTATGCCACTGAAAATGGGTTGGATGTTCTCGCCCGGATTAAATCCATTGCTGTATCTGGCTGTGCACCGGAAGTGATGGGGATGGGGCCCGTGGGGGCGACGCGCAAGGCCCTTGACCGTGCAGGACTATCCATGGGGGATATGGACGTGGTGGAGCTGAATGAAGCCTTTGCTTCCCAATCACTGGCTTGTATCAATGAACTGGGGCTTGACCCAGCCAGGATTAACCTTGATGGCGGGGCCATTGCGCTGGGGCACCCGTTAGGGGCAACCGGTGCGCGCCTTGTAGGGAAGGTAGCCTCCGTCCTGAAACGTGAAGGGGCAAAATATGGCCTGGCGACCCAATGTATTGGCGGTGGTCAAGGTATCGCCACAATTGTGGAGGCCGTCACATGAGTAACATTAACAAAGTCTGTGTGATTGGTGCCGGGGTGATGGGGGCAGGCATTGCCGCCCATGTCGCCAATGCCGGTCACGAAGTGCTGTTGCTGGATATTGTTCCAGACGGTGCGTCCAATCGAAATGTGATTGCCCAAGGTGCGATTGCCAAGCTGATCAAATCCAACCCGGCGGCTTTAACCCATAAACGTAATGCAAAGCGGATCACACCGGGTAATATCGAAGATCACCTTGAACAAGTGGCAGAGTGTGACTGGATTATCGAGGCCGTGATTGAACGTCTGGATATCAAGCAGGACCTTTATCAAAAACTGGATGGCGTGCGCAAGGAAGGCTCTATTGTGTCGTCTAATACGTCAACCATTCCCCTGGATAAGCTGGTGGAGGGGATGAGTGATGAATTTGCCACGGACTTCTGTGTGACCCATTTCTTTAACCCACCACGCTACATGCGACTATTGGAAGTCGTCAAAGGGAAACAGACGAGACAAAGTGTCATTGAAATGGTCAGTGATTTTGCTGATCGCAAGCTGGGGAAATCCGTGGTTCATTGTAAAGATCGTCCCGGTTTTATTGCCAATCGTCTTGGCGTTTACTGGATTTATATGGCCTTGCTGGAAGCTATGGATCAGGGGCTTACCATTGAAGAGGCTGATGCCATTATCGGCAAACCCTGTGGTATCCCTAAAACCGGGGTGTTCGGCTTGATGGATTTGGTCGGGCTTGACCTGATGCCTCATGTGATTGGGTCCATGGTGAGTTTGTTGCCTGTAGATGATCCTTTTGTCAAAGCCAAGCGCGACTTGCCTATGGTCGAAAAAATGATTGCTGAGGGCTATACTGGGCGCAAAGGGAAGGGTGGCTTTTATCGCCTGAACCGGGAAGGCGGTCAAAAGGTTAAGGAAGGTATTGATCTGCAAACAGGGGAGTATCGCCCAACACTTAAGTCCAAACTTTCTTCCGGGCGCATCAAGGTCACAAATTTGCAAAAGCTGGTCACGCACAAAGATAAGGGCGGAAATTATGCCTGGCGTGTGTTGGCTCATACGCTTTCCTATGCTGCCATGTTGGTGGGCGAGGCCGCAGATGATATTGCCTCGGTCGATGAGGCCATGCGTCTGGGCTATAACTGGAAATTCGGCCCCTTTGAATTGATTGATAAGTTGGGAGCTGACTGGTTTGCCGATAAATTGGCGGAAGAGGGGTTTGAGGTTCCCGCCATTTTGCAAACGGCACGAGGCAAAAGTTTTTATCGGGTTGAAGGTGGGAAACTCCAATATCTGACCATGGAAGGGACTTACACAGACCTGATCCGCCCTGATGGCGTGATGATGTTGTCTGATATCAAGCTGACTTCCAAACCAGTGTTGAAAAATGCATCTGCGGCCCTTTGGGATATTGGGGATGGGGTTGTATGTTTTGAATTTACCTCAAAAATGAATGCGCTTGATCCTGAAACACTGGGGCTTCTTGCAAAAACGATTGCTGTTGTGCAGAAAAATTATAAAGCGCTGGTGATTTATAATGAAGGGAGCAATTTTTCAGTTGGGGCAAATCTTGGTTTGGCCGTTTTTGCGGCCAATATCGCTGCGTGGGGTGAAATTGAAAAGATTGTGAAAAACGGGCAAGAGACCTATATGGCCCTGAAATATGCACCGTTCCCGGTCGTATCTGCCCCCAGTGGGATGGCATTGGGCGGGGGCTGTGAACTCCTGCTTCATAGTGATGCGGTTCAGGCCCATGTGGAAACCTATACCGGGCTGGTTGAAGTCGGCGTTGGCATTGTGCCGGGCTGGGGGGGCTGTAAGGAAATGCTGCACCGCTGGTCAACGAACCCGAAGCACCCTCGTGGGGGTATGCCCGGTGCGGCCAAGGCTTTTGAGCTGATTTCCACAGCCACTGTGGCAAAATCGGCAGAAGAGGCCAAATCCAATATGGTCATGCGCACAGAGGACGGCATCACCATGAACCGTTACCGCCTGTTGGCTGATGCCAAGGCCAAGGCGTTGGATTTAGTCGAAGGCTATCAGCCCCCACACCCCCCTGTTTTCCATTTGCCCGGTGAAACTGGTCGTGTGGCCTTTTCAATGGCTGTTGGCGGGTTTGTGCGCCAAGGCAAGGCGACAAAGCATGATGCTGTTGTTTCGGCTGCGGTGGCTGAAATTCTGACAGGTGGAGATAAGGGGGATATCACCGAAGAAATGTCTGAACAGGATATTCTGGATTTGGAACGCATAACTTTCATGAAGATCGTGCGCCATCCAGATACTCTGGACCGTGTTGAACATATGTTACTCACTGGCAAACCGTTGAGGAATTAAGGCAATGGCAAATTATAAAGCACCTATTCGCGATATGCAGTTTGTGATGTATGAACTGATGAACGCAGACATGTTCAGTGAGATGCCGGGCTATGAAGAGGCAACCCGTGATGTGATTGACCCGGTTTTGGAAGAAGCCGGCAAAATCACCGAAGAAGTTCTCTTCCCCTTAAACCGTAGCGGGGACGAAGAAGGTTGTGTGTTTAAAGGGGGCAAGGTCACGACACCTACGGGCTTTAAAGACGCCTATCAGATGTTTTGCGACGGTGGCTGGACCGGACTGGCATGTGACCCGGCTTACGGTGGCATGGGTATGCCCAAGGTCGTGGATAATATGATTGCAGAAATGATCTGTTCGGCCAACTTGTCCTTTGGTATGTATCCCGGCCTGTCACATGGCGCTTATCATTCGCTTCATACCTTTGCCGATGATAAGATGAAAGAGACCTATCTTCCCAAGCTCGTTGAGGGGCGCTGGTCGGGGACCATGTGTTTGACCGAACCCCATTGCGGGACCGATTTGGGTCTGTGTCGCACTAAGGCGGAAGGGCAAGAAGATGGCTCTTATGCGGTGACAGGGACGAAAATTTTTATTTCTGCCGGGGAACATGACCTGACAGAAAATATCATTCATCTTGTTTTGGCCCGCACACCAGATGCACCTGAGGGAATTAAAGGCATTAGCCTGTTTATCGTGCCGAAATTTATCCCGGATGAAAATGGGGAACCGGGTGAAAAAAATGGGGTCTCCTGTGGGGCGATTGAACATAAAATGGGGATCAAAGCCTCTTCTACCTGTGTGATGAATTTTGATGGGGCAAAAGGCTGGCTGGTTGGGGAGCTGAATAAAGGCATGCGTGGTATGTTCGCCATGATGAATGCGGCCCGTCTTGCGGTGGGTATGCAAGGTCTGGGCTTGGCCGAAGCCTCCTATCAAGGGGCAGTGGAATATGCCAAAGAACGGTTGCAGGGGCGTTCCCTCAGTGGGGTGAAACATCCCGATAAATCTGCTGATCCCATCATTGTTCACCCGGATGTACGTCGTATGTTGATGACGCAGCGTGCCTATATTGAAGGTTGTCGTGCCTTTGGGGGCTGGGTGTCTGAAGAGCTGGATATCTCGCGCAGACATCCTGATGGAAAACGCCGTCAAGAGGCTGATGAATTTGTTCAGTTAATGACACCGATTGTGAAAGCGCTTTTTACAGACTTAGGCTTTGAAAGCACCAATATAGGGATGCAAGTCTTTGGTGGTCATGGGTTTATTCGCGAACATGGTATGGAACAATATGTTCGCGATTGTAGGATCGCCCAGATTTATGAAGGCACCAATGGCATTCAGGCGCTGGATTTAATCGGGCGCAAAATGCCAAGCAAGGCTGGACGCTATCTTCGCCGCTTTTTCCATCCGGTTCAGGCGTATATTGAAAAATATATGATGGATGAGGAAATGGGCGAATTCGTCCAGCCTTTAGCCAAAGCTTTTGGTCGCTTGCAACAGGCGACAGGCCAGCTTGCGCGTGTCGGCCTTGGAAAACCGGAAGAGGCCGCAGCTGGGGCAACGGAATTTTTGCGTTTATTTGGCTTTGTCGCACTGGCCTATATGTGGTGTCGTATGGTGGAAATCGCCAAAGACAAAACGGATGGGGAAGACGCAGATTTCTACCGGGCGAAAATGATCACGGCACGTTTCTTCATGCAAAAGCTGTTGCCACAAACAAGCAGCTTGTTTGCCTCTATCATGGCTGGTGGGGCGTCCATGATGGCACTGGATGAAGAGATGTTTTAAACTCAGGGTCCAGAAAGTGCAAAGACCCCGTCGGGGTAACGGGGCCTTTGCGTGCGGAAGGTAGTGAATAGCTACTCTTAAAAAAGAGAGCAACAGCTACAAAAGAGGTTAACTTGCGAGATCAACTCCCCTGTAACGCAGTGCACAATGCTGCAAATGCGAGTGATTGTCAATGGTTATTGCGAATAATTCTCAAAAAAACTTTTATGCAGTTTGAACGGTTTTAAACTTGCGAGCAAACCATATAATTACAACAGCACTGACATTCATGACCAAGGCATAAATGATTGCGGGAACCATCAGGTCAGGTTGATTTAAAACATTTAAGGCCAGAAAAATTGCCAAAGCGACATTTTGGAGTCCGCATTCCAACGCAATGGTAATGCGTTCTGGTTGACTGATTTGAAGGTATCGTGCGCTCAGAAAGCCAAAGGCAATGGTGATGCAGTTCAAAAGAACCAGAGCAAACCCTACATCCAGAAAATGTGAGCTGATATTTTCCCGGTTACTGATAAAGGCGCCTGCAACAATCAGGGCAAAAATGAGTGTTGCAAGATGACGAATTGCTTTACTGAATTTTTGACAGGTCTGTGGTTTTTTGGCGTTAAAAAACATGCCCAGACAAAGGGGCAAGGCTGTAATCAGGAAAATACCTGCCATAATACGGCCCACGGGCATGTCGATTGATGTCTGTTCACCCATCAGGAAAGAGTGTGAGACCGTAAGCACAGCAGGGACCGTCACAATGGAAAGTAAGCTGGTGATGGCCGTCATGCTGACAGACAGAGCCCCATTTCCTCCGGCTAAAACGGCAAGCAGGTTTGAGGTAATACCACCGGGGCAAGCCGCCAAAATCATGAGGCCCAAGGCAAATTCAACAGGCCCGGTGTAAAGGCTGGCAATAACGAAACCTATAAGAGGCAGGAGGATGATTTGGTTTGCCAGACCAATGAATAAAGCTTTGGGAGCCTGTAAGACCTGTTGAAAGTTTTCAACTCGCAGGCCACTGCCCACTGCAAACATGATAAAGGCCAAACCAAGGGGGAGGAATTGTTGTACATTCATAACCGAATTTAGAAACTGGGAATGTGCACTTGTCAATTAAAAAATATTATAAAAATCAGCGGTTTCTTCCTTGAAAGAGCATTTTTAATTCCCACCTGTTTAGTAGGATAATCACCAGGAACGAGACGTGCGAAACGTTCATCTGTACCTTTCAAATCAGAACGGTTCGTACCGGGATTTATGAGGAACGTGTCATGGAAGTTTTCGATTTATATTCAGAAATATATGCCAAGGAACGTCAGGAAGAAATGGCGCTTCAGGAATATCTCATGGGGTGTCGCGAAGACCGCATGATGTATGCGACAGCGGCTGAACGGATGGTTGCTGCTATGGGGGCACCAGAATTAATTGATACCAATAGCGATCCGATCTTAAGCCGGATTTATCAAAATCGCACCATTAAGGTCTATCCGTCCTTTAAAGACTTTTATGGGATGGAGGAAACCATTGAACGCATTGCCGGTTATTTCAATTATGCGGCCCAAGGGTTGGAAGAAAAGAAACAGGTGCTTTATCTGCTTGGTCCCGTTGGTGGCGGGAAATCTTCTATTGCTGAACGGCTCAAGGCTTTGATGGAAGAAGACCCGATTTATGTGCTCAAGGCGGGCAATCATGTCAGCCCGGTTTTTGAGTCTCCCCTTGGTCTGTTTAACCCTCAGAAGTTTGGCGATTTGTTTGAAGATAAATATAGTATCGCACGTCGTCGATTATCCGGTCTGATGTCCCCCTGGGCAGCCAAGCGCTTGCAGGAATTTGACGGGGATATTTCCAAATTTACCGTGGTGCGCATGATGCCGTCCAAACTGCATCAACGCTGTGTCGCCAAGGTCGAACCCGGTGATGAAAATAATCAGGATATCTCCACATTGGTGGGGAAAGTGGATATTCGTCAACTGGAACATTTCAGTCAGCATGACCCGGATGCCTATAGTTTTAGCGGTGGCCTTAACCGCACCACCCAAGGGATCATGGAATTTGTGGAGATGTTTAAGGCTCCGATCAAGGTGCTTCATCCACTCTTGACGGCTACGCAGGAAGAAAACTATCTGGGCACGGAAAGTTTTGGGGCTTTCCCTTATCAAGGGATTGTGCTGGCCCATTCAAATGAAAGTGAGTGGCAGCAGTTTAAGAATAATAAGAATAACGAAGCCTTCCTTGATCGTATCTGTATCGTCAAGGTGCCGTATTGCCTACGTGTTTCTGAAGAAACCAAGATTTATGAAAAGCTGCTGAATAATTCCAAACTGTGTGAGGCAACATGTGCCCCGGAGACCCTGCGGCTCATGGCGCAATTCTCAGTCCTGACCCGTTTGAAGGCCCACGAAAACTCAAACCTTTATTCCAAAATGCGGGTCTATAACGGGGAAAACCTGAAAGATACCGATCCGAAAGCGCGCTCTGTACAGGAATATCGCGATATGGCCGGTGTAGACGAAGGGATGACGGGGATTTCCACTCGCTTTGCCTTTAAGGTTCTGTCCCAAACCTTCAATTATGATACCGAAGAAATTGCGGCTGATCCGGTGCATTTGATGTATGTGCTGGAAATGGCGATTAAGCGCGAGCAGTTCCCCAAAGAGCAGGAAGAGGAATATCTCAATTTCATTAAATCCGATCTGGCACCCAAATATGCAGAATTTATCGGTAATGAAATTCAGCGGGCCTATCTGGAATCTTATTCCGAATATGGGCAGAACCTGTTTGATCGCTATATCGCTTATGCGGATGCCTGGATTGAAGAACAGGATTTCAAAGACCCGGATACCGGGCAGATGTTTGAACGTGAAATTCTGGATGCGGAATTGTCCAAGATCGAAAAACCCGCAGGTATTGCCAATCCAAAAGATTTCCGCAACGAGGTGGTGAAATTCGTGCTTCGTGCACGGGCCAATAACAAGGGCAAGAACCCGGTCTGGACCTCCTATGAGAAACTGCGTGATGTGATTGAAAAACACATGTTCAATCAGGTGGAAGATTTGCTTCCTGTCATCAGTTTCGGCACCAAGAAAGATGGCGAGACAGAAGCCAAGCATGGGGAGTTCGTTGAAAGGATGAAAGAACACGGGTATTCCGAACGCCAGGTCCGGCGTCTGGTTGAATGGTACATGCGTGTCAATAAAGCGGGGTGATCGAGATGCGATATTTCGTAGACCGCCGCGAAAACCCAAAAGGCAAAAGCCTGGGCAACAGGCAAAGGTTTGTTAAACGCGCACGCAACCGTATTAAGGAAGTGGTGGATCGTTCCCTAAAAGATCGCAGTATCAAGGATTTATCCACGGGGGAAACCATCACGATCCCAACCAAAGGGATCGAAGAACCCAAGTTTTTCAATGATGGCCGTACAGGTAAAAAGGATCGTGTTTTTCCCGGAAATAAGGAGTTTATCCCCGGCGATACCATCCCACGCCCGGAAGGGGGCGGTGGCAAGGGCCAAGGCAAGGAAGCTTCCGAAGATGGGGAAGGCCAAGATGACTTTTCCTTCACACTTACCCGTGATGAATTTCTTGACCTGTTTTTTGAAGACCTTGAATTGCCCGATATGGTCAAAAAATCTTTGACCGATGTGAAAAACTTTCAAACCAAACATGCGGGCTATCGGACCTCGGGCACGACCTCCAATATCTCTTTGGTACGTACCATGCGCCAATCCTTGGGACGGCGTACAGCCTTGAAACGCCCCAAAAAGGAAGAGCTTGATCAGGTTGAAGAAGAGATTAAGGAACTGGAAGCCAAAAGTCGTTTAGGGGCAAAGCAAAAGGCCCGATTGGAAGAGCTAAGAGCCCTCCATGAGAAGATGTTACGCAAACGCGCTGTTGTTGGTTTCATTGATCCCATTGATGTGCGCTATCATGCCTTTGAAAAAGTGCCACAACCCAATTCCAAGGCTGTGATGTTTTGCCTGATGGATGTCTCAGGTTCGATGGGGGAACGGGAAAAGGATTTGGCAAAGCGTTTCTTTCTGTTGCTTCATCTGTTTTTGGACCGCCGCTATGAATATACCGAGATTGTCTTTATTCGCCATACCCATGTGGCTTCAGAAGTTGATGAAGAGACATTCTTTTATGGCCGTGAAAGCGGGGGCACCGTGGTCAGTCGAGCCTTGGATGAAATGAAAAAGGTACAGCGTGAACGTTACCCGACCGATATCTGGAATATCTATGGGGCGCAAGTCTCAGATGGGGATAATACCAGTGGGGATAGTGGCAATTGTATCAGTTTGTTGAACAACGATATTTTGCCCTTTGTTCAATATTATACCTACATCGAAGTTGTTGATGAAAATGAAATGGAGATTGTGCGCAATGGGGAAGGGGGCTCTTCACTTTGGAAAGCCTATCGTCAGGTCCGCGAGGGCTGGCCGCTTTTCAAAATGGGCAAAATTGCACAGGCTGGTGATATTTATGGGGTCTTTAGGGAGCTGTTTGCAAAAGACCTGAAAGGGGCATCATAATGACAAAACAAGATACTCAACCCCTCTTTACCCGGTCGGAATGGACCTTTGATCTGATGTCCACGGTCTATGATGCGATTGAAGATATCGCCCATAATGATCTGGGGCTGGATACTTATCCCAATCAGATTGAGATTATTTCTTCTGAACAGATGCTGGATTGTTATTCTTCTATCGGTTTACCGTTGATGTACAAACATTGGTCTTTTGGCAAACGTTTTGTACGTGATGAACATAGTTATCGGCGTGGCTATGCAGGGCTGGCTTATGAGATTGTGATCAATTCCAGTCCCTGCATCAGCTATAATATGGAAGACAGTTCCATGGCGATGCAGACCTTGGTGATGGCGCATGCCGCTTTTGGACATAATCATTTCTTCAAAAATAATTACCTGTTTCAGCAATGGACCGATGCGGAAGGCATTCTGGAATATCTTTCTTTTGCCCGTGATTATATTTCCAAATGTGAAGAACGTCATGGCCGCGAGCGGGTGGAAGACATTCTGGATGCAGCCCATGCCTTGATGGACCAAGGGGTGTTTCGCTATCGCAGGCCCCCAAAGTTGTCAAAGGAAGCACTGCATAAAAAGGTGAAGGAACGCGAAGAATATGAAGAACGGACATATAATGACCTATGGCGTACCGTTCCGGTAAATGAAGAGGAAAAGGAAGAACCGGACCCAAGTGAGGTTGAACGCAAAAAACGTCGCGAGATGTTTAAGCTGCCCGAAGAAAATTTACTGTATTTCTTGGAAAAAAATAGCCCGATTTTAGCGACGTGGGAGCGTGAAATCTTGCGTATTGTGCGCAATATTGCCCAGTATTTCTATCCGCAAAAACAAACCAAAGTGATGAACGAGGGCTGTGCAACCTTTGTGCATTACACCATCATGAACCGTTTATATGATAAAGGGCTTATTACCGAAGGGGCGATGCTGGAAATGTTGCACAGTCATACCAGCGTTGTCTTCCAGCCGGAATTTGATGATCAGCGCTATAATGGCATCAACCCTTATGCGCTGGGATTTAATATGATGACGGATATCAAGCGCATGTGCATGGACCCGACTGATGAGGACCGTGAATGGTTTCCGGATATTGCGGGGAATGGGGACTGGCGGGCCACCCTTTTGGATGCCTGGGCCAATTATCGTGATGAGTCCTTTATTCTACAATATCTCAGCCCGCATCTGATGCGTAAAATGCGTTTCTTTGCCATTCATGATGATGCCAATAAATCCAATCTGGAAATTGCGGCCATTCATAATAATGCGGGATATCGTGATGTGCGCAATGCACTGGCTGAAAGCTATAACTTGTCCCTGC
Organism: Terasakiella sp. SH-1; assembly: GCF_004564135.1. Taxonomy (NCBI): domain Bacteria; kingdom Pseudomonadati; phylum Pseudomonadota; class Alphaproteobacteria; order Rhodospirillales; family Terasakiellaceae; genus Terasakiella; species Terasakiella sp. SH-1. Next base: position 1,717,447 of record NZ_CP038255.1, on the reverse strand, counting down.
AAGAACCGGACATTCAGGTCATGGATGTGAATATGAAGGGAAACCGGACCCTTTATTTACGCCATCGGGTAAAAAATGGCGTGACCCTTTATGAAGCCCAGCGTGATGAGGTCATGAAACACCTAAAAGTCTTGTGGGGCTATGAAATTGTACTGCGGGGACTGGATCAACAAACCAACGAAGAAATCTATATGGCAACAACTAAAACGTCTTTCGATTGATTGTGATACCTCAAAAGAAGTATTTGGTACGTATTTATACAGTATGCGTGGGTATAATATCTAAATAGTCTAGAGAATGGTAGATTCCCGCTTGCGTTTTAGGTAGGGGTAGAGCTGTTTCCATGTTGGATGTTATTGAAGACGAAAAGCAGGTCGGGTGCACTTTTGTATCGGACTATTATGCGCAAGCTTATGAGTTACAAGAGCTTTTTGCATCTTATACTGAAGAGAGCCCAGACTTTTCCCAACATCAAAAACGCAAATATTTGAAAACGATTGTCGATCAGGCCCGTTCTTATCTTGAGAATCAAAAGTGCGTCATTGCCAAAGAGCTAAACTATCGTGCCAAATGCATGAAGGCTGTCGATACGGCCAATGGGGCAATTGAAGTCCTGGAATATCTTGTAAGTTACGAACCAAGTACAACGGCGCTGGAGACAAGTGTCAAGCAATGGTATTTTGAAACATTTCTGGCAGGGCAAAAATCATGTGCCTGTTGTGATTTGAACTCTGTTTGGCTCAAAGGTTAGTCCACTCTTCGATCCGGGCCTTTGCGGCGGTCTTTTCCTGTGGGGCTTTTACGTCTGTCCTTGCCTGAGCGGCGGTTGTAGACAGACCCTTCCATTGGGGCAAATTTCGCCAAAAGCTGCCCAAATTCTTCTGCGGGAACTGGCTTGGAATAATAATAGCCCTGACCAATATGACAGTGGATTGTTTGCAGGAATTCTTCATGTTCCTGAATTTCGATCCCTTCTGCAACAACGTTCAGGCCAAGGTTCTCGGCCATGTCCATAATGGTACGGGCAATGGCGGCATCATCTGGGTCAATATGCAGGTTGCGCACAAACGATTGGTCGATTTTTAAGGTATCCAGTGGAATACGACGCAGGTAGCTTAAGGAAGAATAGCCTGTGCCAAAATCATCAATTGCTGTTGTAATGCCAAGTTCGCGTAATTCTTTTAAGGTCTTCATGCCTTGGTCCACATCACGCATCAACGAACTTTCGGTGACTTCCAGCTCAAGGTTTTGTGGGGGCAGGGCTGTTTCCAGCAAGATATCTTTGACACTGCTGAGAAGGTTCTCATCATCAAATTGACGACCCGACAGGTTTACTGCGACTTTAAGGTGTGGCGTGCCATTCATGGTCCAGAATTTAGTATCCTCACAGGCCCTTCTTAAAATCCATTCACCGATATTAACAATTTGCCCTGTTTCTTCGGCAATCGGAATAAATTTAACAGGGGAGATAAAACCAAGGTCAGGATGAATCCAGCGGACCAAAGCTTCCATGCCTTTAATATGGCCGGTGGATAGGTCAATTTTGGGTTGGTAATAAACTTGCAGCTGGTCCTGTTCCAGGGCAAGGCGAAGTTCGCGTTCCAGCATGTCACGTTCTTCGGCTTCGGCCTCCATTTCCTTGGTATAGAACATGTACGGCATTTTTTCATTTTGACGTGCGGCAAAGGCCGCCATGCCTGCATTTTTTACCAGTGAGGTCGGGTTTTCGCAGTCTTCTGGGTAACAGCTGATCCCAATAGTGCAGCCAATGACGATTTCATTATCATCAATGACAAAGGGTTCATGCAGGGCGTCATGGGTTTTCTGGCAGATATCCTGAATGATCTCATCACGGCTGAAACCTGATGTAATGGCAATAAACTTACCGCCGCCCCAACGCCCAATCACATTGGCCGAACCGATTGTGTCATTTAGCTTTTGGGCCACAGCCACCAAGACGCGATCAACCATTTGATGGCCGAACAGATCGTTGACCCTGTTTAGACGCTCCAAAGTGATGAACAGGACGCTACAGTCATGTATTTCGTCGGTATTTTCTTCGGTGACTTTTGTGATACGCTCAATTGCGTTGAGCATGAAATGGCTGTTGGGCAGCTTTGTCAGCGGGTCGTGGGTTGCCAAAAAGGCGAGTTCTTCATGGTCACGTTTTTGAACGGTGACATCGCGAATAATCGCAATCGTGCGTTTTTGGTCACTGAACACCATGGATTTGATCGACAGGTCAATGTCGATTTTACTGTGATCCGCACGAATCCCAACGGCTTCTTTGGCAGAACATTCCTGAAGCTTTTCCCCCTTGTTCTGCATCCTTTCCCCTGCGGGGAATTCAACGAAATCAAACAGGCTTTTGCCGATGGCTTCCCCGCGTTTTAAGGCAAAAATCTTTTCCGCAGAATTATTAAAGGATTCGATTTTGCCATTTTCATCCATCGTGATGATGGCATCCGGGGCATTGTCTACAATGCCACTCAGGCGTTCTTCGCGCTCCAGCAGGGCTTGGGCTGATTTTTTCTGTTCACTGATATCAACGGCTTCCACAAGGAAGCTGTTACCTTGTTCGCCATCCATATGGGCTACACCCATCACAACGTCGATGAATTGCCCGTCAAGGGAGCGAAATTTTAGAGGCAGGCGTTCTTTTAAATCGGCGAGTTCTTCCAACCCTTCCAACATGGGGACGTAATCAATATCCACGATACTGGCCAGCGGGCGACCAATAAGGCCATCCGGTTTCCCATGTTTATTGAGTGCGCGTTCACATGTTGGATTGGTAAAACTGATCACGCCACCACTGACGACAAAAACAAGGTTGGAAGACAGTTCAACAAGACTGCGATAACGTCTTTCGCGTTGTAACAGGTTTTCAAGGGCCTGCTTATGTTCAGAACGGTCAACGGCCTCAACCATATAGGTGTTTGGCCCTTCTTCTTCCAGGGCAACCGCACCGATCAAAGCATGGATTGAGGTTTGATCCCGGCCAATAAGCTGCATGGGCAGGCGGCTTCCTGTTTCAGCCAGTTCAGGCAGGATTTCTTCAATTTCAGCCGCCCAGTCGTTTTGCGCAATACTGGATAGGTGAACGCCAGTGAGGCATTCGTCCCCATAATGCAGCATGGCCTCAGCCGTTTTGTTTGCAAAGGTAATAACACCATTTTGCACGGTCAGAATAATGTCCATGGACAGATCAAGCAGCTTTTCATAGCGCAATTGATTGTCGATTGAGGCTGGTTGCTGGATTTGCTTGCGCTGTTTTCTGCTGCGTTCTTTTAACAGGCGTGAAATTCGAAGTTTGGCTTCCAATGGATCAAAGGGGCGAATGAGAACTTCATCAGCGCCTTGATCCAGTAAGTCAAAGGCTTTTTCGGGCTGGTCCGCATCGCCCACAGCAATTACTGCCGGGGCGGAAGATAAGGTGGAAACAGCATGGATGGGGGACGCAGCCCCTTTAAGATCGTAAATGACAAGGTCAGGTTCTTCTATCCCTAAAGAGGACTCAAGATCAGACAGGATCTGGAAGTTTGAAATTCCAACCTCTTGTAAGCAGATTACAATGTCGCTTGGCTCTGATTTATCAACCAAAAGCACATTATAGGGATTCATGAGAGTGATTTATCTCGCCATTTCGTTTTTATTAGTCGTTCATAGTGCCATAAAAGTTATTGAATCATCAACAAGCTTGTTTCAGTTAAAGCTATTTGTTGCAAAAACAACCTTTCTACTTATGGGATATTTTAAGGTTCTGGCTGTTGGGGAGATTTTGATCGGTTTGCCAGGTGATTTTAATGTTCAGGCGATTATGTTCGTCTTCTTGAGAGCCTGACACCTTGAGACGCAGCAAGCCGGAAGGTTCCATCGTAATGGTTCCGTTTTCATCTTCAAGGACGATCTTGCCCTTTTCAATTCCTTGAGTAATCGCTGTCAGCAGATCAGAGATTGAACTTTGATCCTGTAAAGAATCATGCCTGAAACGTGAGCTTGTTTTCATGATGTAATTCGTCTTTAGTTAGAGGTGGTTTTTTCCAGATAGGCAGGCAGGTCTTCGATAATTTTTGCCAATTCCTGATCTTTGAGCAGGTGAACGGCGCTTTCAAGGGAAACCCATTTGCGCAGGCGATGGTTTTCTTCCCATTGTGGTGCATCAAGCTCTTGTTTAACTTCCATGGGATAGACGCTGACTGTGCAGGTAGATTCCCATTTTTCATAGGCATACTGACCAATTACATCTTGATGAACATGCCCTGTGATCCCCGCTTCTTCAACGGCTTCTTTGGCTGCGCTGTCTTGGGCGCTCAGGCCCGGTTCGTGAATACCTTTGGGGACAACCCAATGTTTATGATGGCTGGAAGAAATCATCAGGATTTCCAGTTTTCCTTCTGTATAGCGATAAGGGACCACACTGGACTGGCGATAATAATAAGAGGGACGTATCCGCTGCTCTATTCCGTTTGCTCCTTCAAAGGGAAAGGTCTTTGGCAGCATGGTTGCATCAATAACATCGACAAGATTGAGGGGGGCTTTCCCGACATTGGCCCAATCCTCTTCAACCTGTAAATGGACAAGGGTTGCTGGGCTGAGTGAGATATACTGCTCACTTAAGTGACCAACAATAATGGAAAGGCCCGGATTGTGCCCCACAATCATAACGCGTTGGGCATCTGCTGGGGCCTGCTGTATAGCCGTTAAGATTTCAACGGGCGCGGCATTATACAGGCTGGGGATCTCTTTGATGATCGAAGTGGGGCTACCTGCGGATTTGCAGCATTTATGGGCTGTGGTCAGGGCGCGTTCTGCCGGAGAGGCCGAGATATGATCCGGCACCAGAGCGTTTTGGGAGAGCCAGACGCCGATACGTTGGGCGCACCGTTTCCCCTGATCTTTCAGTTCACGGGCGAAATCCCCCTTTGGGTGCATGTCTTTTGCATGACCGTGGCGCAAAATGAATAAGTCTTTTGGCATGATCGTCTGTTCCTTATGTCAAAAGATGGGTCAGGCAATAGTCTTTTGCAAACGCAAAGTCGACTTTGCCACTGGCTTCATAGATTTTGATATTTTTAAGAACTTCCAGATAGGGGGCTTCATCAAGTTTCATGCCCCCTTTGAAAAAACTGTGATCCTTAAGCTGATAAAATGGCCCCGGTGATTTCATGATCGCCTGTAAGAGTTCAGTACGTTCTGTAATGTCGACTTCGTGAATGCGACAGGGGGCCGAACTTTCACGCTCCCAGTTTAAGATCAAGATGGCATCCATGCGGCCAGTGTGGTTGATTTTATCTGGACCATAGACATCTTCGATAAAGACATCATATTTTTCTTCAATATCCCATAACTGTTGTTGAGGGAGTTTTTCCAGTTCCCTTAGCCGGTCTGGAGGTAAAAGGCTTTTGAGGTTTTTATCATGGATCATGGTTCCCGGATTGACACGGGGGAGTTTTGGAATGCCATAGGCAGAACCGTTATTGATAAATAAACGGTCATTGGTGAGATAGCTGATACCGTCCTGTGCCAAAATATGGAGCATCAGAGTGGATTTCCCCCCACCTGAAAACCCGGCCATCGCCAATGCTTTTGCGTTGGAAACCAGACCGGAAGCATGACAGATCAGTGAACCGTTTTGAAGAAGGTGATTTATATATTGGACGTTGATGTAATTGATCACCTGATTGTCGTTTTCCAAACAAGGGCCCGCAGCAATTAAATGATCCGTACTTTGTAAAAAGAGCATGCCCGTTCTCACTTTATGGACAAGACGGCAATCTTCAAGGTCAGCCACCGCATCTTTGCGTCCGCTCTTGCCGGGTTCACGTGTCCAGTCCGTAAAGGTTAGGCCCAAGTCGGTTGCAGGGCATTCAATGGCTGTGACAACGCAATCTGCTGGACCTGTTCCCAAGGTGTGAGCAAAATAGATACCGAGCTTGTCAAGCAGTGCCCCACTATTTGACTGAACGGCAATTTTATAGCCATCAAGATCAAGGATAACCTCTCCTTCTACAAGAGAGTGACCATTCAACAGTTTGTTGGCGACGTCTTGTGCGGTTTTCATTTGCTTACCTCTTTGATGGCATAGTCGGCATAAAGGTCGGCGGCATCAATGCCGACCCCTTCCAAAGCCCCTTTGAACCCGCCAAAGGCAGAGACTTCAAATACGATGGGGCCGTTTTGGGTATCGGCGACATCCACGGTGGTGAAATCCATACCGAACAGGGCTTGAGCCTTGGTTGCAAGGTCAATAGTGCTTTGTGGTGGTTGATGTAGGGCATATTTGCCCCCGCTGTTAATCGTTGTATTCCAGCTGTCAGTTTGTGAAACACGGGCATAGGTGCCAAGATATTGCCCCCCTAAAAAGACCATACCGTAATCGCGCCCCGGCAGGTCCAGTTTTTGCTGCATATACATCATGGGGTTATCGTGTTTGAATTGTTCGATTTTTTTACGAATATGCTCATCTAGCTGGTTATTCTCAATCACGCACATGCCACGGGCCTTGGTGGAATAAAGCGGTTTGAATACGGCAGCGCCGAAATCTTTCACCGTTTTCAGGGCAAAATTGATATCTTCACTTACCCGCGTGGCTGGCATGGGGATATCGCCGTGGCGCAAGGTCATGGTGCAGCCCAAACGGTCAATCATGCGAATGATGGTGTCTGGGCGGGAAAAAACACGCACCCCCTGTTTTTCTGCCAATCGCAAGAGTTCAATACGATCCAGTGTATTAGGGCTGTAGATTTGACTGATTTTCTTGACGATAATACCGTCCAGCTCACACAGGTTATGGGAACCTGCCATGAGTGTTCCGCTTTCCAGATTGGCAGAGACATCAGCCATGCTAAGAACAAGGCGAAAGCCTGTTTTTTCTTTCAGCCTGTCTGCAAGGACTTCGGTTGACCATTTACCGGGAATACCGATTACAGCGATTTTTACATTGGTCATGAAAACAGATCCTTAATAGGCAGGTGGAAGCTTTTGATGTCTTTATCTTTGTGCTGGGCGATACGTTCCAGAATATAAATACCGCGCAACAACATGGCTGTTGCCAGCTCTTTATCCAGGATAAAACGTGTTGAGGTTATAAAGGAACGGGCCAACCCAAGTGCCATGCGCATTTCAAAGGATTTATCTTTATGTTTATCGGCATATTCTTTTGCAAATTCGTAAAGGTACAAGGCGCTGGCCTTTATACGTTGGCGCGTTCGTTTGTCCAGTACCTGAAGGCGGTAATTTGATACCATGAAGACCGATATGTCCTGTGTATAATCCTGATAGCAGGAGCGATGCAGGTCGATAAAGCGGATTTTTTTGTTTTCGGCATCAAAAATAATGTTATCGAGATTAAAATCCCCGTGGATATATACAGAAAAAGGGGGCGTCGTTTGGTCTTCAATCTGTTGGGCTGTTTCAATTAATTCGTATAGGGAAGGCAGCTTTTTTGAACTGATGTTAACTGGCTGAACATCAAAGCCGGGATGGACATCCAATACATTTCTTAGGCGCTTTTTCAGTTGTGCCATATGGTTGGCTGGGATTTGTTTTTTCTTTTTGGTTTCCTGCCAGACAGCTTTCAAGGTCTTGCATAGATGTTTAAGGGCCTTGTGCATGACGGCTTCATCTTCTTGCAGCAAAATCCTTTCATAGGTGTCACCGGGGAGATGCTCAATCAACAGGGCTGCGTTTTTTCCGCGTTTTTCATAAGACAGGATTTGTGGGGCAAGGCCGGGGAAGATTTCATGCCAGCTTTCAACGCTTTCACGCTCTTCTTTCAGCTTTTCTTTCTTGCCATCCTTGAAAATAGCCACATAGCCATCTTCATCGGCTTCGGGGTCTGTGATACCGGCAATGGCACTGCCGGATTTGGTTTCTGCGATGGTTTCCACTTCGCCATCAATCAGTCCCAAGTCTGACAAGGCGGTTTTAAGAGAGCGGAAACGGTCAATATGCATGGGCTGGCCCAGTTTGGCCGACATAATGGACTCACTGATGCTCAGCAACATATCGCCCATTTCTTCGATGTGGTGAGCAATAAATAGGGATGTGATTGTATCTTCCGGGCGCTTTTTCTTGCGTACCTCTTTGATGTGTTCCTTAAACAAGCGCCCATAAGCGATATCAAGCTTGCGTTCAATATTGCCGATTTTCAGGGCGATGCGGGTATCATCTGTTTCAATCGCCTTTTCAATCAGTTCAATCCCTTGGTCGATGTCACTGAGCAATTTGGCACTTTTGCGTCCACGTAAGGCATCTTTGCGCGACAGGTTTCCCATCATTTTAACACAGTCATGGCAAATATCGGTGATACGCTCCAGGTCAGAGGCAATGGCTTCGGCTGCACGCAGGGAGAATATATTCACATCGCCTTTTTTGCCATGTCGCAATGCGTCGATACAGCCGTCATGGACCCGCATGGCGAGATTATAGCTATAGCCTTGGCGGTCCAAAATTCGTTGGGAAACCGTCGGGGAGGCGGTTTCAAGAAGGACACGCAGGTTTGCAAGTTGTGATTGGGTTTCTGCCAATAAAAAATGCAGGTTTTCAAGGACTGATTGGGGAAGGCGCATAAGTTTTTTTAACTCATCGGAGAAGGCAGTGGGTAATGTCTTTGACCCTAAAGAAAAATGCCCCCCCAATCCAGCTTGAAAGTGGGGATTATTTGAATAGGGTGCATTTTGCGTGATATATGTTGTTGAACTTTCATGAAAAACTTTATGGACCTTTGATGTAACGACTTGCATTATAAGGAAAAGTAACCCGCTGGATTTGAAGTGTTATGAAAAAGACTGTTGTGTCGCGTACTGTGACTGTACCGGATATCATGCGGATTTCGCGCTATGAAAAGGCACCGGAATATGGGCCGCGTGTTTTGTTCTTTTCTGGTGGTACAGCTTTGACACAAACCAGCCGGGTCTTGAAGAAATTTACCCATAATTCCATCCATCTGGTGACGCCTTTTGATAGTGGCGGCAGTTCAGCGATTTTGCGCAAGGCGTTTCATATGCCTGCAATTGGGGACATGCGTTCGCGTATGATGGCGCTGGCGGATGAAAGTATCAGTGGAAACCCTGAAATTTTTCAGCTTTTTTCCCACCGCCTGCCTAAAGAGGCCAAAAAGAAAGAGCTGTTTGTTCAGCTCAAGGCGATGGCCGATGGTAAGGATGCACGTGTTGCGGCAATCAAAAATCCTATGCGCAAGCTGATTACCAATCATTTATCCATGTTTGTGGAGCATATGCCCGATGACTTTGACCTCAAAGGGGCCAGCATCGGGAACTTGATTTTGGCGGCAGGATATCTTCATCATAATCATAAGCTCGACCCGGTGGTCTTTATGTTTACCAAGCTGGTAAACGTCTTGGGGCAGGTCACGCCGATTGTGAATGACAATCTGCATTTAGCGGTGAAACTGGAAAATGGCGATACGGTTTGCGGCCAGCATATGATTACGGGGAAAGAGGTCGAGGAGCTTGCCAGCCCGATTAAAGAATTTTTTCTGGTGGATAACCTGAAAAAGCCAGTTAAGGCACAGGCCATTTTACAGAAAAAAAAGAAAAAGATGATCTCGAAAGCAGACCTGATCTGTTATCCCCCCGGTAGCTTTTATTCAAGCATTATGGCGAACCTGCTGCCTAAGGGGGTTGGGCAGGCTATTTCTGAAAAGCAGTGCCCCAAGGTTTATGTGCCCAGTTTGGGGAATGATCCTGAGCGAATTGGCCTGCCGGTGGACCAGTCTATTTTCAGGTTGTTGGATTTGTTAAAGCAGGATACAGGGCGTGAGTGTCCTTCCAGCAGCCTGCTAACCCATGTTTTTATTGATAGTGAAAATGGGGAAAGTTTGAAACCTGCAACCAAGGCGAAATTGCGTAGCGAAGGGATTGATGTGATTGATAGACGTTTGATCACCCCGCAAACCACGCCTTATTATGACCCGCAATTGTTGGTTATGGCGTTGTTGTCTTTGGCATGATGTTGTAGGGTCGTCGTGTAATTCATAACAGGTATAGGTCATGACGAATTTTATCCGGGTTAACAAAAAGAAATTCATCATTCAGGAAGATGTGGTCAGCGAATGGGCGCTTAAGGCGCTGGTGGAAAAGGCCAAGCAAAACGAGATGACCGTTGAACAGATGGTCGTGCAGTCCATTGCCAATCATTGGATGCAAAATGATAAGTTTCGTAACAGTGATAAAGAGGTCTTAAACACCTTGCTGCGCCTAGCTTATGACTTCGGCTATGATGCGTTCAAGGTTGGAAATGGCAAGATCAAAGTTGTGGCGCTGGATGAGGGACGACGAGAGCAAGTTGCCCCTGGGGATATGGAATTATAGGTCTGTTTTCGCATTCTGAGAGCCGCCTGCTAAAATTTTGTCACATAAATAGGTTTGCTTTTGGTTTGAAATAGACATAGTGTTACGTACGTGAGTTACGTTTTTACTCGTTGTTGGTTAGAAAAAGAACCTGAAACAGCCTTAAGGTGTGTATTTTCTTTTGTGAAATGAAGCACTTAAATCTGTCCTTATGTTCTCCTTATGCCTACAGATCGTAGATATCGAACTCTTGATGTTCCTGAAAGGGAATCAGACTAAAACAGAATTTAAGGATTGAATACCAATGGCTAACGGTACAGTTAAATGGTTTAACTCAACTAAGGGCTACGGCTTTATCGAACCAGAAGATGGCGGCAAAGACGTGTTTGTTCACATTACAGCATTGCATGCATCCGGTATCCAGAAATTGGATGACGGTCAGAAAGTGTCTTTCGAAGTTGCGGTAAGCCGTGGCAAAGAAGCTGCTTCTGAGATTAAACTGGTCGAGTAAAAACGCACACAGTTTTGAAAAAAGGTCTGCCACATCGGCGGGCCTTTTTTTATGCCTGTATAAAACCAATGATCAGGCCAAGACACATGACAATCTGGCTTAGAGCGCAGAGACCTAAAGCCGGGTTAAGTTGCCGTTTGTCTGTGATGTTCAGGAATTTGAAAATAACCAAAAGGCTTAAAGGCAGGCCAGCTAGAAAAAAGGGGCTAGGGGCAATATAGCCAAGGATCGGGTAAGGCGTGATAACAAGTAAGGGAAAAAGAATTTTAGTCCCTTGATCTCCTAAGCAAATGGCAAGGGTGCGTCTGCCTGCTTGTACATCATTTTCAAGATCGCGATAGTTATTCAGCAATAAAATGGCGCAGGCTGGTAAGCCGATGGCTATGCCGTATAACAGGCCGTTTGTTGCCCATTGGCCTGTGATGAGGAAAAAACTGACTGAAAAAGCGGCAAGCCCAAAAAAGCCAAGAACAAAGACTTCACCAAAGGGGCTGCGTGCAATGGGCCAGGGGCCTGCAGAATAGCTATAAGCGCAAATTAAGGCCAATGTGCCCAGAAGGGCTACGATCCATCCACCTGAGTACAACAAAGCCCCTCCGCAGAGAGTGGCAAGTCCCATGAAGAATATGGCCGCATTTTTTGTTTGTTGTGCGCTGGCAAGGCCGCTTTGAGTAATGCGTGTTGGCCCGATCCGGCTTGTCTGATCTGTTCCATTCAGAAAATCATGGGCATCATTAAAAAGATTTGTCGCCATTTGAATGGACAATGCTGCCATGAGGATCAGGGCAAAATTCAGGTTTGAAACATCAAAGGCTTCATGGTGGGCAAACATGTAAGCACACAGCACAGGCATAAAAGACAGCGACAAGGTCTTGGGCCGGATACCAAGCCAAAGGACACGCCATGATGGGAAGGTCATTATTGCCACTTTTTATAAGGGACTTTTTTGTCTTCGATACTGGGGCGAGTGCTGTTCAGGTCTGCTTCTTCATAACAGGTGACTTTACCCAATTCATTGTAACAATGCAGTTTCTTCTGGCGCAGCAGTTGGGGGTCGTCTTCTTTGCAATATGTCAGGCCAAGCTCTTTGCGCACTGTAGAACAGTCTTTCCCGCTTGTGGTGGAGATGACATGATCAGAAAGTGTCTTGTCGGTAATCATTGTGGAAATGCCTTCTCCCATAACAAGCGCCTCACAGGCTGAGAGGGAAAGGGCCAGGTAACAGGCAGTAGCAATATGAAAAATTCGACGTTTCATGATCGACACTTTAATAAGTAAGAAAATAACAGGCGGTTCAATATGTCATGCTTGAGTTATTCTAACGTTAATTTCATACGAAAAAAATAGGTAATATTTGCCTATAGTATGTTGTTTTAACAGGCTCATAGGGCTTGTTCAAGGTCAAGGTTATCGGTCTTGATCCATCTTAGAATGATCGCATAGGTATATATACATATGTACAATTTTATCTTTTTTTTATGATTTAAATTGATATTTAATTTTTTGCTCCTATGCTGCGAAAAGATAGGTTTGGCGAGGTCGTATGAGCTGGAATCTGCAAAAAAGCGTTATGGATAATGATATTCTTGTTGTTGATGATAATATCGTCAACTTGAAAGTGCTGTGTAAAGTGCTGGAGAATAATGGCTACCATACACGTGCTGCTTGTGATGGGGAGCAGGCGTTGGAATCCGTTGCCCAACAAAAACCTGACTTGATCTTGCTTGATGTCGTCATGCCGGGGATTGATGGTTTTGAAGTTTGCAGTCGTCTAAAGGCGGCACCAGCGACCAGTGAAATTCCGATTATTTTTATTACAGCTTCTGATACGGTGGAAAGCAAGATTAAAGGGTTTGAGGTTGGCGCCGCAGACTATATTCCACGTCCCTTGCAAATGCCCGAAGTTTTGGCCCGTGTGCAAAACCAGTTGATTGCCCAGCAGTATTATCGCCATGCTGAAGAAGAAAAGGAACGTTTGCAGAAAATTCTGGCGGCCCTTCCCATTCCTTATGCGATCTCGTCTGTTGAAACCGGCATGTTGATTGAGATGAATGAGAAGGCGCGTAATGCTGTACACCTTCAGGAAGAAGAGGTCAGCCAAACGCTTGCTCTGGATCTTTATAAAAATCCGCAAGACCGGGAACGCCTTTTACAGGATGTGCGGGAAAATGGGTTGGTGACAAATCAGGAAGTGGATTTTGTCACAACCAAGGGGAAGACGCTGACGACGCTTTACAATGCCACACCATTGAAAATTGGTAATGAGGACGTCTTTTTTGTGGCGTTTAATGATATAACCAAGCGCAAAGAGATGGAAAAAGCCCTGGAAGTTGCGGCACGTACGGATTACCTGACAGGGATTTTAAACCGCAGGGCCTTTAGTGAAACGGCAATGGCTGAACGTTATCGCGCAAACCGTAACGAGCACCCTTTATGCGTGCTGATGATTGATATTGATTATTTTAAAAAGATCAATGACACCTATGGTCATGATATTGGAGATGAGGCCCTGAAGCTTCTTGTTGAGTTGATTGGTCATGATTTGCGCACCAGTGATGCCCTGGGGCGAATTGGTGGGGAAGAGTTCGTCCTTCTTTTACCCGAAACCCATTTTGAAGGCGCGCAAATTTTGGCGGAGCGTATCCGTGAGCGCATTGAAAACAATGTGATGGATTTGCCTTGTGGTGGTGCGATGAAAATGACGATTAGTGGCGGCTTGCTGGAATGGGATCAAGACACCAGTTATGAGGAAGCCTTAAAAATCGTTGATGAGCGCCTTTATCGAGCAAAAAGAAATGGTCGTAATCAGATCATTTCTGAGTAGAGCGCGTTTTCATTAATTGTTCGCTGTCACTGGCCATTGCTTCTTGGCGTTCTCGCTCCCGTCGGGGGCTGTTTTTTTCGGTATTGGCAAAGCGGAACTTTCCAAACAGGACACAGCCTTTCATACCGGGGTCGCATTTTTGCCCCGCTACATGTTCGCATTGGCCCTTAACTTCGTTTGGACAGCTCCAGCCGCTCATTATTTTATCTCCTGTGATTTGTCCCCATGATCGTCTAACCAGCGGGGATCGTCAAGTGGTTTACCTTTTTCTAATGTGGTCGGGATGACACCGGCCCAAACGGGCAGGCTATAATCTTCTTCGTCATCCACCGGCGGGCCTGTGCGAATTTTGGCGGAAACGTCTTGAAGGCTAAATTCAAGAACAGTTGTTGCCTTGAGTTCTTGTTCGTTTGCGCTTCTGATGTCGTCAAAACGGTCTGGCGTGATTTTTTTCATCATTAAATCCAGCAGGCGGCTTTTTTCTTCCGGGGGGGCAATCTGTTTGGCCTTGGAAAAGATCATGACAGACCTGTAATTGGCACTGTGGTGAAAACTGGACCGTGCCATAACCAAACCATCAAGGTGTGTAATGGTAATGCAGGCTTCCACACCGTCTAGCAAGCTTTTGAACAGGGCGTTTTTACTTGATCCATGAATATAGAGTTTGTTGCCTTCCCGCCAATGAAAGGTGGGTTGAACCATTGGGCGGTCTTTCATTTGGGCACCAACGTGACAAAGGTAGGCTTCGTCAATGATAGCATGAACAATTTCTTGGTCGTAATTTGCCCGTTCATGGCCTCTTTTAACCCGTGTGCGTTCTGTAATGGGATAGCTGGTCATAATTGTCTCCTTTTGTTGAAAAGGAATGTGGCTTAATATTGGTCTTATTATAAGTTCCAATTTATTTAATTTTATGGTGCCAATTTGAATGATTTACAGCTTGCGACGGTGCAAACCCGCTGGAAAGAAGGCTTTCATGGTCCAAAGTTTCGCCGTCTTTATATGATCTTGCGTGATTATATTTTATCGGGAGGGTTAGCGCCGGGAACCGTTTTGTTGCCTTCACGTCGATTGGCTGCTGTATTGGCCCTATCGCGCAATACGGTCAATCAGGCTTATGAGCTGCTACATAGTGAAGGGTTTGTTGAAACCCGAGCGGGGGCAGGTGTTTATGTTACTCATGATCTGCCGCAAAAGGGCTGGAGCAATAAGGCTGTATCACAAAATTATGGGGAGGATTTACCCGCACTTGCGAGGCGGGCAGAAGAATGGTTGCATGTCCATAAGCGACATCAACAAGGTGATAAGGACAGGGCGTTTTCGTCTGGCCGACCTGCTTTGGATGACTTTCCCTTTGATCAATGGGCGCGTCTATTGTCACGTCGTTGGCGGCTTTGCGGGGAAACGCTTGCCATATCAGAAACCGTTGCGGGTTATCAGCCCTTGCGTGAACATGTTTGTGAGTATTTGCAGACGACACGGGGGCTGAACTGTACCCCTGATCAGGTTATCATCTTGTCTGGTGCACAGCAGGGGCTTGACTTAATTGCACGTGTTTTGTGGGAGAAAGGCGATCGGATTGTTGTGGAGGACCCGGCTTATCCCGGTATGGACGGGGTGATCCGTGGCATTGGTGCCATAGCAGTGCCCACAGAAGTTGATGATGAGGGGCTGTGTTTAGATAAGGTGCGCTGTGCAGATGTGAAAAGCTTTATGGTGACACCATCGCGGAATTACCCTTTGGGGACAACCATGTCTTTGGCACGGCGTTTGGGGTTATTGGAAGAAGCACGTCGCTGTAACGCCTGGGTTATTGAAGATGATTTTGATGGTGAGTTTCGTTTTGATGGCCCACCTTTATCATCCCTTCAAGGCTTGGACCGGGAGGGGCGGGTGCTGTATGTGGGCACATTTAGCCGCATTATTTTTCCAGCCCTCAGGCTGGGCTATCTTGTTGTTCCGCCAAACTTGCTTGAGCCCTTTTTAGCGGCTAAATCATATAGTGACGGGCATACGTCTATTCTGCATCAGGCTGCATTGGCGGACTTTTTTCAGGAAGGTTATTTTTCCAGCCACCTTCGGCGTATGAAGAAATTGTATCAGGAACGTCGCCGCTATTTGATTGAGAGGCTGGAACAAGATTTTTCTTCTGTTTTAAACGTATTGCCTGCAGATGGGGGATTGCATGTGTGTACGGTGTTTAAACAATCTGTGTGTGATGTCCAGCTGTGTCAGAAATTGTCAGAATCTGGGGTAAGTGTTGTACCTCTAAGCCCTTTTTACCGCCGAGGCAAACCACAGCAAGGGATGATTATGGGCTTTGCGGGGTATAACCAGCAAAAAATGGATGTAGCTTTCTCAATTATGCAAAAATATTGGTATAAATAAACGACAGGCCCACCTCGCCAAAGTGATGAGATGGGCCTGTGCAGTAAGGTCTTTTTTATTAGGCTATTGAATTAGAATTTCTGTTCCAATAGTAGAGAAATTCCCATACGGCGTTGTCCGCTAATACTTGCGACATTTCCGCCAAATTTTACGTAGGAACCGAGTTCATCTTCGTGAATGTAATGAGCACCGATACCACCACCACAGTTGGTTGTTGTGGTGTCTGCTTTATGGTGTTCGCAGGTAATACTCGGGCTGTAGAGCATCTTTCCTTCTCCCAATTCTACCCGTACTTCAGGAGTGTAGCGTAGGTTTGTCTGTCGTGTTGTTGCATCTTCATTTTTCTGACGTATGCCTTCACTGACGAGAAAGTATTTGCCCGTATACATGTTGATATATTCAGCATTTCCGACATGGCGAAGGTCGTAACCATAAAAGTTACTCAGGCCAGTCAAGCTGGAGCCAAAAACAATTGTGCGACTGCCATAGCTGCCATCATAATCAATGGAACCACTGTTTATCGCAAGAGTACTATTGGAAAAACCAAGTGACCCATAGCCATCAAAATAAAGGTCGGGCGTTAGCTGTTTGACCACATATCCTCCCAGTGATATGCCTGCTGTGTCTTCGTTACCTTCAAAAAAGCCTGTAACCTCAGCACGTCCCAATGATGTTCCGATATAAAAGCCTGTGACATAGTCATCATACTTTTTTTCCACACCTAGTTTACCGGTAAGAGTTCCACTGCTGCCTTGTTCTTCACGGTAGTTGTAGTCGAAGTTCGCTTGCCAGTAGCCGACCCAGCCATTGAGTTCACCAACGATACGGTCAAGTTGACCTTTTGACAACAATGACCCCTGATCGCTAGAACCGTTTACAGACAGTTTTGCAGTTTTTTGAACTTGCGTGTTATTGATAAAGCGACCTCGGGCATCAGAAGCCGACTTACGTGTGCTGCGTGCTTGTGCCTGTGCCCGGCCCTGTGCCAGTGTTCTTGTCAAATTTGACAGTGAGGATGAGGAGGAAGAGATACACTGGCTGGCCATGTTAAAGCCGGATGCTGTTACCGTCGCACTACTCGGACATGCATAAATACGGGATGCGGCAATTGTTGAGGTCTCGCCAGAGTCTGACATGTTTTCAATGCCTACATAGGAACCATTGGATAGTTTATAAAAACAATGTCCTGAGCTATTGCTAGGTGCAAATGTACTAGACCCGAGTCCATTATAAATTGCTGAACCAAGGGTGACAGGAAGGGTGTTTGCTGTTGAAAGCCCATCAGCGCCATTATCACCATCACAAGGGCGGACACTACCAGTGATGTCATCGGGATCCGCATTTCCCAGAGAGTTTGTTTCTCCAGAATCTGAATAAAAATAAACGGTACCGTCACTGGCGTTGTTAAAGAAAATGCCGGTACTACCAATTTCGGTTGCTGCAAACGCTGTGCTACTCAAACTAATGAGTGTGAGAAAAAATAGGTTACTGTACAACCATTGGCGTAAAAACATTGTTGGATACCTTGATTATTCAGATAGTTTGAATTGCGTAGCATAAAAGTTGGCAGAAAGGAAATAACTCTCTTTTTGAAAGTATATTTTTTTGCGCCCTGTTAATGACTTGTTTATATGTGACTTGAAAATATATCATTTCGATATTTATGCAAAATGCTGATCGAAGTATAAAAACTGCTTCCATTTTCTGAAAATAGTCTTATATAGCGCTCACTTTTTGTCTAGGTTAAGGATTGGGGTGATGACACCTAAAATAGACGCCTTCTTGAAAGAAGCTCAAAACGATAGTCCATTTTTGGTCGTCGATCTTGATGTCGTAGAGAATCGCTATACCCAGCTTCATACCCAGTTTCCACAGGCCAATATTTATTATGCGATGAAGGCAAATCCGGCACAGCCGATCCTTGAGCGCCTGAATAAACTCGGTTCTTCCTTTGATGCAGCAAGTCTTGCTGAAATTCAGCAATGTCTGGATGCTGGGGTGGATGTGGAACGTATTTCTTTTGGCAATACGTTAAAAAAGAAAAAAGACATTAAGGCAGCTTATGATTTGGGTGTGGACTTGTTTGTCTTTGATTGTATTGACGAGTTACATAAGATTGCGGAAGTTGCACCGGGAGCCCGCGTGTATTGCCGTATTTTGGTCAACCGTCATGGGGCAGGGGCCAGCTGGCCGTTGTCGCGAAAATTTGGTTGTTCCTCGTCCATGGCGCATGAGCTGATGGTGCAGGCGAAATCCTTGGGGCTGATCCCTTATGGGATTTCTTTCCACGTGGGCTCACAGCAGTTGGACCCGGCCCATTGGGGCAAGGCCATTGCAGATGTGGCGGTCTTGTTTGATGCGTTACGTGAATGTGGCATTCAGCTTGAAATGATCAATATGGGGGGTGGCTTTCCTGCACATTATCAAGATGAGATTCCCAAACTGGAAGAGTTTGTCAGCTTTATCAAAGAGCATATGAAGACATCATTTGGTGATAAGTGGCCGGAAATTATTTTGGAGCCAGGTCGCTTTATTGTGGCCGAAGCGGGTGTGTTGCAAAGTGAAATCGTTTGCGTGTCCATCAAGGACTTTGCAGAGGAAGTCCGCTGGGTCTATTTGGATGTTGGCAAGTTTGGCGGCTTGGCTGAAACGATTGATGAATCCATCATTTACAGAATCGCAACCGAATATGATGATAGGGAAATGGGGCCTGTTATTATCGCCGGACCAACGTGCGATAGCTGTGATACGCTTTATGAAAAGACCTATTACCAATTGCCGTTGGATTTAAAAACAGGTGATACGGTACATATTCTCTCTGCCGGGGCCTATACAACGATGTATGCCTCCCAAGGCTTTAATGGCTTTGCCCCGCCAAAAGAATTTTTTGTATAACCTGACCCTATAGACGACACGCTCTAGGCTTCCGCTTGGTCCCCATCAACGATTTCAACAACTTCAACCGCAGCCTCAACAGGCTCAACAACTTCAGTCGCTTCGACAACCTCTTCAGGCTTTTCTTCCTTTTTCTTGGTTGTGCGTGGCTTGCGTGTGGTTGTTTTTTTCTTTGCTGTTGAAGTCGACTTTTTCGCTGTTGTCGTTTTCTTCTTGGTTACAGCTTTTTTCGTTGTTTTGACTTCTTTTTCTTCCAGCTGTACAGGTTCTTCCATAAAGGCAGGCATAAATGCACCAAAACCGATGACAACCCCGTTTTCTGGTTCTTCCTGCACTTGAACCGTATCAGATACATCGCGGTCCTGATATCTGCCGCGCCCGCGTTTATGGCGCGGTTCTTTTTTCTCTTCCTTTGGTGGGGAAATTTTCAATTCCACAGGCGGGATTTTCTTGCCGATTAACTTTACAATGGCTGATAGCTGTTTTTTATCTGCCGGGATGGACAGGCTTAAGGCTGTGCCTTCCTTACCAGCACGGCCTGTGCGGCCAATCCGGTGGACATAATCATCGGCATTGGGCGGCAAATCGTAGTTAAACACATGGCTCAGTGCTGGGATATCCAGCCCGCGTGCAGCCACATCACTACAAACGAGGAAGGTGATTTCATCGTTCTTAAATCTATCCAGCGTTTCCATACGCGCAGATTGCACCATATCCCCATGCATCTGGCCTGCGTTATAGCCATGTTTGTTCAGGGATTTGCAAACGATATTGACGTCTCTTTTACGGTTACAAAAGACGATGGCGTTTTTCACCTCTTCGCTGTCAATCAGGGCGCGAAGGGCATTGCGTTTGCTTTTGCTATCGGCTGGCTTGCAATTCACCATTAACAAGCCTTGGCGTACAGTATCTGCCGTTGTTGCCGGCTTGGCGACCTTGATTTCCTTGGGGTTCATCAGGAACTTGTCAGCCAGCTTTTTAATTTCCGGGGCCATGGTGGCGGAAAAGAATAAAGTCTGGCGGATTTGTGGGAGCAAGGTGACGATTTTTTCTACGTCCGGGATGAATCCCATGTCCATCATGCGGTCAGCTTCGTCAATCACCAGAATTTTCACATCCCGCAAAATCAGGCTACCACGTTCAAACAGGTCCAGCAGACGCCCCGGTGTGGCAATCAACACATCCACGCCGCGATCAATGATTTTCATTTGATCTCCCATGGAAGTTCCGCCAATCAACAGCGCCATGGTGAGCTTGTGGTTTTTGCCATAGGTTTCAAAATTTTCAGCAACCTGTGCGGCCAGTTCGCGGGTGGGGGCTAAAATGAGGGAGCGCGGCATCCGTGCCCGTGCCCGACCTTCGGCCAGAATATCAATCATTGGCAGGGTAAAGGAGGCTGTTTTCCCTGTACCTGTTTGGGCAACACCCAGAATGTCGCGTCCCATCAGGACTTGTGGAATGGCTTGTGCCTGAATGGGGGTAGGTGTTTCATACCCTGTATCTGACACCGCATTTAAAAGCTCTTCACTAAGCCCGAGGTCCGCAAATTTCATTGACTGGTCTTTCATCATAGATAATTCGCGCGATATTATGCATTTGGGCACCAAAGTCAATGATCATGGCGCTTTCGTATCACGCCAATATAGGGTAGGGTCATGAAAAAAGATGGTGTGAAACGATGGGGAAATGCATATGGCCTTAAAAATTGATCCGCAGGAAAGCCTCTTTCTTGTTGTTGATATCCAGCAAAAACTGGCCCCCGCCATGTGGAACGGGGAAGCCGCCATTGAGGTGAACTACAAACTTTTACAGGCTGCTCAGCATCTTGGTGTTCCCCATATGGTGAGTGAGCAATACCCCGCCGGGATTGGTCAAACCGTTGATGTGCTGGCCCCTTTGATTAATTCGGCTTACCTGTTTGAAAAAATGACATTCTCTTGTTTGGGCGATGATGTGATTGCAGCGGAGCTTAAGGAAAAAGGGCGCAATCAGATTGTGGTGAGTGGCATGGAAACCCACGTGTGCGTCTGCCAAACTGTGTTGGATATGTTGGATGAAGGTTATCAGGTCTATGTGGTGGAAGATGCGGTGGCGTCTCGCACGGTCGAGAATAAAATGCTCGGGCTGGATCGGATGCGCCATGCCGGTGCGCAGATTGTGAGTTCTGAAATGGTGATGTTTGAATGGCTGCAACAAGCCGGGACAGACGATTTTAAATCTATTTTGCCGTTGATTAAGTAGCCCCATGAAAGAAACTCTTTTCCTTTTGCCCGGTTTATTATGTGATCGCGGTCTGTGGCGTCACCAAATTGAAACCTTGTCCCAAGATTATGACATCCGGGTCGCAGACTTTTCACATGGAGACAGTATTTCTGCTTTCGCGGACCATATTTTAGAGGCTGCACCGCCGCGTTTTTCAGTCGCCGGACTGTCAATGGGCGGTTATGTCGCTTTTGAATTGCTGCGCAGGGCCCCTGATCGGATTAATCGGGTGGCTTTGCTCGATACATCGCCTTTTGCAGATGCGCCAGAACATCGTGAGTTTCGTCTTTCAACGATGGAGATGGCAAAGGATCATGGGCTGGAAGAGGTGATGAATCTTTTGCTTGGCCGTTTGATCCACCCCCAGCGTTATGAAGATGAAGAGCTGGTTAAAGCCATTGATGCGATGGCGCATAGGGTTGGGATAGACGGTTTTTTATGCCAGCAAACAGCCCTGTTAAACAGGCCGGATAGTTTTGCTGATTTAAAGGGGATTGATTGCCCCGTGTTAATCGTTGTGGGGCGACAAGACGGAATGACGCCTGTTAAGGTTGCCCGACAAATGGCAGAAGAAATTTTGAACTCTTCTCTTGTGGAAATTGAAAATTGTGGGCATCTATCCACCATGGAACAACCCGAAGCCGTCACCGCCCTTTTGCGTTATTGGCTACAGAACTAGGAAGAAAATATGAAACCGCTTATTCGTACCTATAAGGGGACTGAACCCAAAATTGCCGATGATGTGTTTGTGGCAGAAAATGCCGTGATCATTGGGGATGTTGAAATCGGGGCGCAGTCCAGTATCTGGTATGGCTGTGTTTTGCGCGGTGATGTTGAAAAAATTCGCATTGGCGAACGTTCCAATATCCAAGATGGGACGATTGTCCATGTGACGGCGGATAAATTTGGCACTTATATCGGTGATGATGTGCTGGTCGGTCATAATGCTGTAATCCACGGTTGCACCCTGGAAGATGGTGCTTTTGTGGGTATGGGCGCAATTGTTTTGGACGGGGCTGTTGTTGAAAGCGGGGCTATGGTGGCCGCCGGTGCCTTGGTGACACCAGGGAAAATTGTGAAGTCAGGAGAGTTGTGGGGCGGAAACCCGGCCAAGAAGATGCGCGACCTGACAGACGAGCAAATTATCGGCTTAAAGCATGGCACAGATCATTACGTTGATGTCGCGGCCCAGTATATGAGTGAAGAAAAATCATAAAAAAATTCAATTTTATATTAACCTTATGCTGCTAATGGTTTAGATTGCGATTAACCGTTATGCACAAGCAATAACGAAATAAAGATACTACGCGTCGTTTCGGGGCTAATATACGAGGGGTAAATGATGTTCACCAAAGCGCTGAAGAAAAAGCTGGTTTTGCAGGCAACCGTTATGGCTGCACCGTTGCTGTTGGTCGGGTGTTCATCTGTGCCAGATGCCGTTAACCCGGTGGAATGGTACCGTTCTTCTGTTGAATATTTCAATGATGGTGAAGCACAAGCTGCCAATACCCCTCAACCGCAAACACAAGACGCGGCTGCTGCGGCTCCTGCTGTGCAACCTGAAAAACAAGAGATTGCCTCCGGTTTTGTGGCTGCGAAAAAGCCCTCTCGTCAGTATGCGCAGCAAGTGATGCGTCAAGGTGACGTGGTTAACCCGTTGGGTGATGCCAAAAAAGTTGTGGTCGAAAAAGCACCAGCTCCGAAGGCGGCACCTGTTGCCCCGGTGCGCAAATCTGAAATCGAAATGGCTGCAGCCCCGGCAATTCCGCCTAAGCCTATGGTCGTTGCTAAACCTGTTCAAAAGTCGCAGCAACAGTTGACCTTAACGCCGCCGCAACCACAGCAACAGCCTGTGGCCGCGCCGCAAATGGCAGAGCAGCCAGCTGATAATCGCAGTGTGAGCGAAATTTATGCGGCAAATATTGCGCAAACCCGTCCAAGCGGTGACATGATGGCGGTGCAAATGCGCGATACCCTGTCCATTGGTGGGCATCCATTTGAAACCGTTGTGGTTTCCAGTGGTGGTGTGGCGCGTCAAGCTGTGAATTATGGTCAGCAGCAGTATCAGCCGCAATATGCATCTTTGTCTCAAACCGTACAGACAGATGTTCGTCGCCCGGTGTCTTCTGCAATGATGACAGAGCCCAATGTGGTGCAACAGGGGCAAGCTTTGTCCATGACGCGGTTTAATCCGTCTATGTTTACAGGCTCGTTTCAGGTGGCGACCATTCAGTTTGGCAATGGTTCTGCACATTTGACGGCCGAAGATTTGCGTATTTTGCGTGAAGTGACAAGCATTCATCGCCAGCAGGGCGGGGTGATCCGTGTGGTTGGGCATGCAAGTTCGCGTACACGTAATATGGCACCAGAACGCCATCAGGCGGTGAATTTGAAGCTTTCCGTTGGTCGTGCCGATATGGTCGCACGCGAATTGCTGAATCTTGGTGTGCCGGGTAATCGCCTCTTCGTTGGTGGGGTTTCTGATACGCAGCCGTTGTATCAAGAAGTTATGCCTTCTGGTGAAGCAGGAAATCGCCGTACGGAAATTTTTGTGGATTATTAATTTCCACGAAAAAAAACACGCTGAAACCTAATTTTAGGCTTTCCGTTTGGGCGCACCTGTGGTCTAAAGCACTATGCGCTTTCTATTCGGAAAGCCTCTTTTATTTTAATCCCTAAATCTGGAAGGTCTTTTGAGGTCATGGAACAAGATTTTCACCGCATTAAACGTTTGCCCCCGTATGTCTTTGCTGAAGTAAATGCAATGAAGGCAGCGGCGCGAGCGGCGGGGGAAGACATCATTGACTTCGGGATGGGTAATCCAGATTCCGCAACGCCCAAACATATCGTTGATAAGCTGGTGGAAACGGTCCAAAACCCGAAAACACATGGCTATTCTGTTTCGCGTGGTATCAAGGGCTTGCGCAGAGCCAATGCTGAATATTACGAACGTCGTTTTGGGGTGAAGGTTGATCCGGAAAGCGAAACTGTTGTGACGCTGGGCTCTAAAGAAGGCTTGGCAAATCTGGCATCCGCCATCACCACGCCCGGTGATGTGATTTTGGTGCCAAACCCGTCTTATCCGATCCACCATTTCGGTTTTATGATCGCAGGTGCGTCTGTGCGCAACATCCCGGCCTATCCGGGCGAAGATATGTTGGAAGCGTTGAAACGTGCCGTTCAACACAGCTTGCCAAAACCGTCTGCTGTTGTGATTAACTATCCGAGCAACCCGACGGCTTGTGTTTGTGATCTGGCGTTCTATCAGGAAATTGTTGATTTTTGTAAGGCAAATAACATCTGGATCCTGTCTGATCTGGCTTATGCAGAAATCTATTTTGATGATAACCCACCGCCGAGCATTCTGCAGGTGAAAGGCGCTTGGGATATCGCTGTTGAATTTACCTCCATGTCGAAAACATATTCCATGGCAGGTTGGCGTATTGGTTATGCCACAGGTAATAAACAGCTGATTGGGGCACTGACGCGTATTAAATCCTATCTGGATTATGGTGCATTCACACCTGTACAGGTGGCGGCTGCGGCTGCATTGAACGGTCCGCAAGATTGTGTGGATGAAATTCGTGCCCTTTATAAACAACGCCGTGATGTGTTGATTGAAGGGTTGGCTGCGGCAGGTTGGGATATTCCAAGCCCACCAGCAACCATGTTTGCTTGGGCACCAATTCCGGAAAAATTTGCACATCTCGGCTCGCTTGAATTTTCCAAGCTGTTGTTGAAAGAAGCCCAAGTTGCTGTTGCCCCAGGTGTTGGCTTTGGTGAACATGGCGAAGGTTACGTGCGGATCGGTCTGGTGGAAAACGTTCACCGTATTCGCCAAGCCGTGCGTAACATCAAGCAGTTCATGCGAACGCATAATGCAGGCGAAGCACTGTAAGTTATTTGAACCTTTTTCTTTTCTCTTGTTTTTCAGGTTAAGTGAACCATGGACAAGCCATTAAAAATTGCCATTGCTGGCCTTGGCACTGTTGGTGCCGGTGTAATTAAAGTTCTCAATGATAATAAAGGGGCGATTGCTGCACGCAGTGGCCGTATGATCGAAGTTGTGGCCGTCAGTGCCCGTGATCGTAACCGCGATCGTGGTGTCTCCCTTGACGCGATGACCTGGTATGATAACCCGGTTGATATGGCAACCGATGATAATGTCGATGCGGTTGTCGAACTCATCGGCGGGTCTGACGGCATTGCCAAAGCACTGTGTGAAAAAGCCATTGAAAATGGCAAGCATGTGATTACAGCGAACAAAGCCTTGATCGCCCATCATGGCACTGCCTTGGCGAAAGCAGCCGAAGAAAAAGGCGTTTCTGTTTTATATGAAGCCGCCGTTGCTGGCGGTATTCCGATCATCAAGACCCTGCGCGAAGGTTTGGCAGGCAACGGTTTCAGCCGTGTTTACGGTATCTTGAACGGTACTTGTAACTATATGCTGACCAATATGCGTGAAACAGGCCGTGATTTTGATGTGATCCTGTCAGAAGCTCAAGACCTCGGTTATGCCGAAGCCGACCCGACCTTTGATGTGGATGGCATTGATGCTGCCCATAAGCTTGCAATCCTGACCAGCGTGGCCTTTGGCTGTGAAGTTGATTTCGACGGTGTGCAGACAGAAGGCATCCGCCATGTCTCGCCAATCGATATCGAATTTGCTGAAGAACTGGGCTATCGCATCAAGCTTCTGGGTATTACGTCTCGTCAAAACGGGACTGTTGAACAGCGCGTTCACCCCTGCATGGTGTCAAAATCCACACCGATTTCTCAGGTGGAAGATGTTTTTAACGCCGTTGTGGTGGAAGGTAACTTTGTTGATAAGGTTGTCTTGCAAGGCCGTGGTGCTGGTGAAGGCCCGACAGCCTCTGCTGTTGTGGGTGATCTGGTTGATGTGGCCCGTGGCCTGTCTGTGCCGACATTCTCCGTTCCCGCAGATAAGCTTGAAAAACTGTCTTCTGCCTCCTTGGCAGGGCACAAGGGCTCTTATTATGTCCGCCTGATGGTGGTGGATAAGCCGGGCGTCTTTGCCGATATCGCAGGTGTGTTAAAAGAACATAATGTTTCCATGGAAACAATCGTTCAACGCAACCGCGCACCGGGTGAAGCTGTACCATTGGTTTTGACCCTGCATGAGACAAGCGAAGACGCTATGTTGAAGGCATTGGACGGGATTGGTGCGCTTGACAGTGTTGTTGAAACACCGCGTATGATCCGTATCGAAGACTTTTAATGGAGGCATTGAGCCATGTCTCAATTAGCCGGAATTAACCGTAATCTTGCCCTTGAAGCTGTTCGTGCGACCGAAGCCGCAGCTATTGCTGCCTCTTCTTATATGGGGCGTGGTGATGAGGAAGAAGCTGATCGTACAGCAGCGATTGCCTTGCGCGATGCCTTGAATGCTATGTCACTGGATGGTCGTGTGGTCATTGGTGAAGGTGATGAAGAGCATAACCCAATTTTGTTTACGGGTGAGAAAGTCGGTCTGGGTGAAGGCCCGCAGATTGATTTTGCACTTGAGCCGCTGGAATGTATCACCTCTGCGGCTAAGGGGGGGCCGAATGCCTTGTCCATCGTGGCCATGGCAGAACGGGGTAACCTGTTTCAGGCTCCACCTGTTTATATGAATAAAATCGCTGTTGGTGGTGGCTTGCCTGCTGATATTATTGATCTGGATGCCACACCGGAAGAAAATCTGCGTGCTATTGCCGACGCCAAGGGGTGTGAGGTTCAGGACCTGGTTGTCTGTGTGTTGGAACGCCCACGTCATGACGGTATTATTGCAGCCATTCGCGAAACTGGCGCACGCATTAAGCTGATCCCGGATGGGGATGTTTCTGCGGTGATCGCAACCAGTCAGCCTTCTAGCGGTATTGATGTTTACATTGGGATCGGGGGTGCTCTTGAGGGGGTGCTGGGTGCCGTTGCCCTTCGTTGCATTGGTGGGCAATTCCAGGGCCGTCTGGTCTTCAGAAAACCGGAAGAGCGTAGGCTTGCAGCCTCTATGGGGGTTGAAGACTTGGACAAAAAATATTCCCTTGATGATCTGGTGAAGGGGCAAGTGATGTTTGCAGCTACAGGGGTCACGGATGGTGCCTTGTTGGAAGGTGTTAAACGTGTCGGGGCAAATGCCAAGACCCATTCACTCGTTATGAATTCACGCAGCGGAACAATCCGTTTTGTGGAAGCCCATCACGACCTGGAACGTGCTGGTCTTTTGGAAGAATAGAACGTCATATGATTAACCGTCACCCCGCACTTGTTGCGGGGTTACTTTTTTCTATAAAGAGGATGGTTTCCCTTGTCATTTCACATTGAAAAATCAGTTTCCGCTAAACAATGGCTTGTACGCGAGTTCGATGAACGTACAGCCATGGCTTTATCTCAACGTTTAAACGTCAGTGAACTCACAGCCCGTGTCATGGCAGCGCGTGGGGTGACACTGGATGAAGCCCCGACTTTCTTAAGTCCGACGTTGCGCGACCTGTTGCCTGATCCCAATCATTTTAAAGGTATGGCCGAAGGGGTAGGCTGCGTTGCAAAGGCTATTCAAGAAGGTAAGCTGATTGCAATCTTTGGGGATTACGATGTGGATGGGGCGACGTCATCTGCCTTGTTGCGTCGTTTCCTAAATGGGGTAGGGGCACAATCAACCATCTATATTCCGGACCGCCTTGAAGAAGGCTATGGCCCTAATGTGGATGCCATGGACCTGTTGAAGAAGCAAGGAGTTGAGGTCGTCATTACCGTGGATTGCGGTACGACATCCTTTGAACCTTTGGCCCATGCCCAGTCCATCGGCTTAGATGTGGTTGTCGTGGATCACCACGAAGCCGAAGTGAAGCTGCCTGACAGTGTGTCTGTGATTAACCCCAAACGTCTTGATGAAGATGGCCGTTACGCTCATTTAGCAGCGGTGGGAATGACTTTCATCTTTGCTGTTGGGGTGAACCGGGCGTTGCGTGAGGCGGATTGGTTTGGAGAGGAAAGAAAAGAACCGGACCTGCGCCAGCTCCTTGATCTGGTTGCCTTGGGAACCGTGTGCGATGTGGTGCCGCTAACAGGGTTAAACCGGGCTTTCGTTATTCAGGGGCTTAAGGTTATGGCGCGTCGTGGCAATGCAGGGCTGGCAGCTTTGGCCGATGTGGCAGGCGTTAATGAAACACCGGAAGCCTATCATGCAGGTTTTGTGTTAGGTCCCCGTGTGAATGCTGGTGGGCGTGTTGGGGAATC
Organism: Terasakiella sp. SH-1; assembly: GCF_004564135.1. Lineage (NCBI taxonomy): Bacteria > Pseudomonadati > Pseudomonadota > Alphaproteobacteria > Rhodospirillales > Terasakiellaceae > Terasakiella > Terasakiella sp. SH-1. The sequence goes on along the minus strand of NZ_CP038255.1, from coordinate 1,689,015 downwards.
CTATTTAGGCGCAAATTTACTCTCTTCTGATAACCCGTCTTTGGCCGCAGAAATTGCAGCCCAGCTTGATGGCTATAACAAAGACCGCAAAGAGCTGGAGCAGACGGTTTTGGATGAAGCCATTGCCCAAGTCGATGGAGAGGAACACAGCAGTGTTGTGGTCGCTGTCGGGCAAGATTGGCATCCCGGTGTGATTGGGATCGTGGCCTCGCGCTTAAAAGAACGCTACAGTCTGCCAGCTTGTGTTATTGCCCTGTCTGATGGGGTGGGGCATGGTTCTGGCCGTTCTGTTAGTGGGGTGGACCTGGGTACAACGATTATTGCCGCGCGACAGTCTGGTTTACTGCAAAAAGGCGGCGGTCATGCCATGGCAGCAGGCTTTACGGTTGAAGAAAGCAAGCTGGATGAATTTAAAGCCTTTTTAAGTGAGCGCATTGGCACGCAGATTAAAGAGCAAAATATCCAACCGACCTATAAATATGATGGGGCAATTTCACCCAGTGCTGTGACACCTGCCTTGGTGGAAGAGCTGGAACAGGTCGGTCCATTCGGCTCAGGTAACGCACAGCCGCGTTTTGTGTTGAATGATGTCTTCGTACAGCGCGCTGATGTGGTTGGTAAAGACCATGTGCGTTGTTTCTTAGGGGATCAATTTGGTGTGCGCCTTAAAGCGATTGCCTTTCGGGCATTAGATTCTGAATTGGGTCAGGCCCTGTTACAGCACAATGGTCGTAAAATGCATATTGCTGGACGACTTAAACTGGACACATGGGGAGGCGGAACCTCTGTTCAGTTGCTCATTGATGATGCTGCAATAGGCTGATTTCACTGATTTTTTTGATTTTTTCGAAAAAAAATAAAAAAAGTGCAATTTTAGTCTTGCAGCCTTTGAAAGCTTCCTCTATAAACCCGCTCACCAACGGCGGAAACGCGGTGCACAGCACTCAAGTGAAGCTTTCGGTACATAAGGTTTAGGTCTCCATCGTCTAGTGGCCTAGGACTCCGCCCTTTCACGGCGGCAACAGGGGTTCGAGTCCCCTTGGAGATGCCACCTTTCCTTATGAATATATATCCTATGTCTCCATCGTCTAGTGGCCTAGGACTCCGCCCTTTCACGGCGGCAACAGGGGTTCGAGTCCCCTTGGAGATGCCAATTAGAAAAGCGCTACCATACAGTTTGGTAGCGCTTTTTCTTTGCGAGATTAGTGATAAGGTTACAAAAAAACACCAAAAGGGCTGGCGTTTTGTTAGGGCTGTCTTTCAGATTCTAGCTGATACAGGGGTGTTTTTACCCGTCAATCTGGTCCACCATCTGTTTGCTGATGAAGAGCGCCAGTTCCATGGTAGAAAAGGGTTTCTTGAAGAAAGGGATGTTCATGCGTTCGAATTCAAGGCGGTCTGTTGCATCGCACTTGCCGGAAATGACAATCGGTTTGATGTCCGGGTATTTATCCATAATCGTTTCGATGAGTTCGTAGCCATTCATGCCGGGCATCATGATGTCGGTGACGACAAAATCAACATGTTCCGGGCCTTCAAGGATATCGCGTGCTTCTTCACCATTTGTGGCATAGAGGAATTCCCACGTTCCCCCCATTTGGTGAAGTGTTCTTCTAATACCATTGAGGATGTTTTCTTCATCATCGACAAAAAGCACGGAAGTCATATTACAAACCCTTTTCAAAAGATGAGGCACTATACCTTAAGTTGGATTGTTCGTCGATGAAAATCACGTTTTACGGTGCCTTTCAATCAGCTGTCCCTGCCGGTTTAATGTGTAGGCATGGCATTCAACGCTGACGCCATTGCCATCGCTGCTGGGGGTGGGGAACCCTGTCATGATTGAAGGTGTTTTGGCATAGAGGCGATAGATCAGCTGTGGCAACCATGTATGCTCACTTGGTGGTTTTGTGGCAACCTGGCGAAATTCATCTGCGCTGTCAAAAAAGGTGCTCAGGCCCCCGCCATCACCCTTGGAGCCAATGACGACGCAGAGGGGATAACCGGGGTGTTCAAGGAATTCAAAACCTTCGCGCAAGGTAATATCATCACCTGCCTGTTCGATGACCACGCACTGGGGAACCACATCATCCCATTTATATTCAGCAACGCAGGAGGCGGCAACGCAACGGGCACCGTCAATACCTTCGCTATCTTCCCAGTTGGGTTCAAATACTTTTTGAATGGAGGTTAAGGATGCCTTCAGACAGAATTCTTCGGCTTTGACAGGAAGTTCTTCCTTGCCTTTTGATTCTTCTTTGATGCGTTCTTTTATTGGGCCGATAAAGCCGTGGGCGGCGTTGTCAAACTGGGCAGGGGTTGAATAGAAAAAACCATAGCCGGTACCGTCTAATCGCTTGATGAAGATGATTTCCGGGAAATCCAGGTCAATGCCCGCCATGTTTCACAGCTCCACAAAAAAAGAAAACGCCAGCCTGAAACAACAGGCTAATCAACAAAAGACACTCTATCGCTTTTATCAATTATCACGCAAGCTTTGCGCGATGGCGTTTTCTTTTAAAATGTATTTTAGGATGTGCGTTGGATGAGGTGGTAACCGAAATCAGTTTCCACAACGTCACTTGTTGCACCCACTTCCATGGAGAAAGCAGCCTGTTCAAATTCCGGCACCATTTGACCGCGACCAAACATACCCAAATCGCCACCATTTGCACCAGAGGGGCAGTCAGAGTTTTTCTGCGCCAGTTCACCGAAATCAGCACCACCGTCAATGTCGGTTTTCATCTGTTTGATTTGGTCCAGTGCTTCTTCTTTGCTGCGTGTTGCTGTAGAACGTGCAGAACCTGCGTACATGAGAAGGATGTGTGCCGCGCCGACTTGATCAGCCATTGTAAATCTCCATAGTTTAGATAAATAAGAAGCGCCCTGATGTCAGGACGCTTTTGACAGGCAATCTACAACCCTCTTTGATAAAAGGGAAGGAAAGATTAGGCCGCACGCTGTTCGATTTGTTGTTTTGCGTTCTGGACGACTTGCCAGACATCATCTGTTTTCAGATTATCACGCGCCATGATCAATTCAATAATTGGATCTTTCATCATTTCTTTCAGGCTGGGTTCAATTCCGCTTTGCGCCCATTTTTTCGATAACATTTTAGTCCCCTGTATAAGCTTTTTCGCGTTCATACGCGGCTTTGTTTTTTATGTCGTCCCCTGTTTTGGTGACATTCTCTTTTTAATAGATGCTTTTTCATACAGATGTGACGCGGATCACACAAATGATATTTTAATGCAGCTTGCACAAAGAAAGGACCATCGCAACGATCATATCGGCCGCTGTCTGGAAGTCTTGTTCTTCCAATTCATCTTTTTGCAGAACAATACCGATCTGTGTGGAAAAGTCGGCATAGGTTTGTGTCATGGACCAAATCAGGAAAAAAAGATGGCGCACATCCACGGGGGCCATTTTACCTTGTTCAATCCAGTGATCAAAAATGCGAACTTTCTCTTCGATCCATGGATTGATGTCATTATTCAGGTGGGTCGACAGGAAAGGTGCACCGCTGATGATTTCTTTGGCAAAAATTTTAGAAGATTCCGGGCGGGTACGGGAAAGTTCAACTTTGGTTCGAATGTAATTTTCCAAAGCCTCTTTGGGGGCGTGGTCGGCTGTAAAATCTTCTGCCGCTGTTAACCATGTTTTGAGGATGTTTTCCAACACACACAGGTAAAGGTCTTCTTTGGTGCTGAAATAATAATGCAGGTTTGCTTTGGGAATGTCTGCTTCCTTGGCGATTTCTGCGGTTGTGGCAGCGCCAAATCCTTGTTGCGCGAAAATACGTTCAGCCGCCTTAAGGATTGCTTCCTCATTGCGTTCGCGAATACGTGATTTTCTTTTTTCCGGCATATTACTCATGGTCTTGTTGTAGTACTTTAGGCCCGTGATTGCAAATGTTTGAATGCAACTTTCAATTTATGGATGATTTCTTCATCTGCATAGGGGCATGGTGGGTGTTGCCCCCAGACGGGGCCGGGCCAGGCAATATCAGAATCAAAGCGCCCAATGACATGAATATGAAGCTGGCTGACCATATTGCCAAGGGAGGCAATGTTGATTTTTGTGGGGGTAAATAGGTCTTCGATAACCTGTGAAGCCTGATTGATTTCCAGAAGCAGTTGTTGCTGGTCTGTCATTTCTAACTGATGAAGCTCGCTTACGTTGGCAATTTTAGGCACGAGAATAAGCCAGGGATACTGTTCATCATTCATCAAGCGTACTGTACATAAAGGGAGGTCGCAGATTTCAAACGTATCGTTGTCAATTCTTTCATTTAGTTTAAACATGAGGCTCTCTTTACTAATCATGAGGTATCTGGCGTGTCGGAGCGGATTAAAGCAGGAATATGGGTGCAGGCGCAATTGCGTATTTGCGATATCAATTTTATCTCGGCCATGGTTGTGCGAAAAGGGGATCCGGATTCAGGTTCTGTCTTGTTGAAAATCAACCGTTTTAAAGACGGGTGTGCTGTCTTTGTGCCGATTACGACGATTGAGGGCGCACGCGGCTGGATGCATGGCTTAAAAGACGGTTATGTGGATGAACGTGCATGCGATGACTATATCACCCGTCAAACCCAACGTGATGATGATATGTGGGTGTTGGAAATTGAAGATCCGAAAATGCAATATGAACTTGATGCGGAACTTGTCCAATAATCGCTGTTCAGGTAGGGTCAGGACAAATGACATTCAATGGAGAGAAACATGAATCTTTCAGATGCTAAATTATTGCATACTCAGGCTTATATTGATGGGGCATGGGTTGATGCTGATAATCAGTCGACTTTTGAGGTGCTGAATCCGGCGAATGACGAGCTGATTGCGTCTGTTGCAGATGTCGGTGCGGCTGAGACTAGACGGGCAATTGAGGCTGCGGATGCGGCCATGCCTGCGTGGCGGGCAAAGACAGCCAAGGAACGGGCAAATATTTTGCAAAATTGGTTTAAGCTGATTTTAGAACATCAGGAAGACTTAGCCCTGATGATGACCTTGGAGCAGGGTAAACCATTGGCTGAAGCCCGTGGGGAGGTGCTGTATGGGGCATCATTTGTTGAATGGTTTGCCGAAGAAGGCAAACGTGTCTATGGCGATGTTATTCCTGCTCATGGCCCAGATAAGCGGGTTGTCGTGTTAAAACAGCCCATCGGGGTGATTGGGGCGATTACGCCGTGGAACTTCCCGCTTGCAATGATTACCCGCAAGGTTGCACCCGCACTGGCAGTCGGCTGTACGGCAGTTGTGAAACCTGCTGAAGATACGCCGCTGACAGCCCTTGCCTTGGCTGAACTGGCTGAACGTGCCGGTATCCCTAAAGGGGTGCTTAATATTGTGCCTTGCCATAAAGGCAATGCCCCGGCAGTTGGTGGGGAACTGACAGGCAATCCGACAGTACGTAAAATCAGCTTTACCGGATCGACCCCTGTTGGCAAATTGCTGATGAAGCAATGTGCAGACCAGGTCAAGAAAGTTTCATTGGAACTCGGTGGTAATGCGCCTTTTATTGTGTTTGATGATGCAGACCTGGATGCCGCTGTGACCGGTGCTATTGCTTCTAAATACCGTAATGCAGGACAGACTTGTGTCTGTGCCAATCGGATTTTTGTACAGGCTGGGGTCTATGACGCATTTGCTGAAAAACTGGCAGCAGCTGTTTCTGGCTTTAAAGTCGGTGTGGGGACAGAAGAGGGCGTGACACAAGGCCCGCTGATCAATCAGGCGGCATTGGATAAAGTGCAGGCTTTGGTCGATGATGCCAAAGAAAAAGGGGCAACTGTTGTCTGTGGTGGGGCCCCCCATGAAATTGGCGGGACGTTTTATCAGCCAACTATTTTGACAAATGTGACAACGGATATGCGTGTGGCCAGTGAAGAGATTTTCGGCCCTGTTGCCCCGCTTTATAAATTTGAAGGTGAGGAAGAGGTCATTACAGAAGCCAACAATACGCCTTTTGGTCTGGCAGCTTATTTCTATGCACGGGATATGGGGCGTGTCTGGCGTGTCTCAGAAGGGCTGGAATATGGCATCGTTGGCATCAATGAGGGGATTATTTCAAGCGAGGCTGCACCCTTTGGCGGGGTGAAAGAGTCCGGCATTGGCCGGGAAGGCTCCAAATATGGTGTCGAAGATTTTGTCGAGGTGAAATACCTTTGTATGGGTGGGGTAGATAAATAATCATGACGCAGGAAATTACTGATTTCGCCAAACATCTTGCCGATATTTCATGTGAAGTGATCCGCCCTTATTTTCGTAGTAATGTCGGGGTGATTGATAAGGCTGATGACAGTCCTGTAACCGTTGCTGACCGGAATGCCGAAGAAGTCATGCGCAAGGCGATTGAAGAAAAATACCCAACCCATGCGATTTTTGGGGAAGAACATGGGGTGAAAGAAGGTGAGGGGACATCCATGTGGGTTTTAGACCCGATTGATGGCACTCGTTCTTTCATTTGTGGCGCACCCTGGTTTGGAACTTTGGTGGCTTATCTTGAACAAGGGGTACCGCAAACCGGTGTTCTTAACATCCCGATGATGGGGGAACAATGGGTAGGGACATCTGCCGGGACAACATATAATGGGCAGGCGTGTCAGGTACGCACAGGCATTGGTTTTGAAGAAGCAAGCCTGTTTACAACAGACCCTGAATTATTTGATGTTGAGCAACGGGTGTCTTTTGAACGGGTTAAAGGTAAAGTCAAGACAGTGCGCTATGGGGCCGATTGTTATGCATATGCGCTTTTGGCATCGGGCCATATTGATCTGGTGATTGAGGCTGGATTGAAGCCTTATGACGTTATGGCACTGGTTCCTGTGATTAAAGGGGCTGGTGGAATCGTCACAGGATGGAAGGGGGAAGAAGTCACAATGGATTGGGATGGGAGATTGTTAGCTTCCGCAACAATTGAATTGCATGAAAAAGCTTTACAGGAATTAGCAGGCTCATAAAGCAGGGCGCGATCTTGCTGAAATTAGAAAAATCAAAGGGTTGTGCCTAAATCATAGCTCCATTGAGAAATTTGATCGTGTTATTCTCGTATAACTTGAGTATGAGTCTTAATAATCGAAATTGACATTGCTTCTTTTTTCGACTGAACTGACACGGCATAGATAAATCCATTAACGGGGAGACAATAATTTGTCACAAGATCAAGAACTGAAAATGCTGAACGTTGACCAGCAGGAACTGATGGAAAACATGCAGGACTTTGCAGATCGTTCACAACGTATTATGACAAAATTTTTGGAACGTCAGGCCGAAGATGATGGTTTCCAAATTCCAGACCCCTATGTGGTTGGCAAGGCGTTCATGCGTGCTTCTGCCCAATTGATGCAGGACCCGCAAAAACTGGCTCAGGCTCAGGCTGACCTGTGGCAGGAATATACCTCTTTATGGCAGCATGTAACACAACGCATGATGGGCCAGGCAAGCGAACCTGTGGCGAAACCTGTTCCCGGTGATCGTCGCTTTAAGGACGAAGCCTGGGAGGAAGAGGTTTATTTTGATGCGATTAAACAATATTACCTGCTGACAGCCCGCTGGATTAAAAACACCATGGCAGATGTCAAAGGGATTGATGAAAGCACGCAAGCCAAGGTCGATTTTTATACCCGTAACTTTGTGCAATCTATGGCCCCGAGCAACTTTGTGGCAACAAACCCGACTGTTTTGAAAGAAGCGGTGGAAACCCAAGGGAAAAGCTTGTTGAAAGGTTTTCAGCATTTCCTCGATGACCTTGAAGAAGGGAAGGGCAAGCTGAAAGTTTCCATGACGAATTTGGAAGCATTTGAACTTGGTAAAAACGTTGCCTCAACACCGGGTAAGGTCGTTTATCAAAATAGCCTTATTCAGTTGATTCAGTATGAGCCAACAACAGAAAAAGTGAATAAAAATCCACTTTTGATTGTGCCGCCATGGATCAACAAATTCTATGTATTGGACTTGCAGCCGAAAAACTCTTTAATCAAATGGGCGGTGGATCAGGGCCATACCGTCTTTGTCATCTCTTGGGTGAACCCGGATGATAAACTCGCACATAAAGATTTCTCTTGCTACATGCAGGAAGGTCCGCTGGCAGCCATTGATACGATTCAGGAAATCACGGGCGAAGATCAGGTAAACGTTGCGGCATATTGTATTGGTGGTACGTTAACAACCTGTACGCTGGCTTATTTGGCAGCAACGGGGCAGGCAGATAAAGTTAAGTCTGCGACCCTCTTTACAACCCTGACAGATTTCACTGATGCCGGTGAAATCAGTGTCTTCATTGATGAAGAGCAAATGGACCTGCTTGATGCACATATGGAGCGTTTGGGCTATCTTGAAGGGTCTGAAATGTCGCAGGTGTTTAACTTGCTGCGGGCCAATGACCTTGTTTGGTCGTTCTTTGTGAATAACTATTTGATGGGGAAAGAGCCATTCCCGTTTGATCTGTTGTACTGGAATTCAGATTCAACGCGTATGCCTGCGATGATGCATAAATTCTATTTGCGCAAAATGTATTTGGAAAACAGGTTGGTTGAACCAGGGGGGATCGAACTCAATGGTGAACCCATTGATTTAGGCAAAATTGAGACACCTCTTTATATGATCTCTACGCACGATGATCATATTGCACCCTGGAAATCCACTTATAAATTGACCCAGAATGTTGGTGGTTCCGTGAAGTTTGTTCTGGGCGGCTCTGGTCATATTGCAGGGATTATCAATCCGGAAAAATCCGGCAAATATGGCTATTGGACCAACACGAACAAACCTGCTGAGGCCGATAAGTGGTTGGCTGGGGCAACTCAACATGAGGGGTCTTGGTGGCAGGACTGGAAGAAATGGATTTCACGTCATAGCGGTGGCAAAGTGAATGCCCGCAAGCCAGGCAGCAAAACACATAAGCCGTTTGAAGATGCGCCTGGGTCTTATGTTAAAATTCGTTCTATGGACTAAGGTGTTTAAAAGATAAGTAAAAAGAGGCTGGGTTATGAATTAATCCAGCCTCTTTTTTTATTGTTTTCTTAAAGGGTGCCGAAACCACCAAGGTTTTTCAGTTCAAAGCGCAGTGTCATGACATCTGTGGGATCAATATCACGGTCATCAGAGAAGTTCCTGCGGAAATCGAAATAAATAGTCGTGCATTCATCTTTATAGCCAAGACGACCACCGTAAGAGACACTGCCTTCGGGATCACTCATCCGGTAGCGTCCATCAATGGTAGAATACCAGTTTTTACTGATCTGGTTGGACAACGTTCCATGAATTTCTTCACGTGTTGCATATTCTGAGCTTTGGCCTGTTCCTTCGACAAAGAGGTGCCCCATGCTAAAGCGACTGGAGGCTGGGCCAATGGCGAGTTGGGTCTCGCTTCGGTTTAAGGACATATTTGCTTTGTCCAGACGATAGCGATAAAGGACGCTTAAGAAATTTGATGGTTCGACGATCACACGGCCAACAATGTCTGACATGTTATCCTGGTGGCCTGAGTTGCTGTCATAGGTGCTATCATCACGTAGGCGATAGCTTTGGCCGATAAACATTTGGCTGTAGCCACCTTCTTCACCAAACAGTCCCCAGTTAAAGCCAAAATCAAGACGTTGACCACCATCGACTTTATCCAGACCTGCAAAACGGTTTGTTTTAAACAGGTTCGTATCGTCAAATTCAAAGTCCTGACTGTCTTCGTTGGCAATCTTATGGTTTTCTCCAATGTTTGGAGCTGCCTTTAACTTGATAATAGGTTCAAAGATTTCATTGACGCGGCCACCCATCTGGGTGCGGCTTAACGGTTTGCGCCATTCCAGTGACATACTGGGCGTAAAGCGAGCCTGGGCACCGGAATATTCTTCAGACAAGCCACTATTATTCAGGTTATTTGCGTAATGGAGGCTAGCAATGATGTTGGTATCCAGCGTAATCAGGTCCCCTGTGGGAGAGGTATAAGGAATAACCCAGGAGGTATCTGCAGCAAGTCGGGATGCCGAAGAATCATTTCTGCTATTAATGCTGTAAAGGCTTGCGTTCGTTTTCCAGTAAGCACCGCTTTTTTGAGGTTGGCTGATATGATTGAAAAGATATTCAAACTTGCCGTCTTGAAGGTCGTTGTCGTTGCCGTCGCGCTGTTCTTGGTAGCTGCTCAACTGGGCTTTCATATAATTGCGTTTGCGAAAGCCTTCGGTGAAGAGGTTGGAGGTTAAATGCGCATTTTCCGTTCTGTTGGTTACTCCGTAACGTCTGACATAGGTTTCATCTGTGGCATGGTTGGCTTCAAATCCCCAACGCCATGTGTCGTTGATATGGAAAAGCCCCTCGCTGTCGATATGTCCGCGAACTTCACTTTTATTACTGTCTGTGGCACCGGCACCACCATCTGCATAGGTCAAACTTCCTCCCAGACGTAACTGGCCTGTCTGGGTATGTTGCCTGTATTCAGCATTGAGGTGGCCTTGTTCCAGGTTGTAATAGTAGGTCGGCTCCAGTGTCAGGTCCTTGGATGGTGAAATATTCCAGAAGAAAGGTGCGCTTACAAAGCCTTCCAATGTTCCACGGGAACCAAAACTTGGTGTTAGGAAGCCGGTTTCACGCCGTTGTGTCGGGTCTGGGTGGGTGAAGTAGGGGAAGTAAAGAACGGGGATGTCGTAAAGTTCTAAAAAGACATCGCTATATTCCATGCGTTTTTGCTCTGCATCATGGGTAACTTCTTTTGCAGAAAGTTTCCAGGCAAGTGGGCGCTCAGGGTTGTCTTGACATTTTTGACAAGGGGAGTATTCGGCGTCTTTTGCAATTAAAAAGCGGCCTTCCGTCCGTTTGGCTTTGCTGGCAACCAGATGTGAATTATCAGACAGGCTCATGCGGAGCTGTTGGGCAATGCCGGATTTCAGGTCTGAGGTAATTTCAAGAAATTCGGTAAAAAGCACATCGCCATTTGGTTCAATAAGCTGAACATTACCTGAGGCTGTTACGAGGTTTTTATTTTGATTATAGGAAACTGTATCGGCAATAAGAACCCGATCCTCATGAATGATCTCGACATTGCCCCGTGCGGTAATAACCCCAAGTTCTTTGTGAAAGCCAACTTCTTCTGCGGAAAAGCCTGACGCATTGAAATCTGTGGCATTTTCAGGCACTGTTTGTGTCTGATGCGGGATATGCTGGGTCGGTGTGAGAGCCTGCGTTGGAATAACGGGGCTTGTGGCTGTCGTTGGTGAGATCGGGGCAACGGGCGTTTGGGCAAAAGAGGGACGTGTGTCCAAAACACCAAGAATTGAAAGTTTGGCATGACTTTCAATGGGAGACAAAGCCGCCAAAGCTGTGCAGGCTGCAATAATTGTTTTGTAAGACCGTTTCCGGTTCTTATGTAAAAGTCGTCTGTCCAGCATTCCCGTGATCTTCTGCTTGAGCATAGATAAAACGCCGCGGATAGTAGAAAAAATGTACAGTCCACGCAAGTCTCAAGCATTGTGGCAAGGGAGGCGTTTCTTTTTCGTTAACAAGAAAGGTGTTTCATGCACCTTCCCAATGGTAATCGAGTTTAAGCTCGCCTGCTGTATTGCCAATTGTTGCCAAACATTTATCCGCTTTGTCGTCATCAAGGCAGACGGAAAAGCGAATGATATATTGATCCTGAGTGCCGCTGACTAGCCTTTCAGCATTCATGCGAACGATGTTGGCTTTGAACTGGACAAAAACTTCACACAGACGGGCAATCAGGCCGGGGCGATCACCACCAGATACGGTGATTCGGTGAGTAATACGCCCGTGTGGGCCTTGATTCGGTTCCAGCGTAAATGGTGTGATGGAAATTTGCGCCCCATTCAATACGTCAATTTTTTCTAAATCATTTTGGATATCATCAATGCTGACGTCTTCAGGTAGTTCGGCAACAGCGGTGAATTCAGCGCCAGTTCCAAGGGCGGTGAATGTGGTCGCCGCCAGATTTGCACCAAGGTCGAATAAATTGCCGGTAATTGAAGCGACCAAGCCTGTCTGATCAGGGCAAAAAACGGAAACGAGGACAGTAGAGGTCATGATTCTTCCATATCTTAATAATTTGTTCGTTGTTTCTTATATAGATTAAAGAGTACGTTTATGTCTAATGCAAGAATATATGTATGAATTTCATAAATGTATCGAAGTTGTTTCGATGAAACCTTATGTATTTCATTTGTTAATATAAATGATATGCATGTTCAACTTGGCGACCGTGTATTTTGACAAGTGAGCTTTAACGCAGAGATGTTTAAGAATCGCGCAAATAAAAAAGTGGATTGGGTTTCCCGGCTGGGGAAGCAATCTAAAACATCTTTCGGGATGTTTGATATTCTTTTTGCCTCTTTCTTCATCAATGTCTTGTCCTTGGTGATGCCTTTGGCATTGCTGCAAATCTATGACCGGATTTTACCCAATAATACGATGAATACACTGGCCATGCTGGTTGCCGGTATTGCCATCGCTTTGTTTCTGGAAGCAATCTTACGCGTTGGGCGCAGTTACTTAAGCGGTTGGGTCGGGGCGCGTTTTGAACATATGGCTGGATGTGCAGCCGTTGAACGTGTTCTGTCAAGCAGTGTAAATGAATTTGAAAAAGATGGTTCCGGTGTGCACCTTGAACGGATGTCCTCGTTGGGAACCTTGAAAGAGTTTTATGCCGGTCAGGCCCTGATGACCCTGTTTGATCTGCCTTTTGCTTTTATTTTCCTTGCGTTGATCAGCTACCTTGCGGGCGGGCTTGTTTTTGTTCCTATTGTCTTGATTGCTGTTTTTGCCCTGAATGCCTGGCGCTTGGGGACGAAATTACGTGGTTCACTGGCTGAGCGCATGGTTGCTGATGAACGTCGTTTTAATTTTATTATTGAGGTCTTAAGCGGCATTCACACCTTAAAATCCATGGCGATGGAAACCCAGATGCTGCGCCGTTATGAGCGTCTGCAGGAATCTTGTGCCCGCTCTGACTATGATGTGACGCGTTTTAGCTCTGCCGCAATGAACCTGGGCTCCCTTTATTCGCAGCTCACCATGTTTGCTGTTGTTGGGGCGGGAAGCACGTTTGTTATTGATGGACAATTGACCGTTGGTGGTCTGGCCGCTTGCACCATGTTGTCGGGGCGTTCCATGCAGCCCTTGCAACGGGCTGTGGGAATTTGGGCACGTTTTCAGTCAATCCAGCTGGCACGCGGCAAATTGGAAGAAATTTTTGAGATGAAGCCGGAAACCGAAGGTGTTCTTCCTGTTATTGATGCCAGCTATCGGGGCCACATTGAACTGCGTAATGTCGGATTATCATTTGAGGAAGAGCAAGCTCCCTTGTTTTCAGGGGTAAATTTGAAAGTGGAACCCGGTCAGATCATCGGGATTTCCGGTGGCAATGCCAGTGGGAAAAGCTCATTGCTTTATTTGATGATGGGGGCCATGCGGGCGACGGAAGGCCAAATCTTGATTAATGGTCAGGATATTAACGAGCTGGAACCCTCAAGTGTCAGGCGTAAAATTGCCTATCTCCCCCAGCATGGCGTTCTGTTTAATGGGACCATTCTGGAAAATCTCACCATGTTTAAGCCGGAACTGGAAGATAAAGCGTTGCGTATTGCACGCCTGCTGGGACTGGATGATGTGGTTTCACGCATGCCATTGGGCTACGATACCGCCGTGGGTAATGGGGCTTATGATTCCTTGCCTCGTGGGATTAAGCAACGTGTTGCTATCGCACGCGCCTTGATGACTGATCCGGTCGTTCTTTTGTTTGATGAGGCCAACGCTGCCATGGATAGTGCAGGCGATAAGGTCTTGACCGAATTTTTGGAACAGGCCCATGGTCAGCGAACCTTGATTTTGGTGACACACCGTCCCTCTCTTTTACGGATGGCGGACGAGGTATATGACCTTGATGACGGTAAGTTTACCAAACGTGATGGAGATAGCTTTGGGTTCAAACCATTTGCCCCGCCGCCAGCCCCGCCATCACCTGAGTTAAATATGGCAACAATTGAACCTCAGGAACAAAAGGTCGAGAAAACAGAGCTGGAGACAGATAAAAAATCTGCTTCCCAACGTATCCATACCAAGGCAAAAATCCAGACGACTCCTCAGGCGATCTTTAAGCCCAAAGTAGTTTCTGATGATAAGGGGGGGAAAGAAGACCATCCTTCAAAGGTGACGGTTATTCCCCCGGAAGGGCAATCTTTTGATCCGGCCGCCAAGCCAAAGTTTGTTTTGAAAAAACGGACTAAACCTGAAACGGATGTGAAGAATGTCTGAAGCTTTGGGAAAAATAGAAGTGACGCAGGTTCCTGCACCGACAGAAGACCTTTCGCCAATGGCGCAGTCTATCAAGAAGTCGCCCTTGCTAGCCAATTTGCGGGAAATTTCAGATTTTGCGGCATGCCTTGAGGTCTTGTTGATGTCCTTGAGTTGGCGTGGGCAACAGCGCAATATTGCAGAAGCCATGCCGCACTTTGCTGATGAGCTGGATATTACAGGGTTTCGCAATGTTATGGCTAACCTGCAATATTCAAGTCGGCCTGAACGGGTGCGCTTGTCTGATATTGATCCCCGTTTGATGCCTTGTCTGTTCGTTTCTGATGATATGCCGGCCTTCATTCCTATGGCGCGTAGTGATTTCGGTGTTCGTATTTTTAATGGGGGAACAGGTGATTATGAAACCCTAAGCGGTAAGGATATGACCCAAAAGGGCACCGCTTATTTTTTCTCCCCAGTTGATCTGGAAGAAGAAAAGCTGGTTCAGGCCAAAATTGGTTGGTTCTGGATGGTGATGGAACGTTTCCGGGGGCTGGTTTATCAAATTTTGACACTGACGCTGTTATTGAATCTCTTGGCTCTTGCTACCCCGTTATTTGTCATGGCTGTTTATGACAAGGTGGTGGCAACAGGATCCATGACAACATTGGGGTATTTCGGTGTTGGTGTGGCGATTGCCCTGATTTGTGATTATGTTCTTCGGCAAATCAGAACGCGCATCTTTGCCTTTGTTGGGGCAAGGATTGACCATATTGTTGGTAATGAAGTTTTCAGGCGCATCTTGTTTTTGCCCCCCGCTTTTACAGAACGCGCAACAATCGGTGCACAGGTTGCACGGATTAAGGATTTTGAATCTATCCGGGATTTCTTCACCGGGCCGATGGCTGTGGTGTTATTTGAAGTTCCGTTCTCATTTATTTTTATTATTGTGATTGCCATCCTTGGTGGGCCTGTTGCTTTTATTCCCATCTTTATGCTGGTGGTTTATTGGCTGGTTGCCTTGGCATTTGGCCCCATGATTCGCCATGCTATTAGTGAAACAGCGCGTTATGGGTCCCAGCGACAGGAATTGCTGATTGAAACCATTTCATCCATGCGGGCTATTAAATACAGCAATTCCGAAGAAACATGGCTTGCACGTTATCGTGAACTTTCCGCCAAGGCATCACTGGCAAGTTTTAAATCTTCACAAGTGACAAATTATCTGACGACCATATCCCATGTCTTGATGATTCTAGCCGGGGTCATCACCATTGCTTTTGGTGTCTTTCGTGTGTTTGACGGGCTGATGACCATCGGTGGCCTTGTGGCTTCTATGATCTTGGTCTGGCGGGTGCTTGGTCCGTTACAGTCAGGTTTTGTGACCTTGACCCGTGTTGAACAGGTCCGTTCATCCATTGGGCAGATCAACAACCTGATGAATATTAATTCAGAACATAAGGACGAGGCCATAAATTCAAATCGCAAGATTGATGGCTATATTTCTTTTGGTCGTGTTTCCCTGCGCTATTCACCTGAGGCAGACCCGGCACTTGTTGGGGTTAATTTTGATATTAAACCGGGGGAAGTCCTTGCACTTGTTGGGGGGAATGGGTGTGGTAAATCAACAATCCTGAAGCTTCTGTTGGGCATGTATGTCCCTCAGGCAGGCAGTATTCGTGTGGATCAGACCGATATTCGACAGCTTGATCCAGTTGAACTGCGCCAGATGATTGGTTATGCACCGCAAACGACACAATTCTTTTATGGTACGATTTCGCAAAACCTGCGTCTTGCAAATCCGGCAGCAACCGATGAAGAATTGGCGATGGCGTGTGAGATGGCAAATGTTTTGAAAGATATTGAAGATTTGCCCAAAGGGTTTTGGACACGCATTGGGGAAGGGACAGGGGGGCAATTGCCAACCAGTTTCCAGCAACGTTTGAATTTGGCCCGCTGTTTTATTAAACAACCACGCATTATGTTGTTTGATGAACCGGGCAATGGTCTTGACTTTGAAGATGATCAAGCCTTTATGAAAGCAGTGGACCGTTTAAAACAGGAAGGAGTCGTCAGCTTTATCGTCACCCACCGTCCCAGCCATTTGAAAATTACGGATAAAATTCTTTGGCTGGAAAATGGCCATATGAAAATGTATGGTCCAACAGAAGAAGTAAAACCCCACTTGCCGAAAGACTTCCTATGAGTACTGGTCGCGACCTTGTAAAGACAAAAAAGAAAGGGAAAGAGGAACCAAAGCCTGTCCCGTTCAAGCTTGGTTCGCGCCAAACCCGCTATCTTGCCCAGTCTGTTGTTTTGGAAGAAGCCGGGACATCATCGCTGATCCGTGCTGGCATGATAACGGTGGGGCTGGTGATTGTTGCTTTTGTCGTCTGGTCCTATTTTACTGAGGTGGATGAAGTTTCCATTTCGTTTGGGGAGGTGATCCCCTCAGGCCAAATTCAAACGGTTCAGCACCTTGAAGGGGGGATCGTCTCTGAAATTTTGGCTGAAGAGGGCCAGATTGTGGAAGCAGGCGATATCTTGATTCGTCTGGACCCGGCAGCAGCCTATTCAGAACGTGCCCAGATGAAGGCACGCCGTGCTTCCCTGTTGTTGAAGGCTGAACGTTTGCGCGCTGTTGGTTTGGACCGGGAACCTGACTTTTCGATTGTGAGTCAGGAATATGCCGATATGGTCAAGGATCAGGAAACTATTTATCAGGTTCAGACAGGCTCCCAAGCCAGTAGCCGTCAGGTTTTGATCAATCAGATTGAACAAACAAGTACGGAACTGGATGTTTTGGATGAACAGGAACAAACGTTGCGCCAACATCTGACCATTGTGGAAGATGAATTGAAGATGCGCGAAAACCTTTATAAGCAAGGGCTGACATCAAAGGTCGTTTATCTGGACTTAAAACGGGAAGCCAACCAATCACGCGGGGATGTGAACAAGGTTGTTCAGGAACGCCTCAAAGCACTGGAAGCTCATGAAGAGGCTAAAAACAGGTTGGCACAGGATGTTGCCAAGTCAAAAGAACAGGCGTTGCAGGAAATGGGGACTGTCACTTCTGAACTGGCGCAAGTTCGCGAAGCTTTGGCAAAACTGGAAGACCGGGTGGAACGTTTGGAATCACGCGCACCTGTGCGGGGAATTGTCAAAGGGATGCAAGCAACCACAGTTGGTGGGGTTCTTGCACCAGGGGCAACCATTACAGAAATTGTCCCCTTGGATAAAGAGCTGGTTGTGGAAACAAAGATCACAACCCGTGATGTGGGGCATATGCGTGTGGGGCAGCCCGTAACGGTTAAAATTACCAGTTTTGATTTTGCCCGTTATGGCGGGATTACCGGGGAACTCTCGTCAATTTCGGCCACGACCTTTATGAATGAGAAAGAAGAACCTTATTATAAAGGGCAAATTGTGCTGGATCGCAGTTACGTGGGATATGACCCTGAAAACAACCGCATTATGCCGGGGATGACGGTGCAGGCCGATGTCACAACAGGCAAGAAGACATTGCTGCAATATCTTCTCAAGCCGGTTTATACCTCGGTTAACGAAGCTTTTCGCGAAAGATAAGACTGTGTGATGATCCGCAAGGTGTCTTCGCGTAAATCATAGCTGCTGATCTTGTGGTAGGGTGCCCAGATGGCCTCTAAGGCATCGTCGCTGGCCTTAAGCGTGCCATCTTGGTACAGGCAGGATATTTCTATTAAGGTGTAGTGATAGAGCACACGGTTCTCATCATCACGATGAATGGAATCCACCACGTCAATCAGGCAATGATCTGTGGTCTGGATTGCGGTTTCTTCAAAAACTTCACGTGCAGCCCCAGCAAAAACAGTTTCACCAAGGTCTTGTGCCCCGCCGGGAAGGCTCCAACGTCCTTTGTTGGGTTCTTTTGCCCGTTTGATAAGCAAAATATTGTCACCTTTATGGACAACAACGCCAATGGCAACCCATGGTCTTTGGGGGTATGTGCGCATTTACAACCTTTTGATTATTCCTATGCCTTTTTTATCAGTATGTCATTTGACGTGATTGCAATAAATATATAAATGGGTAGTATTAAAAAAGGGATAGATGATTCTGAAAGGTTTCATAAATGGCTGGTCAAGCTTCAAAACGCTTTGTTGAACGTAAGGTTTTTTACGCAGGCGATAAAATTTTTAAAGAAGGTGATCCCGGCGATCGTGCCTATATTGTTGAACGAGGTATGATTGAAATCTTTAAGATGATTGATGGCAAGGAAGTCGTGCTGGGAACAATTGGCAAGGGCGGCATTTTTGGGGAAATGGCCCTGATCGACAACCAGCCCCGTATGGCGGCGGCTCGTTCAGTGCAACAAACCACGCTTGTTGTCGTAACCCGTGACACGTTCATGACGAAACTGGCAAAGGCAGACCCGTTTATGCGCGGTTTGATCAATATCTTCGTGAAAAATATCCGCCGGATGGGGCAGGAACTGGCGAAATATAAAAGCTGACGCCTTTATTATTCTTCGCTTTCTGCCGTTTCACCTTTACCAACCAGCATGCTGGCCTGATGTTTGACGGTGCCGAGGAACTGTTCATCAGATTGCGGATAAACATTGAAAATATATTCTTCAGCCGCAGCTTTTTGCACAGCGATTTCTTTGGCCTCTTCCAGTGTTTCGGCCTGAACTTCTAAAATTGATACGCCTTGCTCATTTTTTTCGGTGGCGTAAACGTACTGAATGACCCAATTTTTCATAACGGTAACAATTCGTTCTTTTTTCTTGAGGGTAAAGACTATAACATGCGGTGCAACGCTACAAAAAATAGGAACGGTTGTCCATGACTGATGAGAATATGCACGAAGAAAGTAAACCTGTAAAAGGGTTGACCGTCGCTGCACGTCTGCGCGCGTATTTTCTGACCGGGATTTTGGTGACAGCACCGATTTCGATTACAATTTTACTGGCATGGTTGTTTATTGACTTTGTGGATGAAAAAGTCACGCCGTTAATTCCGCAAGACTATAACCCGGAAACTTATCTTCCCTTTAGTTTACCTGGCCTTGGTCTTGTTATCGTTGTGATCGTGCTGACCGTTGTTGGTATGCTGACTGCTGGTTTTATCGGCAAGCTGCTGGTGCGTATCAGTGAAGGGATCATGGCACGTATGCCTGTGATCAGTGGGATTTACAGTGCAACCAAGCAAATCTTTGAAACGGTTTTGGCACAAAAATCACAAGCTTTCCGTGAAGCCGTTATGATCGAATACCCCCGCCGGGGCATTTGGGCAATCGGTTTCATTACGGGTACGACAAAAGGGGAAGTACAGAACCTGACAGAAGAAGATTGCGTTAATATCTTTCTGCCGACCACACCAAACCCGACCTCTGGTTTCTTGTTGTTTGTTCCAAAAAAGGATTTGATCCACTTAAACATGTCTGTGGAACAAGCTGTTAAGATGGTGATCTCCGGCGGGATTGTCACCCCACCAGATACACGTTCCAAAGAATTACAAGAAAAACCGCAAACTTCGGCTAAAACGTATGAGGATGTGGATGTCTTGCGTGAAAAAGAAGGCGCACCTGTGTTGCTTTCCAAACAGGGGAAAGAGGCTGAATAATCTTCAGCCTGACCTTAAATAGCCAACCGTGGCATCTTCTTCGAAAAGATAGAGCAGGGTGCGGAGGGCTTGTCCGCGCTCGCTGGCAAGTTCGGGGTCCTGTTCTAGAATAAGTTTCACATCATCACGCGCCGCAGCCAGCAGTTCTTCATGGGCGGGCAATTGTGCCAGTTTAAATTCCGGCAGGCCACTTTGCCGGGTGCCCAACACTTCACCTGCACCGCGCAGGCGCAAGTCTTCTTCTGCAATGACAAAGCCATCTTCTGTGTCACGCATGATTTTTAGTCGAGCCTGACCGTTTTCAGATAAAGGTGCCCCATACAGTAATAAGCATGTTGAGGCGTCCATCCCCCGGCCAATACGGCCGCGCAATTGGTGGAGCTGGGCAAGGCCAAACCGTTCTGCATGTTCGATAATCATGACGGTGGCTTCGGGTACATTGACGCCAACTTCAATCACGGTTGTGGCAACCAGCACATCAATCTCACCTGTGGCAAAGGCCGTCATAACGGCATCTTTTTCAGCCCCTTTCATTTTGCCGTGAACAAGGCCGACACGCTCGCCATAAAGGCTTTGCAGATGGTCAAACCGTTCTTGGGCAGCGGCAATTTCAATCTTGTCAGATTCTTCCACCAGTGGGCAGACCCAGTAAATGCGTGCCCCTTTGGCAATCATCCGGCCAATGCTGTGGGCGACGTCTTCCAGTTTTGAAAGAGCCATAACCCGTGTGTCAATCGGTTTTCGTCCCGCAGGTTTTTCCAGCAGGCGCGACACATCCATATCGCCATAGGCTGTGAGCATAAGGGTGCGCGGGATAGGGGTTGCGGTCATGACCAGCACATCAACATGTTGGCCTTTTCCGGCCAAAGCAAGGCGTTGGTGCACACCAAAGCGGTGTTGTTCATCAATGACGGCCAAGCCCAGATTGGCAAAATCCACATCTTCCTGGAAAAGCGCGTGTGTACCAATCGCCAACTGGGCTTCGCCTGTGGCAATCCGTTCCAGAATTTCTGTGCGTTTTTTGCCCTTGTCACGCCCGGTTAAAATCACAGGGGTGATGGGAGTGCCAGATAAAAGCGGTTCGATGGTTTCCATATGCTGGCGTGCGAGAATTTCCGTTGGGGCCATGATAACGGCTTGCATGCCTGCCTCAATGGCAATCAAGGCTGTCAGCAAGGCCACGACTGTTTTACCGCTGCCTACGTCCCCTTGGAGCAGGCGTAACATGCGTAACGGTTCGCTCAGATCGGCTTCAATTTCTTTCAGGGCCTCTTCCTGTGAATTGGTCAGGGTAAAGGGTAGGCTATCTCTGATCTGTTGGCGCAAATTACCGTTTCCTGTGACTGAACGCCCTGCTGCGCGGCGCACGGTACGTCGAACCAGGGCCAAAGCCAGTTGATTTGCCAGCAGTTCATCATAAGCCAGCCGTTCACGGGGCAGGGAGTCTGCAAAGAGGTCTTCTTCTTCCTGTGGGTGATGGGCGGCTTCCAAGGCTTCTTGCCAGTGGGGCCATTTCTTTTTTTGTTTAAAAGCGGGGTCGAGCCATTCGGGCAATTCAGTTGTTTTTTCCAAGGCGCCCCGGATGGCCTTGCCCATGACTTTGTTGGTCACACCGGCTGTAAGGGGATAAACCGGATCAACGGTTTGGATGTCTGCTAGTTCATCTGGTTTGCCGATGCGATCAGGGTGAGTCATCTGTAACACGCCTTGAAAACGCTCAACTGTACCGCTGATGATACGGACTTCGCCTTCGGGGAGTTGTTTTTTTAAATAGTCCCCACGGGCATTGAAAAAGACCAAATCCATCGGCCCGGTTTCATCAAAGCAGGAGACCTTGTAAGGGGCGCGTCGATTGCGTGATGGGAAATGTTTGGCAATGCTCACTTCCAGCGTGACAACCGTATTATCCGGGGCTTCGGCAATTTTGGGGGAAAAGCGTCTGTCGATGAAGGCACTGGGTAAATGCCACAGGACATCAACAATATGTTCTCCGGTGATTTTTTCCATAAATTTGGATATACGCGGCCCCACGCCAGTAAGGGCGGTGATCGGGCGAAAAAGGGGGAAAAGAATTTCAGGGCGCATGGATTTGGAAATGACAAGGAATGAAAAGCTCGCTATATCCTAAGGAATTTTTTTGATCTGGCAATTGGTGATATCATGGATGGACGACTTAAACGCTTACATCATAAATGCAAATATATGGGCATGCATGAAAATGACGTGATTTTTGCCCGTTTTGCCAAACGTTATCTGGATGACCTGCCAGAAGAAGAAATTGTTCAGTTTGAAACTCTTCTGGAACAAAATGACGTTGATATTTTCAAATGGATCACGGAAAAACAGCCCGTTCCGGCTGGATTTGAAAATGAAGTGATGCAAAAACTGCGTCAATGTCAGGAATACGCCATGGTTGAAGGCTATATGCCCAACCTCTCTTAAAGGCGATTGAAAATGAAACTTTCCCTCCGTGCGCTTCCGACAGCGGGACTGCAAACTTATAGTGCAGTGCCCGAAGGTTTTGATAGTGTGTTGCTTGGTTATTTGGCCAAACAACATGGCGATCTGTTGTTCATCACGACTGATGAAGCCAAAATGGTGCGCACAGCGCAGGCGGTTTCTTTTTTCTATCCTGATTTAGAAGTCATTCAGTTTCCTGCATGGGACTGTTTACCTTATGACCGGGTATCGCCCCATGCTGAAATCGTTGGGCAACGGGTTGATGCCTTAACCCGTATTGCCGAAAGTCACAAGAAATCCCGAATTGTTCTGACAACGGTTTCAGCCTTTGTGCAAAAGATACCGCCACGTGCAAGTTTTAAAGATGTGGTCTTTAAGGCTGAGATTGGCGATGAAGTCCGCCGTGAAACACTGGTGGAATTTCTGGAACGCAATGGCTACCAACGTAGTGAAACGGTGATGGAACCTGGCGAATATGCGGTGCGTGGTGATATTGTCGATGTCTTCCCACCGGGGCGAAACGAGCCGTTGCGCCTTGATCTGGAATGGGATGAAGTTTCTGGCGTGCGTACCTTTGATCCCGTCAGTCAGCGCACCATTGACACGATCAAAACATTTGTTCTTAAACCCGTCAGTGAACTGCCGATGGGGGAAGAGGCTGTTTCACGTTTTCGCACCGAATTTCGTAAAATCTTTGGCGGCAAGGCATCAAAAGATCCACTGTATGAAGCGGTATCTGCCGGGCGCCGTCCCATTGGGGTTGAACATTGGTTGCCATTGTTTCATGAAACGATGGAATGTTTGCTCGATTATATGCCTAAAGCGGCGAAGATTGTGCTGGACCATGAGGCTGAACAAGCCCGTGATAGTCGTTTTGAAATGGTGCAGGATTATTATGATGCCCGTGCAGAGGTCGCTGATGCAGCCCTCAGTGGGGAAGCCCCTTATAATCCGATTGAACCAAACCTTCTTTACTTAAATCAGGAAGGTTGGGATCAGGCACTGGATGGTTATGGGCTTGGACAGATCAATGCTTATGACGTACCTGAGGCAGATACAGTCATTGATGCCCAAGGGCGACGTTGCCTTGATTTTGCCGAGGCACGCGCTAATCCAAACATGAATGTTTATGACGCAGTTCGTCAATATATCGTGGCTGAACAAAGCAATAATCAACGTGTGCTTGTGGCTGCTTATTCCGATGGATCACGCGATCGATTAATCAATGTTTTGAAAGAACATGGGGTTGCCGGTTTGGCCGCTGTCGGTTCCTTTGGCGATGTGGAACGTCTGCCTCAAGAGGCGGTGGCCGTTGTTGTTTTGGGGTTGGAACATGGTTTTGTCTGTGACGGGCTGACCGTTCTGGCAGAACAGGATATTCTTGGTGACCGGATGGTGCGCCCGGCGCGCCGTCGCATGCGGGCAGAAAATTTTATTGCCGAAGCTTCTAGTATTAGCGAGGGCGATCTTGTCGTTCATATGGATCATGGCATTGGCCGATATGAAGGGCTGGAAACCATTGATGTGGGCGGGGCACCGCATGATTGCCTGATCCTTGTCTATGATGGTGGGGATAAGTTGTTTCTGCCGGTTGAAAATATCGAATTGCTATCACGTTTTGGCTCAGACCAAGGCGCTGCCCATCTGGATAAACTGGGTGGTGTGGCATGGCAGGCCCGAAAAGCCCGCCTGAAAGAACGTGTGCGCGATATTGCCCAAGACCTGATCAAGGTTGCCGCTGCACGTGAATTGCGCAAAGGTGAAGCCATTGCCGCACCTGATGGGGTATATGAAGAATTCTGTACGCAGTTCAAGTTCGTTGAAACCGATGACCAGTTGCGTGCTATTGGCGATGCCATTAGTGACTTGAAAAGTGGCCGTCCCATGGATCGCCTTGTTTGTGGTGATGTGGGTTTCGGCAAAACCGAAGTGGCCTTGCGCGCAGCTTTCGTTGCGGCCATGAGTGGCATGCAGGTTGCCGTTGTGGTGCCGACAACCCTGTTGGCACGCCAGCATTACAATAATTTTGTCGAACGCTTTAAGGATTTCCCGGTTCGCATCCAGCAGCTATCGCGTCTTGTCACCACCACAGAAGCCAAACGGGTGAAAGAAGAAATGGTGGATGGCACGGTCGATATTGTGGTGGGGACCCACGCCTTGCTGGCGAAAACCGTGAAATTTAAACGCCTTGGTCTGTTGATTATTGATGAAGAGCAGCATTTTGGTGTGACTCACAAGGAACAGCTGAAAAAACTTAAATCCGATGTCCATGTCTTAACCCTGACAGCAACGCCGATCCCACGTACCCTGCAAATGGCCTTGACGGGCGTGAAGGAAATGAGCCTGATTGCCACACCACCTGTGGATCGTTTGGCCGTGCGCACTTTTGTGACGCCTTTTGATCCGGTCGTGGTTCGTGAGGCTATTCAGCGCGAGCGTTTTCGTGGTGGGCAATGTTTCTATGTGTGCCCCCGTTTGGCGGATTTGGATAAGGTTGCCGAAGACCTGCATGAACTGGTGCCAGATGCCAAAATTGCTGTCGCTCATGGCCGGATGAAGCCTAAGGAGCTGGAAGATGTCATGACGGCTTTTTCTGAGAAATCTTATGATATCTTGCTGGCAACCAACATTGTCGAATCAGGTCTTGATCTGCCTTCTGTCAATACGATCTTTATTCATCGTGCAGATATGTTTGGCTTGGCTCAGCTTTATCAGTTGCGTGGCCGGGTCGGGCGTTCCAAAACACGGGCTTATGCCTATCTCACTTTGCCACCGGGCCAGAAAATCTCCAAGACTGCGCAAAAACGTCTTGAAGTCATGCAGACACTGGATAGCCTTGGGGCTGGATTTACGCTGGCAAGTCACGATCTGGATATCCGTGGGGCAGGGAACCTGTTGGGGGATGAACAATCCGGTCATATCAAAGAGGTTGGGATTGAACTTTATCAGCAAATGCTGGAAGAAGCAGTTGCCGAAGCCAAAGGTGGCGGTGATCTGAGTGTCGAGGATCATGAATGGAGCCCGCAGATTGGTATTGGCCTGCCCGTTTTGATCCCGGAAAGTTATATTGCTGATTTGAATGTGCGTATGGAGCTGTATCGTCGGGTGTCGACGCTGAAAAGTTCCCAAGAGCTGGATGCATTTGCAGCTGAGATGGTTGATCGTTTTGGGCCATTGCCGGGTGAAGTGGAAAACCTGCTGGATACGGTGACAATGAAGCGCCTGTGCCGTGAGGCATCTATTGAAAAAATTGATGCCGGGCCAAAAGGGGCGGTGATTAAATTCCGCAATAACGAATTTGCCAATCCTGATGGCTTGGTTCGTTTCCTAATGGATCAGGCCGGCACGGCTAAAATGCGCCCGGACCATTGTTTGGTTTTCATGCGCCGTTGGGACGATATGTCCAAACGCCTTGGCGGGGTAAAGCAATTGTTGAAAGACTTAGGTGAAATGGCAAAGCCTTCTTAGCCGTGCCAAGCCGTATCAATGAATTTACCCAGAATTTTGCTTTCCTGAGCACCAGAGATCACATAGCGATCACGTGCGACAAAAGCGGGGACGCCATGAACACCCAATTGGCGGGCTTCACGGTCAGACTGGATGACATCATCATAACGCACGCTTCCCTCTAAAAAGAGGGTGCTTTCTTCACGCGCCAGCCCGATTTCTTCACCAAGGGTAATGAGCACATCCCGTTCACCAATATTGGCCCCTTCCATGAAAAAGGCTTGAAAGAGGCGCTCAACCATCTTGGATTCAAGACCGTAGCGTTCGGCAAGATAGACCATGCGATGGGAATCAATGGAATTGGGGGTGTATTCTATTTTATCAAATTGAAAATCAATACCGTTGTCATGTCCGGTTTGGGCAATGACATCGTAAACCCGTTTGGCCCGTTGTGGGCCACCAAATTTTTGATCCAGATAAGTTTGGCGCTCCATCCCTTGCGGCCCCATGGAAGGGTTGAGCAAAAAGGGGCGCCATCTGACTTTCAGGGAAATATGTCCTCGGCTTTCCAGGGCGCTTTCCAAGCGTTTTTTACCAATCAGGCACCAAGGGCAAATCGTATCATAATAAATGTCGATATACATGTTTATGGTTTTGGCCCTAGTCGATGTTCTTGCGTGCCCGTTTAATCAGAATGTCCGCGTCATCACCCAGTTCAACGGCAGTGATCCCTGTTTCAACCCAGACACTGATGGGTTGGAATACATCAACAACGGCAAAGTCCGTGTAGCTGAGGATACCTGCAATGCGATGCATAACGATTTGAGCTTCTTCCTGCGGGGTATCGGGCAGGGCGATACAAAATTCATTATCTCCATAAAGAGCAACGGTATCTTCCACACGGGTCAGGCTGGTGATCCATTGATAGACTTGCTGCAACAGGTGGTCGGCAGCTTCATCGCCAAACTGGTCGCGAATATTGGGGATATTGGGGACGGACATAAACACAGCCGTCATATTCTTTTGCCATTTATGAGCATTTTCAATTTGACGCGAGAGATTTTTTACAAAGAAGTCTTTGGAATAGGCATGGGTGACTTCGTGTGTGGTTTCACTTTCACATGTCGTGTCCATTGCTTTGCGGACATTCCAACGCAGGCGTTGGCGCCGGATCAGCATTTTGAGCTTGGTGCGCAAAGAAGACTGATTGATAGGACGTCTGACAATACGGGTGACGCCCCGGCGATAAGCATCCATGCGGTCTTGAATGTTGCCTTCGCTAATAACCAGCATGGGCAAGTTAAACAGGCGTGGGTTATTGCGCGCACGTGAGCTAAGGCTCAGGACATTTTCCTTTGTATTTTCATCAATCGAACAAATGGCTGCATCATATTGACCGGTGGTCAGTTGATCTTCTGCGGCAAAGAAATCGGTGCAGACATCAATATGGCAATTGCCGTCCAGCACGGTCTCAATCATCGCACGATCACCATCTTTGGGATCAATCAACAGGATTTGATAGCGACTGTCATCATCAAAGTTGATGTCGCTACTGGCTTTGACCCCCATGGTTTGGGCCAGTTCTACACGGTTTTCCAATTCCATGAACATGGTAGACAGGCGCAACAGGGGCTTGATGTGAATGAAGAATTCCTGAATATCAAAAGAATGGATGAAAACATCATCAGCCTTGACGGCATAAGCCTTTTCATACAGCTCATTTGACTTTTGATCAGCAATGACAATAACAGGGATATGGCGGGTCTTTGTGTTGTTTTTCAAGCTGGTGACAGCATCGAACCCATCAAAATCATCACAGGTCACATCTAGAACAATCAGGTCGGGGTGGGCGGCTTCGGCTTGGGCAAGCAAATCCATTCCGTCGTTCTTGATCACGGTATATTGATACTTTTCCAAACGCTGGGAAAAACTATCAATGTTTTCAGTATTGGTTGAGGCCACAAAGATGTTGGCAATACGCTGCGAACCCAAACTTACTCTCCTGTATGATTCTTTTTCTTTACGGGCATACTAAACCATTCTAATCGAATTGCCACTTAAACAATTAAAAATAGCCGTCTTTTTTGATTTATTGGGCAAGGGTATAGAGTTCTCGTTCGTTTGAGAAACCTTTCAGATTATGTTTGCCCAGTGAATGCCAGAAATCACCCCCATGCAGCTCACAAAACTGATTTGAGACAACAACGGGGACTTTGAGTTCTTTAGTCATGCTTTCAAGTCGGGCAGCTTCATTGGCAGATGAGCCAATAACCGAAAATTCAAGTCGTTCATTGGTACCGATATTACCGTACATGACTTCACCCACATGAATGCCAACCCCGCATTTGACTTCGGGCAGATTTAACCCTGCGTGAGCTTTGTTCATTTTATCCAATCTGTCAAAGGTTGCCCGGATCGCTTTTTCCGCATTTTGTGCCGCCTTGTGTGTTGTGGGGCAAAATTCTGTTTCACCAACGGGGAAAATGGCCAGAACAGCATCACCAATATAACGCAGTACTTCGCCACCGTTATCCAGAACAGCCCCGGCGGTACATTCAAAATAGGTGTTCAGAAGCTTGAGGAAATCCTCATTATCCATAGTCTCAGCCAAATGGGTCGATTGGCGTAAATCTGAAAACCATATGATCGAACGGATGCGCTGTCCATCGCCTCTTTTCACTTTACCGCTAAGGACTTGTTGCCCGGTTTCTTTACCAAGATAGGTTTCCAGCAAAACAGATGCGGTATGTTTTAAGGCATGGTTTTCCACAATGCGGGCAAGGGCAGGCAAACAGTCATAAATAAGTGTCAGCTCCTGTGTCGTAAAACCTTTGGGGGCTTTACTGGACAGGGTGATTGCACTGCGCCGCCCATCTGAGAAAATAATGGGAAGGGCGACATAATCTGTGAAGCCTTCTTCCTTTAAATCCGTCAGGACAGGGTAATCCAACAGGCAGTTCGGGTTATGAAGGGGGCGACGGATTGCACCGGCGTTATCTTCAAAAATGGCAGAGAAGGGGCTGTTTTTATAAAGGTCCGTTTCCTTCATTTCGTGAGAGGCTGCAAAGAAATCAACCTCCTCTTTGCTGCTGTCCCAGGTAAAGCTAAACCCCATGACCTGAGGGTGTAACAGGCGGATGGTTAGCCGAATGCGGTCAATCTGGACACCTGCTGCCAAGAAGCTGTTTGCCAGTTCGCGTGTAAAGGCTTTTTTATCTGAAAATTTCCAGCCTTCGTTGATCAGCCAGTCAATGATGGAGTTACGGGTATGGAGCATTGTTCACCTTTCTTATCAGAGACCTTATGGGGCAGAAGTTATCGCCTTGTGATGATCATGCAAGTCTTTGAAGCCAAAGAGAACCGAAAAATTATATCGTATTCAAGAATAGCATTGAAAAGAATTTAGAAAATAGGGTAAATATTTAGGAGTTAATGCATATGTAGTGTTGTGAGTAGAAAGGCACCGCCTTGGAAAAACAAGCCATTGCCAACGCTTGGACGGGAATTTCGTCATGTGAGAATTGTGGCATTCGTCACCTCGCATTATTTGCTGATCTCGAACATGATGATTTTGAGCTGATCCATAAACCGATTACGGAAATCAGTAAACGGCAGGGGGAAAGCCTTTATAGTGAAGGCGATGAGGGGGAGTTTCTCTATACTGTGCGCAGTGGGGTGATCAAGCTAACACAATATTTGCCTGATGGTGCCCAACGTATTGTTCGCTTGTTACGCACCGGAGATGTCGCCGGGCTGGAAACACTGGTTAATCCGACGTATGAACATTATGCCACCATTTTGCGTGATGCTGAACTGTGTCAAATCCCGCGTGAAGTTGTGGAACGTTTAAACAAGGAAACGCCCCGTATTCATACACAGTTGTTGTCACGTTGGCATACAGCTGTGCAGCGGGCAGATGAATGGTTGACAGAACTTTCAACAGGAAGTTCTAAATCCCGTGTCGCACGTTTGGTTATTGGCCTGTCTGATGAAAAAGATCATAGCTGCCATTTATTCAGCCGGGAAGACCTTGGGGCTATTCTTGGCGTGACAACAGAAACCACCTCGCGCATTATTGCGGAATTCAAGCGGGAGGGGTCTTTAAAAGATATGGGCAAAAACCATTTCTGGGCCGATCTGGATCGTTTGCAATCCATCGCCAACGAAAATTAATCTATTTTATTGATAAATCGCAATGCTCTAATGCTGCCCCCTTGTCATGATGGTCTTCATCTGAAAACGCCGTCAAAAAGGAGCATCCGTCATGGATAGTATTGCAATGTTTGGCATTGGTGGGGTTGTGACAACTGTTGTGGTTGTGATTGGTCTTCTGGCTTTTCTCATGCGCAAGATCAACGGGAATTAAGAGCCTGACCCGAAAGTATTTGTTGTTTTTCATCAACTTACTCAAGGATAAAAGTTAGGAAACACGTGCAAAGCGATGCGGGGCATCGGTTAAACGTGTTGACGCGACAGTTGCCCCTGAGACGTTGACCCGAAGGGTAGCCTTATGTTCGCCCGTCAGGGCGTCAAGATTTGCTTATGATGCCTCCAGCATCACCTCACAAATCTTTTCTACTGACGAACAAACATAAGGCTATGAAAAGTAACAAATACTTTTGGGGCAGGCTCTAAGAGCTGTAAGATAAAAAGGGGAAACGCTGTTCCCCTTTTGTCATTCATCTTGTTAGGCTTTATAGCCAACGCGCAAGTTACCCCAATGTTCGGTGCCATATTCTCCTTCAATAAAGATAGGGCAGTCTACTTCTTTGAGATAAACGACTTTCCCGCCCCCCATATCGCGTTCGTATGTTTGGGTAAACATGGGTTCCCTGTTATGGGCGGCCAATAGGCCCGCTTTATCATCAAAGATACGCCGGTTTCGACAGTTTGCTGTATTCCAGACGGTTTCCCCCGGTTTTTGCGGGTGAGAATACATCTTGTTGTGGGTGCCAATATAACCGTTACGATCAGCCGCACAACAGAGCAAAATTTCATCGTTATTTTCCATGACCTTCTCCTGAATAGGGGGAAGAACACGGTCGGTAAAGTTAACAAACTTTGTCATAAACTGCTTGGGATCAGTCCCTTCAATCAGGGTATATTCTTCATCCAGCAAGTCATCAATATCAATCAGGCCGTTTTTCACAGACTCATTAAAGGCCCGTTGAATTTGCCCGGCGGCATCCTGACAAATCGCCCCCATTTGGAAATCTTTTGCCATAACTTCCTGGGCGTATTCACGCAGAATGGTGATTTCTCTATCACGCAGGTCCATGAACTGAATATGAAGATGGTTGGCTGACGGCATTAATGTGCGACAGCGTGCAGACCCCAGCAGGTCGAATTCAAGCTCGCAGGATGTTCCCATCGCAATATCATGATGAGGATTATCGCCTTGAAAGCTGAGCATCACCCCGGCCAAGGACAGATCGACGATTTTACAGGGGTAAGAGTTTTCTTTGTCGATGATATTGGCATCAAGGGCAACAGGAACACGGATATGATCATCTTTAACGGTTGAGCTACCCACGATGCTTAAAATCCGGGCGCGCAATGTCTCCATATCCTGTGTCAACATTTGTGAAATTGAGGATAGAGCCATAGAGGATTGAAGGTTTTCTTCAGCCTGTTCGCGAATATAACCCATCTGATCGGCAACATTGGCCGATTTGGTAACAGCTTCACCCATTCGGGATGAAATTTCGTTGGCAGAAGATAATTGATCCCCTACAGCATTTGAAATTTCGCCAGCCTGTTCAGCCATTTGTGTGATAGAGCCTTCAATATCATTGATGTTTTTCGTTGTTGCCGATGCCTCTTGCGAGATGTCGGCAGAATGGCTCGAAACTTGTGTAATACTGTTTTCTGTTTGACCTGCCAGCCCTTTTACTTCCTGGGCAACAACGGCAAAACCTTTGCCGTAAGAACCAGCACGTGCGGCTTCGATGGTGGCGTTCAGCGATAACATTTTTGTCTGGGCGGCAATGTCCTTAATCAGGGTCACGACCCCGGCAATCTGGTCCGTTGCCAGGTTCAACCGTTCAACGGCACTGGAGGCTTCTTGGCTGAGTTGGGAAACGGCCTGTGTGGCTTGAGAGGTTTCATTCACCTGCATGCCGATATTGCTGCTGAGTTCCTTGAGGTTATCACTCAGGCTGGCAATCGTTTGTACATCCTGAGAAAACTGGGCGGTTAAATCTGCCATATCATTAACGATATCTTGCAGGCCCGTGGAACGTTTGGCAACCTGTTTGGAAATTTGGTTAAATTTGGCTGACTTATGGGCAACTTCACCGATAGTGTTGGTTGCTTCGCGTTCCAGCATGTCTGAAATTGTCAGGATTTCAGATTTGATGATATTGGAAGACCCAATTTCCACATAAGCAGACAGAGAAAGCTCAATATCGTAAAACATGGCCTTGAGGAAAACGTCAATAAACTGACCGCGTTTTTCCACATTGCGTTCAAGACGGCGCAGCTCATTTAAGGTGCCGACAAGAAGGTAGTGATATCCACCAAGGTACCAGTCTGGTTTTAGGCCGATTTTGTCATGAGCCCGACCAATGGCGATGGTTTCTTTTCTGAATTGTTCAGAATCAATCTGGTTGAAAAGATGCTCCCAGTGTTTTTTCTGAGCCTCTTTCAGACGTTCAGCACCACCTGCGCGATCAATTTGTATTTTTAGATGCTCAATCGTTTCAAGGTAATCGTAGAACTTGTTAAAGACATTGGGCAGGGCTGGTTCAAGCAGCTTACCCAATTGTTGTAGCAAACTTTTTTCATGGCCTGTCCAATCAAAAAAGTTTGCGTCGGATGAAATGCGATTATCGTTTCCGACCATCTATGGCTCCCTAGCTTAGCTTTTTGTGAATGATTTTTAATTTTGTTTATTCACAAGTGGCTCCACATTCTAATTATATTCAACTCTATAGCAAGGTGTAGAATGGCTTTGGTCCATTTTTTTGGCTTTAACATACTGACTTTGTTGAAAGATACAGGTTACATAATCACATTACTCAATTGTATAAGTATTTGTTATTACTCTAATTAATACTGCAATTCCTTTAAAATAATAGAACTTGCTTTGCACTTCTAAGGTGTAGATTCTTCTTTTGTCTGTTGTTATTTCGAAAATAGACACTCTGTATGGTTTTATTAGTTGGCTACCTATTTTCGATTTATGTGTTGTTTATCTTGCGTCGGGGTATCTTTCCTTATCCGAATCTTAAACGTACGGCTTTGAAAAAGAGGCAAAGAGTGATTATATATGGCTAGGGTCAGGACCGATTAATTTACTAAGTTTGGCGGCGCTCAAAATAAAGGTGGATTAGGCATGAAACTCGTCGCAGTGCCCTCCATTGCAAGAGTTTTATAACGCGAGCCACCTTTATTTTGAGCCCGTCCCTTCGGCATTTTTTACAAACCAAACTCAGTAAATTAATCGGTCCTGACCCTAGACCTAGAGCCATGATATGAAACGATTGTTTGACATGTTTTTCTTTAAAAAAACTGCCCCTAAAGAAGCACCCGTGAAAAAAGAGCCATCTGCGCCAAAGTTTTTTGCCAGGTTAACACAAGATATTGGCCCTGTGGTTTGGGCGGTCAGTGAGGAAAAACACTTCATTCGTGTTTATGGTGAAAAAGGGGAAGATCGTATCCTTTACCGTTTTAGCGATGCGGTACACGACTTAAAGGCATTTGATGGCAATTGCGTTCATTTACAGCACTGGGTGTTAAAAGGTGCGGTGAAGAAAGTGGAAAAGGTCGATGGGACTTATGAAATTATTTTAAAAAATGATGTGCGTTTTCCTGTGTGTGAATCCTATCGACGTATTCTTCACGAAGCAGAATGGGAAATGGGTGACTGATTTCCACTTTGTGAACAATCTACTTGGAAGACACCCATTTGGGTGATGAGAATTACAAGTTGATAGCGTTACTATCGTGTAACGAATATGTATCACCTTTGAAACTTATGGGTATATGGCACGTTTTTTAAGCATAGTTACGGCGATACAGATGGCATTTCTTGTATGTGGGCTGTCTTTTCTTCTGTGCCTTAAAAATGCTGATGCGGCCAATGGGGCAAGTTTATTACTGGTTAATGATGATTACCCTCCGTTCAATTCGCCTACGATGGCACAGGAGGGGCTGGGGACAGGGATTGTCAGGATGGCCCTTGGTCGTTCCGGGTATCGTTTGAAAACGGACTATTACCCTTGGAAACGTGCCCTGAGCATGGCTGAAAAAGCTGAGGCCGACGGTATTATTGGTGCTTGGTATAAAAAAGACAGGGAAAAATATTTTCTGTATAGCAAGCCTTATATGGCCAATAACTTGAAACTCTTAACCCGCAGTGTCTTTCTGCCCAAGGGGTTCACCGTTGGTTTGATCCGTGGCTATGGCTACAACGCAGCAACCTTAAAGCGGTTTGAAAAGCGCATTGTCTATGTCAGTCATCTGGCTCAAGGGATTAAAATGCTTGAACATGGACGGGTCGATGCCATTTTGGAAGATGAACTGGTTCTACAGCATTATCTCAATAGAAATATCTCCCACTGGAAAAGAATATATGTTCTGCATAAGGAAGTGATTGAAAGTAAGCCTTTACATTTAATGATCCGGGCTGGGCACCCGGATGGTGCTGCAATCATTGCTGATTTTAATCAGGCATTAAGAGAGCTGCAAAATAACGGGCAGATTAAAAGCCTGTTTGAACAGCTTGGCTATGAATTCTCGTCATTTATAAAAAGAGAGGGGGAGGAAAAGGCGCAAAATTAAAAGTTTATATCGGCAATATGTAAGAAACCGAATGATAATAAATAAAGTTGATACCGCCGTATTTTAATGAGGTATCTGACATGACTTACGAATTCAGGAACAATAAACATTTCCAATCTGTGGAAGGCTGTTATGCCTATGTTCGCGAGCAACGATGCAAATCGTGTTTTGAACAATCGTCTTGCAGCCACTCTGGTGCAAGCTATGAAACATGCTTCTGCGCAGAATTTGAAACACGGATGATGGGGGAGCTTAAAAAATACTTCCGTTTACCAAGCCGGGCTTGAGGTGGGGGAAATTATAAAAAAAGCCGCTTCCCTGACGGTGAAGCGGCCAGTCAGTTTTCTGTCCCATTTGAAGACTGTTTTCCATCCTCAATATAGTGAGGATGGAAAAGTAAACCTAGCGAACAGTTTCACTATGAAATTAGAAATTATATCTTAGTGAAAATAAAGCTTCATGATTGAGTACATCAAAAGCCATTGGTGTCTCTACAGGACCCTGAGAAGTACCGCCTACCTCATGCCATATTTTATCACCCTTAGCTACGCCATAGTGTGCCAAAGAGTAAGACAAGTCGAGTGACACTTTTTCACTGATGTCATACACCGCACCCAGTGTCGCTCTGCCTGCAAGAGAGTAGTTCGCCTTATCGTTAACCCTATAATCGTAATATGTACCCACGGTCTCCAGATCAGATATTCTATGTGCTGCCACACCCACACCTAACCCGACATAGGGGCGAATCGTTTTTGCTTCATTCGTTAGGCTATTAAGCTTTACCAGCGCATTTAACATTAACGAAGATGTCTGTACTGTCACATTATAGTGGCCTGCCTCAAGGGCGCCACCTTGCGTCCAAGACATGGCGTTTGATTTGGAAGCCAAGTTGTATTGGTATGTCGCTTCCAGGTCGATAGAGTCTGTCACACTGTAACCAACACCCAAAGCAACGGCTTGTGTGTCTGTGAAATCGGTGGTCATGATGTCTGGAACTGGATTCATACCACGAGTGGCTTCTGCCCGCTGGTCAGTGAAATTTACATAACCCACACCAGCTTTTACATAGACTGGCGTTGCCAAATCAGCTGCATGTGCATTCGCTGCACCTAAAAGCGCCAAGCCGACAGCTACAGAACAGACCTTTTTCATCACATTTTCCCCTTTAAGCTTCCAACTCTACGTCACGTTTTCGCACCACCCATAAAGTCGATTAAGAATAATAACCGCTTAAATCATCAAAAAAATTACATACTATTTAGAGGGAATAGCGTATGGGACGTTTGAATACAAGCTAATTTTTATCCAGCGAGGCATAAAACCCGTGATAACCGGAAGGGGGGGAGACAGGTTCAGACGCAGGTGGATTGAGAGGAAGGTAGCAGGTTTTCAGGCTACAGGATTTTAGCCAAATTCAACTCAATTTGAACAAGTCTTTAAAGACAATAAAAAACCCCGCCGAAGCGGGGTTTTAATGGCGGAGGGATAGGGAAAGTCAAAACCTCCGTATTGCAATTGATTATTCTAATTAAATTCAACGTGTTATATAATTTTAATAATTGTGTAGTTGCTCATTTGGTTGCACAAATGGTGGTGAGCTGTATTTAAATTCGGAGGATGGTTTAAATCATCTGATCGATTGGGCTTTAATTTGAAATTGTATCTCTCAGAACGGGTCCGCAGAGTTCTTCGACTTGGGTAATAGCTGCATTCATTGTTTGGTATACTTCATCATCATCATTGCCAACTTCCCATAGTCTCCATTCAAGGTTTTCAACTTGGCCTCCTTGTGCGATTACAATTGCTGCTGCTCGAACTGAACGCCATTGATGGAGGATCGTTTCGATTGGTTCTTCTGAACCGAATATAAATCCAAACTTTTTCTTGAGCCTTTGAAGTTCTAAGTATGTTTCACGGTTTTCATTCCAGCGGAAATAACCAGCCGCACCATGAAGACGCATACCATTGTTATTGATTTCATTAGCTGCTTGTTCGCCTTCTTGCTCTCGTATCTGATTGATGATTGTCTCTCTTTCACCTTCCATGACTGCGGGACTGCGAATTTCTTGGAGTTTATTTTGTGCTTCGTATACAGCGTCAATGACTTGATTAGCTAACTCAAATTGAAGCTCTTTCTTTTTATCTTTCTTGTGGGCAGAAGCAATTTGAAGATCAACAGCACCCTTGATCTCTTGGAACCATTTGACACCGACTAAAGCAGCAGTGAGTGTGGCAAACGGCAATAGGAAAACACCAATTCCGCTCGCAATGTGTTCAAAATTTTCAGGAGAATTAGATACTGAAATTAACAACGCAGTGCCATAAGCACCAAGTATCGTTAAGGTCACGATTAACAGAACTTTTACAAAATCGGACAATGTTCATCTCCCCCGTTACATACATCTTCCAAACAATCTTATATTGTTCATAGGGTGGTAGTCCAATGGCTAATGAGGTTTGTTGATTCGGATAAATACCGCCATCAACTGATGGAGGTTCCGATGCGATTACGTGATTTTGAAATTACTGCTAACCCATACCAATGTGCCGATTTCTTATACGCCGTGCCGGTGTCAGTGCGTGGCAATACAATGCCCACGGCAGGTGATCTGGTTATTGACCGGATGAAGATGACTGTCGAAGGCCATCCGCTGGGCAATGCGGATTTTGAACATTGCTACAAGAACCTTGATGGTGGCATGCAATCGGCCTTTATCCATGGCCGTGGTGTGATTGCCGTCTTTGGGAAAACATTGACCGATGCACTGGATCGTCTTGGTCACAATCCAATCGTTTCCGTTCATTGCACAGAATTTGATAATATCCTACTGGATGTGGAAATCATGCTGGATGGCAATGTCATTGGCGTTGATTTGGAGACCGCCGAAGTTTCATCAACCGATCATGGTACAGATTGGAACCTATCCGCATGATAACCAAGCAGCTTTATATTATCCCGGTATTAATCACCGGGAAACTTCCACCAAGATATATGCCTGACGAATTCGCACAGCCCTGCCTGAGCATCAATGACTACCATGTCGAATTCCTCGATATAAGTGTCCAGCAACGCTATGACGGCCCATATCGCATCAACGCAGCCGGTTATGTTGTTGCAGCTTCTACAGAGCCACAGGGGGCCATTTACAGCATCATAGACACTTCGTGGTGCAAACTGACGGACACAGGCATCACGGTAATTCTGGATGACGTCATAGTTAGTATCGGCACCGCTGACCTTTTAGAGATTGATCTTACACAGGGTGTCCCAAAAACAATTCCCGTCGATACCTTGAAACTCTCATATTGAAATTCACCGAGCAAATGATAAAAGGTGTTTTACAGAATGAGGAACAGGATGGAAAAAAAGTTTTACCATAAGTGCTTAGGGCAACAACTTGCCCAGTTCCGTAAGAACACGAAAACGAGCCATGTGGTTTTATCGAAAAACACAGGTATTTCCCGACCAACATTACGAAACATCGAACTGGGTAAGGGTAATTTAGCGAACTTCATTCAGATCATGCAAACCCTAGATTTGGATATTTCAGCAAAGAAATTACCAACTACAGGTGTGCTTGGAAAACGCATTGCCCTTTTGCGAAAGTCACAAAACATCAGTCAACGAAAGTTGGCTGAATTGGTCGGTGTCTCGCATCCAACGATAGTGAGCTTGGAGACAAAGAATTCAGGTAGGTTGGATGTATTGAATACTATTTTTTCTCACTTGAATACTAAGCCAATTATCGTGCCGATTAATTCTGACAAGAATTTTTGGAACGGGGCAGCCATGAGTAATAAAAGTGATGAATGGTATTCACCGCCTTCAATTTTAGAAAAACTGTACACCTGCATCAATGGTGAATTTGATCTGGACCCCAGCAGTCCGCTTCATTGTAAACCAGTTGAGGCCCACAAATACTATACGATTGAAGATGATGGATTGCAGCAGCCGTGGAATGGCAAGGTTTTTCTAAACCCGCCGTACAGTGCTAACGAACCATGGTGTAGGAAGGCCAGAGAGTCCGTTGAAAATGGTGATGCAGAGTGCGTGATCGCGTTATTAGCTGCCCGTACAGATACGGGATGGTGGCATCGACAAGTTGCCGGGCACGCAGATGTATTTCTTCTTCAAGGACGCTTGAAATTTTCGAACCAACCAAACTCAGCCCCATTTCCTTCTTGTTTGGTTGTGTGGGGTGGTGATGACCAGTTAAAGCAATCGATCCGTGCAGCTTTTAATGCTCACCATATATCCTCATATTCATCAATGTAGATCGCCGTTGATAAATATCTTCATGTAAAATTTTGATGGAGATAACGAGATGATTATCGACAACACCGACATGCCGTTATATGCGGCAATTCAGAAATTTCTGACTGCCAATGGTTTTATCGGTAGCTGGTCTGACTTCGCTGCTCAGGTTCAGCGATCCCGGACATATTTTTCTACGCTACAGCGTACCAATAGTAATCCCAGTGGTGAAGTTTGGAACGCCATGAAGAACTTCCTATCCGAATTGGCTGTGGATTGCCGTAATGAAACGCTTGAGCGTTGGTTGCTGCACTACATCCGACAGATCGAAATGGAGACCGGGAAATGATTTCTATTGATGACTATGTTTCCCCGGAAAAGCCGACGCTGGATGAATACGAAATTTGTGTTGGTATTGACCTGACAGCAGCACAACTGGATCAACTAATGGAATTGGTTCCCCGGATGACCGACGTGTCCGTATCCACATTACTGCACACCAGTGATCTGGATCAGTTCTGCCGTGATATGCTGGCGATATGGAAAGATTACGTGAATATCGAAATTTGGACAAACCATGCCGTCGAAGTGATTCAGTTGGTGAATCATTTGGGTGTTAAAATTGACTTCGTGAAATCACAATACTCTTAACCGCCAAACGCTTCGCGTTCGTCGTAAACTCACCCTCGTCCTCGTCATGAACTACGTTCATTCCTGCGGGTGAGGGTGGTTTTGTGTTTTTGTTTCTTGGACTTTTAAGTCCAAGTAGAAATATTAAATCGTTCATATTCGATAGACCGGAATCCTGAAATCCCCCCTGCCCAGAAATCATAAGATATGAGTTAATCTCTGAGCAGGAGGGAAATTGGTTTTATTCGATGAGCCGTTTGTACCAGTCGTATCAGTCACTGCTATGAACCATGTTCATTGCCGCAGGCGGTTACGCTGTACCTGCTTGATGACTACTTCCCCTGTGTCTCCACACGCAACGGGCCAAGGCAAAAGCAGATACGATTACTAATGCGATGGTGTCGGTTGCATCCACCAGAAAACAGGGCCGACATCGTTTAGGGCTTCTTTATTTAGTCTTGCCGCCACCGCTTGTTTCACAGGTCCACTGGATTACTGGTATATTTACCCCAGCTTTCGAGATGCGACATCGCGATTTCAAGTCGGCCACAGTGGAAGTTGTGGTGATGGTCTTAATCATCACGGGCCTCAAACTGCCGGTCTTATTCCCGGTATCAGCGTTGTATTTTAAACTTCCAAGGTTATTTAGCACAGGTCATCAGTTGGATGTCCCGAACACAATATTTGCCTTCTAAATCAGGGCACGCTGAATCGTCAATTAATAAATTCCTACAGATGTTCCTGTTTTGGATTCGATGCTAAAATCGCAATATTCACAGAGTAGCAATCATAAAATGAGCGAGGTAACACGATGCTACCTTTTTAGATGGAAGTCCTTGAATGGACTCACTGAATTGGAACCCACAAGGCTTTTAGCGTGATATGGCAATGGCCTGAATTTGACTTTCGGTGATGGAACTGCTGCATTTAGTGCAGTTACACGGGGTGGTCACCATGATTGAAATGAACTTTAGCAACAAGAAAAAGCCGCTGGTCGAGGTACGGAGAAATGATCCTATCAAAGTATTCCGGGCAGCCCTTGAACAGCAGTTGGAGGTTGTTGCTCATGAACTCATCGGTGAAACATTCACGATCCAACGCCGTCGTTATAGTCATGGCAAGCCCACCACAGTCGCCGTGCCGGTACGGAAGTGGTATTGGTCTGACGGTGGTGAATATTATCTGGTCCTGCGTTATTCATCCCAGAAGGTTCAAATCCATGGCTACGAGAGTATCCGATGTGGTGAGACGTTGGATCATGTGCAGGCAACCTTGAACCGTATTGCTGAGGCTTTGGACGAGCAGGATGAAGATGTTCTGGCGGCATTGGATGACGCATACCAACGCACCCGGTGGAAAAAGTTTACTTCTGTCCAAAGTTAAAGATTGTGATCATTGCTGCGGCGTTGCTGATGACGGATGATTTCAACGCGGTTGATAATGTTGAAAGGTGCATGCTGCACCTCAAAGATAAACATTATGGGAGGATGATATGAGCAAGGAAGGCAAAGCCAAGGTTTTGACAGATGCGGAGTTTGAGCGATTGATGAAGATTACCGCTGTAGAAGCTCATGCGGCCCGTAACACAGCAATCCTGATGTGTTTGTTCGGCTTGGGCCTGCGGGTCCATGAATGCAGTTCATTGCGTCTCGGTGATGTTACGGATAGTGATGGTGAAATTCGTCAGCAGTTTCAGATAAAAATTGCCAACAGCAAGACGAACAGAAACAGAGAAGTGTTCCTGAGCAACCCGCGTGTGCGTCGTGCCATCAAATCATATATCGATCACCGCCGTGCCACCGAAGGTCCTGACCTGCATCCAAACGCATTCCTGTTCCGATCACAAAAAGGCAGCCGTTTTACCGGGAATACGATGCAGCAGTTGGCGAAGCGTTTGTTTATCAAGTCTGGTCTACCAGACAGCACTAGCAGTCACTCTGGACGTAGAACATTCGCCACTCGTCTGATCAACAACGGTGTCGGCTTGAAGAACCTGTCATGCCTGATGGGGCACGCTACGGTAAACCAATCGGCTGAATATGCAGATACTAATCCATTGATTTTGGAACGGGCCGTTAGAAAAATCCTGTAGATTTATCAATAATCTCGTATTTAACATTTAGGTTTTTTGCATGGTTCACTAGGATGTCATCTTCTGTTCTGGTGCGAAGGGTGAAGTTATCCAACATTTCATGTTTTTTGATATAAGGTGTCATGGGCTTCCCGTATTTGTAATGGGAATTGATGAAAAGTAAGAAAAGTTCACCATCTGACAGGTGGGGACGTAATATTTTAATTAGGCCAATTTTATCTGTGTCATGTAATTCTGTATGATGTTCGATAAATTCGATAATTCGATTTAGCATCCGAAAGTAATGACCAAGGTTTTCACCGTTCTCTTCATATAGGTATTCATATTTCTTAATGAAATCTTCTTCGGAAGTGCAGCCTATAATCATTCTTTCAAATTCTTTGTGAATTGAGGCTAAAGCGGTTCTCCCGGTTAGGAAAACTTTTTTTGCAGAATCTGAGATGTATTCTTTTTCAGTTATAGTCATTCCCCCGATGATGTCTTGCAATGACTCGATCATCTTGAAGAAGGTGTTTTCAATGTTTTGACGGTT
This sequence comes from Terasakiella sp. SH-1, assembly GCF_004564135.1. Classification (NCBI taxonomy): domain Bacteria; kingdom Pseudomonadati; phylum Pseudomonadota; class Alphaproteobacteria; order Rhodospirillales; family Terasakiellaceae; genus Terasakiella; species Terasakiella sp. SH-1. The sequence goes on along the minus strand of NZ_CP038255.1, from coordinate 1,646,978 downwards.
TAATGTTTTGGATTGCTCACGTAACGCTAGCTTGGAACCTTCAAGTTCTTCCTTCTGCAAATTCATTGTTTCGTTGGTCGCTTTGAGTTCTTTCATTTGCAAGAACACAGCATAGACAAACCATGTAAATGCCAATGGTGAAAACCAACCCGCGAAGAAATCACCCATTTCATTCAGTTTGCCATCATTACTAAACGCAAACAGACCACCGATTACACCAATCACCACCCACGCTAAAGATGCAACGGCACCATAACGTTTGACCAACCGGCCTTGTTTTATTGTCATAAGACGATTAATGATCAAGGCAGAGGCTTTGAGTTTACGTTTTATTTGCTGGAAATTCATCGTATCTATCCGAACAGAGCTTTAAAATATTTTGCGGTTGTTTCAACCGAGGTGTAGCAAATCATTGATGCAAGTAATGTGTATGCATGGATGACGACATATTCTATTAGTGGCTCATTGCTGTTTCCAGTAACCGTTTGAAAACACCATCTGAAAATCCGAGAACTGATGAAGCTAAAAATCAACACCGAAACTGGTATGCCAATGAATAATCTGAGCATATAATCTCGCTCTATTTCACCACCGATCAAATACATGACCATGGGCAAAACAGCAACTATGAAACGTTTGTTGCGTATCGAAGATTGTGAAAATGGATATACTGAGCCACGCATACGGTGACCGACATGCCATATTAATCCACCGTATATTGCAATGCCAAATAATAGGTGACCGACTGTTGCTTGGTCATTCATGCGATGAGTTCCAATGTTTGAATTTGAAAAAAAAAACATCTATTGGTAGGTGTTTGGTGTAATTAATTCAATTAAAATATAGTCAGTGTTTTCCACATGTTGGGCATGCTTTGGGTGTGTGAGATATATCTACCTTGGTTATACCACCCATGTTTTTAAATTCTTCAACTGCCCCTTTATCAAAAGCTCTTGCAAACAAAAAAGCAAAAACGCACATAGCAAATGGACCTATGCTGAATGCCAAGATATGGTTTTTTTCGATTGAAGAATAAATTTGCTCACCATTCATGGCAAATTGATATAAAGCGTAAAAGCAATATCCACCTCCAATGAATGGGGCTATTCGTGCAGCAAGATAGATAATTAAGGATATACCTACCAAAAGCCATGCCCATGAAGTAAAAATTAAACCAAAAAATATGTTTATGATAGCTAGGAAGAGATTGTTACTTGGGTTTTCTTTGCACCTAACATTTTTCAAATATGCCATGCCATATTTTGTAGCTTCATGTTCAAATGGCGACCAGAAAGCAATTGCGACATACACACCAAACAATACTTCAAACATGCTTGTGAAATTACTTAAATGATACGTCATTCATTTTCCTCGTTATCAATCAAATGTGATAAATCCACATCATATGTAACCTTGCTGATGTGTTCGTGTTGGACATCCGGTGGATAGCCGCGACCGTAGACTTTGTAATCGATGGTGTCTTCTTCACCATTCTTTGATGACCAACCGCCCAACGTGCGTTGGATGTCTTGTGGCACCTGTGCGGCCCGTAACGCATCACAATACATGTGACGTAGGGAATGGAAGGTTGGGCCGTTGATGTCGAGTTTTTTCTTGAGTAGTGATCGGTTGAACCATTTGTTGAATGGATCGCTGTAGTAGCCTGTGGAGCCGATGGGGAGTTCCGGGAATAAATGTGTTTCACCGGCTTTCTTCTGCTGCTCGTAATGATGAATGAAACCGAGCTTGATCAACATGGGGTGGATGACGAGGAAGCGTTCACTGCTTTCATTTTTGACATTCTTGACTTCTTCACCATCATCGTCGTCGTATCGGATCAGGATGCAGTGGTAACCATCAATAATTTTGATGTCTGATACCAAAAGCTGACAGCATTCATTCAATCTGACACCTTGATACAGGCCAATCAATGGCACCCAGAATTTTCCGCTACGCACTTTGAAGTTGCCGGGCCGCCACCAGTATTCTAAATTCATACATCCATGATATAGTTCTGCATCAAATATTGTTTTGATTTGCTCCATGGTGAATTGTTCTTTGGTTCTGTTTTTCTCTTTACGTGGAACAGCCACCTTCAAATCAACAGCCAATGATTTATCAACGTAATCTTTATTGTTTGCAAACGTGAACATGGATGTGAGCAATGTCATGTAGTCATTGATGGTCTTCGCTGCTGGTTTTGGGAAATCGCGACCTTCATTACGTAGTTTCTTCAACTTGGCATGAATTTCCCGGACGGTCATCTTTGGGAATTTTGAATGGAAGTATGGGGTCAGTTCTCGAAAAATATCTCGAACTTCATCAAATTCATGACGCTCGATGGTGCTGATCAAACGGTTGTCGCCACCAAGTAATTCAATCAATGAATCAGCTTTGTAGCCGTTGGTCAGCTTCGTTTTGCTTCCGCGAATTTTCGACGGGTTTTTCATGTATTCATTGTATAACTCACGAAGTGTCACCGTTTTTTTACCGCGTGATGATGTGTCTGGTGTATGTGCCGCAATATCAGTTTTGCGATGCGTTATGTCACCAATATTTTGTATGGCAGTTGCTTTTTGGTGTTCCCAATATTGTGTTCTGATTTGTTTGTATAAATCTGTGCCTGCCGGGACAATGAGATTGTTTTTCTCAAGCATGCAATCAATCACCGGGTCTGCATCGGAAGTATCGAACTTGGTGTTTTCTTTAATTGCATCAAGGTGGCGTAATTCATGAGCAATTGCATTGGAAGCAATTTGATGTGCATCACCACCAAGATTATGTGAAAGGAGTTGCATGGGGGTCAACTCGGTTAAGGGCACAGATGTATAGTAACGTTCGATCATCCGCTGGATTTCGAGTTGCGGTATGTGTGGTGGTGACTTCGGTTGGTCATCAAGTTTTCGTTTGGCGACATCGATGCGTTGATCATAATCAGCCGCAAAATCAACGTAGCGTACAACGGCTTCACTTTCGTGCTTCGTATCAAGATTTACACGATAGTATCCAGCACTGACATTTGGTTCCATGCGATGTGGTTTGCCATCTGGATATACCGGGGCAGGGAAGTGATCACGTAGACGAACCGGAATCTTTCTGACGTATATCCAACGCCCGTTAGTTTTCTGGGATAATCCGGTAATTTTGACTTCGCGTGGCATGTGCAACCTATTGGGTTCAGGTCGTGTGCAACTACAAAAGTTGCACGTTTGGTTGCACAGTATAAACTGAAAAAGCCCAGAAAACCAATGGTATTAGGTTTTCTGGTCTTTCTTTAATCAGTGGCGGAGGGATAGGGATTCGAACCCTAGGTACGTCTCCGTACAACGGTTTTCAAGACCGCCGCTTTCGACCACTCAGCCATCCCTCCACAGGATGTGTTGGCAGGTTATTAGCCTAGTTTTTATATGCTTGGCAAGCGGGAAATTTTAGTTTTTTTGATTTTTTTTGAAGGGTGTGCGTCACCCCAGGTTTTTCGGGGGTGACGCACAGTTTGTTTTATGCTTCTGCGCTCTTTCTTGCCGCTTGCATTGCTTCGCTAAGCACATCCATATCACCGATGTGATTGGAGAGTAGCAAAATCAGTTTTGCATTGACCTCGCGGCTTTGTTCCTCACTCAGGTCGCGGTGGAGGTCGATCAATTCCTGATAAAAGTCATCAGGGCGTGCGATATTTGGTTTTGTGTTTAATGCCATTGTTAGAACCTCCTTTTCTTAAGCTTGTGCTGTTGCACGCATGATGGCCGTGGCGATTTCGGTGTCGTCAAAGCTGCGCCAGCGTCCAGCAACATGTTGGTCGGGGCGGATCAGGTATGTGGTGCCATCCTGGCCGTCGTAGCGTTCTTTCAGGCAACCTTTGGTGTCTTCAATATCCTTGCCGACAACAATCACGTCGGCGTCAATACCATTGACTTCAACGGATTTAACCTGAGGGTCTGTACCGAAGACCAAAACTTTGAAACGGGAGTCAGCAATAGTGTTGAGGAACCATTCATCCCCATTAACCGGTGCATCCGCACAGTTGGTGCCTGGATTCATTTTACCTGCGAATTCATCACTATCCGGTGTGTTCAGAGAGCTGTTCACATAAGGGGTCGGCATGGACAGGCGACCGGAATTGACCAGTGGGCGGGCAAAATCATAGTCGGAGGCCAAGTCCAGAACCGCATCGCGGAAGGCTTTGGAAACCGCACTTTTAGGTGTGATGAAGTCTGTGGAACGGGTGGAGTTCAGCAGGTTGTCAGCAGCGGCAAATACACGTTCTTCGCTGTATGTGTCCAACAGCTTTTCAGGTGCCTTTCCATCCATGACCATTTTTAACTTCCATGTCAGGTTATCAATGTCCTGAACGCCAGTGTTTGCCCCGCGTGCACCGAACGGAGATACCTGATGGGCTGCATCGCCTGCAATAAAGACGCGACCGCACTTGAAATCTTGCAGCTGGCGACAGGCAAACTGATAGACAGATACCCATTCCAGTTCAAACTCTACATCCTCGCCTAACATGGCTTTCAAGCGCGGAATGACGTTTTCCGGCTTTTTCTCTTCTTCCGGGTCACAATCCCACCCCAGCTGGAAGTCAATGCGCCAGACATCATCAGATTGCATGTGGAGAAGGACAGATTGGTTGCGGTGGAAAGGCGGGTTAAACCAGAACCAACGTTCCGCCGGGAAATCAGCCTTCATGACCACATCGGCAATCAGGAAACGGTCTTGGAAGAATTGGCCTTCAAAATCAAGGCCAAGCATCTTGCGTGTATCGGAATTGGCCCCGTCACAGGCAACTACATAGTCGGCTTCCATCTTGTAAACACCGTCTGGTGTTTCAACTTGTAAGGCCACATGGTCTTCATGGTTTTTGAGGCTGATGGTTTTGGATTTCCAGCGGAAATCAATCAGGTTGCCATATTGTTTTTTGCATTCATCAATCATGTATTCTTCAAGATAATATTGTTGAAGATTGATGAAAGCGGGGATTTTATGGTCGTCTTCGGGCAGAAGGTCGAATTGATAGACCATTTCTTCGTCACGAAAGACTTTACCAACTTTCCACACAACTGATTTATCAATCATGCGGTCAGCAACGCCTAAACGGTCCCAGACTTCAAGGGGGCGCTTGGCATAACAAACAGCACGTGAACCAATGGAAACGGTGTTGTTGTCATCCAAAACAACAACGGGAATACCTTGTTTGGCAAAATCAAGGGCAGTGGTCAGGCCGATGGGGCCAGCCCCGATTACAACAGCCTTGTGGCGTTTTACTTCCCCAGATTTTTGTTCATCGGATTGAATATAGTCAAATTCCGGATATTCATATGTATTAAGCATGTGCTTTCCTCCCTTCACACCTTTTAGCCGTTGAATTCTTTTTCATGCATCCACTTGGCATGTTCCGGTGCACGCTTGGTCTTGGACCATTCTTCCAGCATGTCCCATTTCACATCATCCAGACGTTTGTGCATGTCTGGTGTATCTGTATTTGCGGCCAGTTCCAGGCGATGGCCGTTGGGGTCAAAGAAATAGATGGATTGGAACAAAGTGTGGTCGGTGGGGCCGACAACCTCGATATTATCGGCTTCGAGCTTTTCCTTGATGCTGTTGAGCTCTTCCATAGAACCGACTTGAAAGGCGATATGTTGACACCATTCAGGTGTGTTGACATCACGCCCCATTTCCGGGGAGTTAGGCAATTCAAAAAAGGCCAGAATATTGCCGCTGCCCGCATTCAGGAAAATATGCATGTAAGGGTCTGGTTCTTTTGTCGAAGGAACTTCGTTTTCTGCAATTGCTAAAACAAAATCCATATCCAGATATTTTTGATACCAAAGAACCGTTTCTTTCGCATCTTTACAGCGATAGGCAACGTGGTGAATTTTTTGTATGGCCATTTCAATCTCCGTCAAAAAGCCGCCCTGATAAAGTTACAAGTGAAACTATAAAGGTTTCAATTGTAACTAATCAAGTGGAAAATGCATTTGGATGTGAAAAAAACTTGCGAAGGCGTTCTTCCTGTTCTTAGATGGTTATTAATGAAACTAAAAATAAGGTCAGGTATTTTACCAAATGAGACGTAATAAGCCGATTGACGACTTTAAGCTTGAGACATTTTTTCCGTACCTTGTCCGTATTTATTATCGTGCTGTGAGTGATGCCGTCTCAACCATTTATGAAAGAGATTATGACCTGACAGTTTCAGAATGGCGGGCAATGGCGGTGTTGGGCAATAGCGAAGAACCACTTTCAGCCGGTGAAATTGTCACACGTTCCAGTATTGATAAGGTCAAAGTCAGTCGTGCTATTTCTGGGCTGACAAATAAGGGCTATCTTGAACGCAAAGTCGATGAAGCAGACCGCCGCAAAGTTGCCCTTCAACTGACGCGTAACGGTTACTATATCTTTGATGAGCTTGCCGCCAAAGTGCAGGAGCTGGAAAAAGACCTTCTTGCCGGATTGGATCAGGAAGAGCAGGAACAATTGCTGACCTTAATGGCAAAGGTTCGCAAAAACGCAGAAAGCTTGAATAGTCAAGAATAAGGATGGGCAGTTGAACGAAGTCGACCAAAAGCAGATTGATACAAACCTAAGCGTTGTCGACTTGTTCACCATTGGGATTGGGCCGTCAAGTTCCCATACTGTTGGCCCCATGCGGGCAGGGTACCTGTTTTGTCAGGACCTTTTGAAACATAAATTGCTTGATCGGGTTCAGGCGGTACGTATTGACCTTTATGGTTCACTGGCGTTAACGGGAAAGGGGCATGCCACGGATAATGCTGTTCTTTTGGGGCTTAGTGGGCAGCGACCACGAAGTGTGGACCCGGATCAAATTGGAACCTGCCTTGATGGGATTAGAAGCTGCAAACAACTCAAGCTCGCAGGTGAGCATATCATTTCTTTTGAAGAAGAGAGCCAGCTGGTTTTTAATTACGATATTGTACGTGATGAACACCCCAATACGATGACCATTGCTGCCTATGATGGTCAAGCCAGTCTGTTGTATCAGCAGGATTATTTTTCGGTCGGTGGTGGTTTTATTGTCACCAAAAGTGCCCATAATCAGGCAGAATACAGTGGTCAGGATGTGGTGTTGAAATACCCGTTTTCTTCGGCAGAGGAACTTTTGGCTATTGGGCAGCGTGAAAAGCTGACGATTGCGCAGATCATGAAAGCCAATGAATTATCTTGGCGTGCAGAAAATGAAACATGCGATTTTATCATGCGTGTCAGAAATGCGATGAGCGATTGCATTGATCGTGGATGCCTGCAAGCCGGGGTGTTGCCCGGTGGGTTCAAGGTACAGCGTCGGGCAAATGACCTTTACAAGGAGCTGACAACCCGACCGGAAGAGGGGTTAAAAGACCCTTTGACGGTAATGGACTGGATTAATCTTTATGCACTGGCGGTGAGCGAGGAAAATGCTGCCGGGGGCAGGGTGGTAACGGCACCAACCAATGGTGCTGCGGGGGTGATCCCTGCTGTTTTGCGCTATTATGAACGGTTTTGTCCGCAGGCCAATGAAGATGGGGTGGTGGATTTCTTGCTAACCGCAGCTGCCATTGGGGTGCTTTATAAAAAGCGAGCTTCCATTTCCGGGGCTGAAGTTGGTTGTCAGGGGGAAGTCGGGGTTGCCTGTTCCATGGCTGCTGGTGGTTTAACAGCAGCTTTGGGTGGGAGTAACGAGCAAGTGGAAAATGCTGCTGAGATTGGCATGGAACATAATCTGGGTCTGACCTGTGATCCGGTTGGTGGGCTTGTGCAAATCCCCTGTATTGAACGCAATACCATGGGCGCGATGAAAGCGATCAATGCCTCACGTCTTGCCTTGAGAGGGGATGGGCAGCATCTTGTTTCATTGGATAAGGTGATTGAAACCATGCGTCAAACAGGCATGGATATGCGTAGTAAATATAAAGAAACATCCAAGGGTGGACTGGCTGTCAATATCGTTGCCTGTTAAGAGGTGTTCAACTTATAATTTAGTTCTGCCTTCCTTGAAAATATAGATAAGTACATCCCCGTAGATGTTCTCAAAAGTTGTTTAATCTCAAAAACTTCTTTTTCTTGTTACATGGATTTTACCCTTGTGTTTGCGAATCTTTTTCAAAAAGATTCGTTTTTACATCTTGGGTGTTTATAGACCTTTGCGTTTCTTATGCTTATTTAAGGAATGGTTAATTCTTCAAATTTTAAGAAAACTGTTTTAAAGCAGGGGGTTATGGGGGTGGTTTTTGTGTGCTTGGAAACGGCGTTGTAAGTAGGCAACTTTAATTGTGCTTATATGTGCTAAAGTTTTGGTTCTACCGATATTTTTGCTACAATTCGATAACTAAAAAAAGAATACCTATGCTTTCTTGAGGGCATGGATAAACAGCAAGATAGGCGGGCAAGCTTATGAATTTTTTTGATCGTTCTAAGGGGCAGTTCGGAGACCTCCGCGCTGCTGATGTCGTTTTGGGTGCTGATAGCGCAAAGGTTGCGTTGCCTCCTTCCTTCGATATTGCAACTGTGCAGTTTGACAGACAGGGGCCTGACCTGCTGATCACGTCCAATTCCGGTGAAACGATCCTTGTTACCGGCTATTTTGCCGCCGGTATGAAAACAGCTATTACGCTTCCCAACGGTGTGGTCTTGCCCGCTCATATCGTTGCCAAGCTTGCTGGCCCCATTGCCCCTAATCAAGTTGCTCAGGCCACAGACCCGCTGGCGGCTGAACCCATCGGTAAAGTCGAAACGGCCGATGGTACGGTTGAGGTCATCCGTGCGGATGGTACCCGCGTGACTTTGTCTGTCGGGGACCCGGTTTATCAAGGTGACGAGCTGGTCACAGGTGATGATGGCGCTGTCGGGATTGTCTTTGCTGATGAAACCACCTTTGCCTTAGGTGAGGCCGGCCGGATGATTTTGGATGAAATGGTCTATGATCCGGGTGGTGAAGACGGTGCCATTGGCATGACGTTGCTGAGTGGTGCCATGACGTTTGTGTCCGGTGCTGTTGCCAAGGTGAACCCGGACGCCATGCAAATTTCAACCCCCATTGCGACCATCGGTATTCGTGGAACCGCAGGGGTGTTGAAGGTTGCGCAAGGGCAATTAGATGCTGTTATGCTGCCTGAACAGGAAGGGGCAGGTGCAGACCTTGAGCTGGATCAGATTGCCGGTGGCGGCGGTCAGGTGACAGGGGAGTTTATCGTCACCAACACGGCCACAGGCGAGACGACCACCATTAACCAAGCTTTTCAGGGGATGACCAGTACGGCCAGCGGTAACTCTGCCCCGCGTATTTTAAATCCGGCTGAAATCGGCCAATTGGCAGGGGCGGCTATCTCGGCGCTGCCAAATGCAGCAAATCTGTTGCCCCCGGCAGTGGTAGCGGCCATTGTACAAGCGAAAAACCCGGAAGCAAAGGGGGAGATTGTTGCCCCGGAAGAGGTCTTGGTCGATCTGGATACGGCCGAAGCCTTACAGGAAATTTTTGAAACGGTCGCTGTGACACAGGCCAATTTCTCGGCTTCTGCTGATCTGATTGAAGAACTCGTCGCTGATTTGGAAGAAACTGCCGAAGTTGCAGCAGTACAGGCGACTCAAGACATCCTTGATGAAGATGCTGCAATTACGGCACAGGCCAATAGCTTGTCCACATTGGCAACAGATATGCAGTCCATTGCCAGCAGTGGTTCAGCCCTTGAACAAACTGCCGGTTCCAGCGGTGGGTCGGCTGAAATTCAGGCCAAGGTTGGAGTTATTTCCATTGATTGGGATAATGATACGGCGAATGCCATCGAGGATAGTATTGACAACGTGATGGAAGGTTATTCCACCGCCAATGCTATAGGGATCGTCGGGACAAGTGTCATTGACCTGACAGAATTGATTGCACGTTCATTGAAAGTGCTGGACGACCCAGCCAGTGCCATTACGGCCCTTCAGACGATCCAGACCAGTTTGGCCGGGGCCATGACAGAGGCAACGAACATCGTTTCTGCCATGACACTGGTACAAGATGCCAATTCCTCTAACCCGGATCTGAGCCTGTCGGTCAAAGACCGCATGGTTGAGGCCGTTACCCGTACGGCCAAGTTTGTCAAAGATAACGGCGGCACAGATGCCGAAGCCAGTGCCAAAGCGCGTGAAATCATCATTGATGGTATCCCAAGCACGGGTAAGTTGACCTTTGGCGACACCACAACGGAAGTCTATAAATATTTTGATGGTATCCAGGCGGAAATTAGCGCTGCTTTGACATATAGTGGTAATCCCAATGCCCTTACAAATTTGGATAACCATTTGCTGGCGGTGGATACGCAGCTTGGCAACCTGAAAAATCTTGACTTTGTTGCAGGTAGCACGGTGGATAGCAGCAAGCTTGATGGCTTTATCGACGAAGTTTTGGTTCTCAATGGGTATGCCAAAACAGCGGCAACCCAAGCGGCAAATGTAATCAATGCTGATAGTGGTAATGCTGATTCTGCAGGTTTGATGGATGCTGCGGCAACGGCGGCTTCAGCGGCACAAAAAAGTGCCTATGACTTTGTTGACCCAACAGGTTCTGCGCAATCCAAAACTGATTATGATGCGGCCAAGCAGGCATATATTGATTCTGTTGGGGATGATAACGTCCCTTCACAGGTTTTAAGCGGGATTTCAACCTATACAACGGCGAGGGGTTCAGCGCAGAGCGAGAACTCAAGCGGTGCTCAAACCATTTTGAGCAACTTTGATCGCACCACCAAAAATGCAGCAGAAGCTTCTGTGGCAGGGGAGCGTGTCACTCAAGCGGATATTGATGCGGCCACCAGCAATTTGACCAGTGCAAAAACGGGACTGGCACAATCCAAAACAGATTTGGCAACAGCGCAGTCTGCCTTTGATACGGCAGCAAGCACGTTGAAAACGGCCTCTGGTAATGTGTTGACGGCTTTGTTGAATTGGGCACGTGAAGATGCCAAGGCGACAGTCTATGAGGCTGGTGCGGCTACGATTAATGCAGGTGATAGCAGCTTTACAGCTTCTGATGGCAGTGGCCTGGATGGCTTGCAGGAAGTGAAGGATTATGTCGCAAATCGTCAGGCTAAACTGGATAGCTATCCAACTGATACAAATGAAAAATATCATAGTAATTCAGCAGCAACGGCTGATCAGAAAAAGACCTTTAGCGAGTGGAAGCAAGCCTTACAAGATGACCCAAAGGATATTGAGGCTGCGCGCAATGTCTTGATTGGGGAACAGCAGGTTTCCGCTTATGAAACAGTCATTAAATTTGGTAAGGAACTACAAGCCCTGTGGCAGAAGGCATATGATGATGCCTCTGCCAAGGCGACGGCGCTGCGATCTTCTGCCAATTCGTTGAAGACAACATTGGATGATGCCAAGACGACGGAAAGTACGGCACGCGATGATGTGAATGACAAACTGGATGATTTGATTGAGGCCCAACAGGATGTTTCGGTCGAAAGCAAGACCGTTGCGATCTTCCAATCACGATTATCTGTGCTGGAGACCCGTGCAGAACAAGAAGCCATAGCCGATCTGGATGATATTTTGTCTGATGGGCGCGCCTTACTGGATACAGCATTGGCACAGGCCAAGACTGCCGCAGATAAGGCCAAGGCGGCCGAAGCTGAAATTGCCAAGGCGGAAAGTACGGATGACAGTGCAACGCGTGCCAGTATTAAATCGGCTGCGGAAACCTTGCAAGGTGAAGCCCAGACTGCGATGGAAGCGGCGAAACAGGCTTATGATCGTTTTGCGGCTGATGATAGCGGTTCAACCGATGATGATGTTTTAAAGCGTGCGAACGATATTAAAACCGATTATCCGCGTCCCCCCAGTGATGTGGATACCGTTATTGCCGATTTACAGGCGCTACAGACCTCAGCGCAAAGTGCTTATAACGAAGCCCTGAAACAGTATCAGTCAGCAACTCAGTCTGTTGCGGTGATTACTGAAATCGTTTCTGGTGATGCAAGCAGTATTGCAGCGGCCAAGGTCACGGCTACGACTGCAGCTGAGGCGGCGAAAACACAAGCCTTGCAGGCTGCGGTGGAAAAAGCACAAGCTGCGCAAAAGGAAATCCAGTCTGCTGAGGCTGAGGCTAAAGCCCTTAAGGCTGCGGCCACGACGATTGCGGAAAAAGGGGCGGACAGTACAGCAGCTAATTCTTCTGCGACCAGAGAAGGTAATGTCAAAACTGATTACGATACCATTGTTTCGAAACTGACATTGGTGTCTGGGGATAGTGCTAATAATATTACTGGGCTTGTACAGCAGGTTGTTGATGCGCAAACAGCAGGTAATCTTGATTTGGCCCGCAGTTTGGCTGATAGCGTGCAAAATTATGCCACAGATGTGAAAGCGTTGCTGAATGGGGGCACACACAGTGATAATTCCACCACATCGACAGGTATTCGCGTCAACGTGCAGGCGGCGGCTAAAGAAGTCATTACGGCCTTTAGCAATACGGTAGGGGGGCGCACCATTGATGCCAATGGTGTGGAGACCGGCCGTACTGGATTGCTGTCTAATTCCAGCACACAAAAAACAGCGGCAGAGGCAGAATATGTCAAAGCCGATAAGGCGGAAAATGACAAGACAGATGCCAGTGTGGAAAGTGTGCGTGAAGTCTTTAATATTAGCGATACGGCTTCAATCGTTTCTGTTCTGGTCGATCCTGACCAAATGGCTGTGTCGACTTCGGAACGTCAGGAACGGGAAGGGACAGATGTTGCCAGTTATGATCCGCTTTTTACAAAGTTGGAAAACCTGAAAACATCGGTGGCGACAAATCTGTCTACGGCAAAAACAGCCAAAAACTTAACCGATACATATGCAACGCAGGCGGAAAATCTGGCTGTTGATGCCCGTTTGATTTTGGATTTGGCAGAACTGACAGGGGCGGATTATTCAACCTATTCCACTACGGTTGATAAACTCAGCAAAGTTGCAGGTCAGATTGCTGATGAAAATGGGGCGGCTTCTGCTGCTGTACAGCGCATTGTGCAGATCAACAATGCATTGGATCTTTATGATAAATTGTGGGATGCACGGGTCGATGCGGCTGTTCAGGCGGAAAAAGCCCGTGTCGCTGCCCAGGCCGCAGCTGATAAAGCCGCAGCAGATGCTGCGAAAGCCCAAGAAGAGCGCGAAAAACAAAAAGCAGCCGAAGATGAAGCTGATACGGCCAAGGCGCTTGAGTTCAAAAACACGGCAACTTCCGAAGAAGCCTTGGCAAAAACGGCTTTGGCAAATGCGCAAGAAGCAGCGGTTAACGGGGATAAGCAATCTGCTGAAACCTATTTAACATCTGTACGTGACCATGCAGCCAAGGCACAGGCGGCAGCAACGGCGGCATCTGAAGCCGCTGCTGGTCCAGGGCCGGGCACAACGGCGGCGACACATGCCAGTGATGCACGTGCAAAAAATCAGGCAGCTCAAGGGTATGTCGGGGAAGCCGAAGCTGCTGTCGGTACAGCCGATAATGCCGCAGCGGCTGCTGATAAATGGCGCGATGGCACGGCGACTTCTGCACGACTTTCTGCTGATAGTGACAAGACGACGGCGGCAAATAACGAAACATCTGCGCGCAACGCGTTAAGTGATGCCTCAACCAAGTTGGATAGCGCTCGCACCGCTGTGGCCGATGCCGAAGTCGATGCGGCCTCTGCCGGGGCGGCTTATAACAGTTTGGTGGATTCAGAAAAAACGGCCAAAGATAAGGCAGCTGCTGTTTTGGTTGAAGTGGGGAATGATACATCAAATGTGATTTATCAGGCTTGGGCTTCTGCGGCGACGGCGGCTGGTGATGCGACAGCCAACGCTTTGGCAGCTTCTCAGGATGCGGCACAAGCGCTCAGTGATGCCAAAAGCCGTTTAACAGTGGCGCAAACAACGTATGATCGGGCGTTAACAGCGGCCAATAATGCAACAGATCAATTAGCCGATGCGGTCTCTGATGCCGCCTTTGCTGCCGCAGCGGAACAATTGGGTCGTTCGGTTTCTGAAGCGCAAGTGGATTTCCGTCTCAGCACTGCGCAAACAGAACTGGATACGGCGCTCAGCAATATTGCCGCTGAAAAAACGACTGTTGATGCCAAGGCGGTGACGGCGGCGACTTATTCCAAAGATGATGCCAATTTTGATCAAAGCTTGGTGCAAAATGCCTACGATAATCCCAATAGTACAGATGATGCGGTTGGGGCCTTGGCAGATGCACAAACGGCCAAAGCCAGCGCCGATGCTGCCTTGACCAAGGCGCAAAATGCCTTGGCACAATATCATGTGGCGATTAAAGCGGCCAATGATGACGGCGGCACCATTCAGGACTTTGCCTCTTATACCAATGCGGAATGGGTGAAAATTGATGCTTCAACCGTAATTTACGGCTCAACCTTCCAGAAATATAAGTCTGCGCAGGCAAGTATTGAACTGGCGGGTAAAAAGGCTGATGAAGCAGCCCAGGCGCTTCAAGATGTGACGGTGAAGGTGCAAGAGGTTGCGCAATCACTGGCAAAGGCCAATGCCATTGCGGCCCAAAAAGCCTTGGCTGCGGAAGCTGACCTTGATGCCGCGCAAACGGCTTCGGCGTCTGCCCTTGAACGTGCAGAAAAAGCAGCGGAGGAAGCGGTTGATTCAGCCTATACCGGGGTGAATGCAGCTAAATCTGCCGTAGATGGCCTTGTTGCGATTGAAGGCAGTGGGAATAGCGACATCAATACCGCACTGACGAAAATGACCAGTGCGCTTAGTGCAATTGGGTCGCTTCAAAGTGATGTTGATGGATGGGGCACATCTGGGACATCACCCAATGGTACACAGATTGATAGTGCGATTGCCGATATTGGTGATGTGGACACAGGTGGCGATAGTGACCTGTTGACCCTGTTATTTGATGCGCATACCGCATTGTCTAACGCATCAGGGTTAAGCAGTTTTGGATCTTCGGCAGCAACACAGGCCATCAATGCGATTGCGGCCATGTTGGATGAGGGTAATACCCCGGATGACGGGGGCGTGGTTTCTGCGTTGTCGGCCTTAACAGAACTGAAAACAGCCAATACGCAAAATGCTGCGGCACAGGCGGCAACTTCGGCAGATGTGAATGCGGGGATTACCGCAGCGCAAAATACAGCAGCGGCGGCATCTAATGGGGCAGGGCATGCGGAAAGCGTTGCCGGTTTTACTGCTACGGCTCAAACCGCATTGAAAAATATTGCGGGTATTCAGGCGCAGAAAGCCTTGGCTGATGCGGAAACAGCGGCTAAAAATGCAGTACAGGCCGATATTGATGCGATTGTCGCATCGGCCAATGCTGCTGATACAGCCGCAGATACGGCTGAGGCAGATGCCGCGACGGCCAAAGCATCCTATGATCAGGCGGTGTTGGATGAGGCTGCGGCCAAAGGTCATTTGACCACGTTGGAAAGCACCGCAAACTTTGCCGATAACAACAAGGATACCATCGCCAATTTCAATACGGGTGATGACAAACTTGTGTTGCAGAACGGCACGCATCTGAGCTTTGTAGAAACAGCCTACACATTTGACACGGATGTTAAAACGACACGGGCCAATATTATTGCCGATAGCACTGTGGCGGAAAATTCCATTGTGCATTTCAGCAATGGTGGTTCCACTTATGTCTTTACCAAGATTACAACGGCTGACCCTTATGCGGATTTCTTTGTTGAAATCACCAATATGACAGGCACGCTCAGTTCATCCAATTTCGATCTGGAAAATGGGGGCAGCTACACAACCTTGTTTGGGACCAGTGGGGCCGATACACTGGATGCGGCCAATGGCACAGCTGTTGACGGGCTGGGCGGGGCAGATAGCATTACAGATGAGGCGGGTGCCCAGGATGCCTATATCTATCATGGTTATACGGATTTGGCACAAAAGGCTCAAATCCTTAATGATTTAAATGATGCCAAGAATGCTTATCAGGATGCCTATAATGCGATGAAGGCGGCTGAAACGGCCAAAACGGCTGCTGATACGGCGGCAAAAGCGGCCCGTACAGCCTCTGACGCAGCTGCAGCGGAAGCAGAAACGGTTGCCAAAATTGTCAACCCGTCTCAGTCATCAAACTATGTGACCTATCTTGATGGTTTTGATGCTTCTACGCTGACCTCCAGTTTCTTTACCGATGATACAAGTACATCGGGCACTGATGAAAGCGATATTGATGGTGATGGTATTTCCAATGCCAAGGAAATTTCCAACAGTCGTAAGATTGCAGGCGAACAGGAAGATACAGCCGTTACCCAGAAAAATATTGCAGCCACTGAAAAAGCGGATGCAGCAGCAGAACAGGTGAAATCCGCTGCAGCTGTGACCAAGGCAAGCAATAGCAAGGATGCGGCTGCGACGACGAAAACCAGTTTTGATAAATCAGAACAGATTGCTGATCAGTTGGTAAAAGTCGAAAGCTATCGTGAGGGGGCCGAAACGAATGCCAGCAGTGCTGAAACAGCAGCCACAGCAGCCAGTGCAGCGTCTCAAGAAGCGTCTGCCAAAACCACAGATGCAACCCTGACCAATCAGCAGAAAATTGATCAGGCTCGTACCGCAGCCAATACAGCTCATAGCCAGCAGTCTACTGTTGAAACAGCTGAAACCAATGCGTTGAGCAATTTCAACAATGCTTATACCGCCTTAATTGCGGCCTATGACGTGATTGGGACAGCCTCATCTGAACTGAATAGCCTGACCACGGCCTATAATGAAATGTCTGCGGCGATTACCGCACATGCCAATACCGATACAACAACCACAACGGCTGCGGATAATAGCACCTTGGAAACGGCAGAAACAGGCAAGGTCACAGCCTATGAAACGGCCTTTGATGCCTTCATTGCCGATCTTAAGACTGAATTGACCACCAAGGCGAATGCAAACTCGATTACGACGTTGCAAAAAGACTTGATCACCAATGCCCATCAATCGGTGAGTGAGACCTTTGCCTCGTTACAAGAGGCCGTGACGCAGCATGCGATTGCCACAACAGCCGCCATCACGGCAGAAGATACCGCAGATAGTGCGGCGACCGATATTACAGCGGCTGTTGCCAAGGCCGTTGCTGCCTATGAAGCTGCGGCTGAACAAGAAGCTGTGGATGCGGAAGCCGCTGCAGCCCTTGCGGCCAAGGTCTATGATGATCCGGATAGTACGGAAGACACGGTTGGGGTCGTTGCTGATATTACATCGCTGACCTCGACGATTAATTCCAATATCGACAGTTTGCTGAGCGGCACGTTAGCATCAAATCAGACAACGATCGTCGATAATTTGGGACAGGCGACTTATGACGATCTTGTCAGCCAGTTAAACACCCTGAAAACAACTGTGACAGCGGCGCAAAACAAGTTGGCGGCCATTCAAACAGATGTCAGTACAGCCGCCACGGCATCTTTGACAGCCAGTCAGTCTGCGCGTACAGAAGCCAACAAGACGGTTGATGTCAATAATGACGTTGACCCGGTGGGAGATGCCAAAACGTATGCCGATGCGGCCAAGACTTATAAGCAAACAGCCGTCAACCAGTTAGAGCTGACCCGTGCTCATGCGTCGCGCATCGAACGGATTGAAGGTGACGTTGGTGGTTTGAACCAAGGTTATGAACAGCTGTCCAACCTTGTCGATGCCAAGGTGGAATTGGCAAACGAACAGGCCGCAGCCAAGGCTGTGCCGATTGCAGTGGCCGATACCTTGTCTGTGGATGAAGACACATCGCTGGTACTGGATGATCTGTTGTTGGCAAACGATTATCGTGAAGATGGTGAAGCTGTGACCATCCTTGATGTGGGTAAGCCAAGTTCTGGGACCATTTCAGTTAATAGTGACGGGAAATTTGTCTTTACCCCGGTGACTGATGAGGTCGGGGATGTGACCTTTACCTATATCATCACAACCGATAACGGGAAAATTGCTTCTGCCACAGCGACATTGACTGTGAACCCAATCAATGATGCGCCGATTGCGATTGCAGATATTGCGACAACCCCAGATGAGATTACCGAAGTAACCTTGAACCTGTTGGCGAATGATGTGAATGTGGATACGGGCGATACCCTGACCGTGACATCCATTGCCACACCGCCGACCAAAGGGACAGTAACCATTCTGGACAGTGGCGTGGGTGGGCGTGTGACCTACACACCGGACCCGGATGATGCAACAATCAAAGCTCTGGGGGATGGGGAGACACTCACCGATACCTTTACCTATGTGGTAACAGATAGTGCAGGGTTGAGCGCGACCGGATCAGTGAGTGTGACGGTGACGGGGACAAATGATTTACCTGTTGTCAGTAATACATCCCTGAGTTTTGATGAAGGCAATGACTATACCTTTGCGGCATCAGATTTCACTGCAGGCTATAGCGATGTTGAAAGCAACAGTCTGACCCATATTCAGATTACCCAGCTTCCGGCTGAAAGCATTAGTGACGGGGGGCAGACCTATCTCAACACCGATATCGGGACGTTGAAGCTGAATGGGTCGGCTGTGTCGCTTTATGACAAGATCGCTGTTGCCGATATCCCTAATCTGGTCTTTAGCCCGCAAGGGGATTTCACCGGGACCTTGAGCATGGGCTGGAAAGCCTCAGACGGGGAAACATATACTGATAGCAGCAATGTCGTACAGCAGGTCTTTTCTGAAAATGAAGCGACCATGACCTTTACGGTCAATGCAGTGAATGACGCGCCTGAAGGTTTTGCGACCATTTCTGGGACTGTGGCGGAAGATACGGTCATTACCGGCAGTGTCGATTTCAGCTCTGATCTGATCTACACGGTTGAACCAGATGATATCCCGACCAAAGGGACGGTCAGTATTGATCCGGTCGATGGGGTTTATGTCTATATCCCGACCACCAGTTTTAACGGAACAGACAGTTTCAAGGTTACAACAACCGATGATCAGGGGAACAGCTTTACCCAAAGCTTTACGGTCAATGTAACGACAACTGATACGGAAATTATTGATTATATCGGTGTGTTTGATCCCGATGGGGATACGCTGACCTATACACTGGATACACGGGCAGAGGCGTCTTACGGCAGTGTCAGCCTGAATGAAACAACAGGCACTTATACGTACACACCGGAAACAAATTATTCTGGTGAGGATAGTTTTACCGTTATTGTGTCTGATGGTAATGGCTTGAGCTTTACGCAAACGGTCAGCTTGACGGTTAGTAATGTAAATGATGCCCCCACAGATATGGCGCTGTCAAATTCCAGTGTGAATGAGGCTACCGACGGGGCTGTCGTGGGGATTCTGTCCACAACCGATACAGATACAGGTGATACATTTACCTATAGTGTTGATAATGCGAAGTTTGAAATCGACAGTGACGGCAAAACGCTGAAACTGAAATCCGGTTATGAACTGGATTTCGAAGAAAATGAGACCGTGACACTGACAGTCACCGCAACCGACAGTGGCGGGTTGTCTGTCTCCAAAAGTTTCACGGTAAATATCAATGATGTCAATGAAGCACCGACCAATATCTCTGTCTCCAGCCTAAGTGTTGCAGAGGATGAGGATGGTGCGGTGGTCGGCAATGTCTTTGTGACCGACCCGGATGCCAATAACACCTTTACCTATACCATCAGTGACTCACGTTTTGAGATCGTTGATAATCAGCTGAAACTGAAATCCGGTGAAAAGCTTGATGCTGAATTGGATGGGACAAGCATTCCTCTCACTATTGATGTCAGTGATGGGACCAACAGTTTGGAAAGCCCGCTGGCGTTTACCATTTCTGTGACTGATACCAATGATGAAATTCCGGCTATTACGATTGAACCGCCCTTTACGCTGACATCAGAAAAGAACTACGGTACGGCGACGTCCTATTACGATATGGAAATCGTGGATGTGAATAACGACGGCCATAATGATTTGATTATGGCGAACAATAGCGATGGGCGTATGGAGGTTCGCCTCAACGATGGTAATGGTAATCTCGGGACTGAAAGCGTTGTTTACAGTGCGAGTTATCATCGTTTTGAGGTCGGGGACTTCAATAAAGATGGCAATGTCGATTTTGTCATGGCAAATGGGGCCTATTTGACGGGTAACGGGAATGGGACCTTTACAGAACAAACCGCATTCATGACAGGAGGGGCAAACCTCGGTGTCGTGGATATTGACAGCGACGGTGATCTGGATGTTTTCCGCCTGACCAATGGGGCCAACCAACTGTTCCTTAATGATGGGGAAGGAGGCTTTACCAATTCAGGTTATGCATTTGGGAGTTTGGATAGCAAATCAATCGGCTTTGGCGATTTTGACGCTGATGGCGATATTGATTTCGTAACCGGGACCTGGGGTGGTGTGAGCGAAGTCTGGCAAAACACAGGTCTGGATGGTGAAGCAGGGACACCGACCTTCGCATCTGCCGGGACTCTTGATCCGGGCAGTGGGGCAGCAACCAATGATATTGAAGTCGGGGACCTTGATGGCGATGGTGATCAGGACCTGTGGTTGACCAACCGTTATGCACCTAACAAGGTTTTCCTGAATGATGGGGCGGATAACCTGACCTTTAGCGCAGGGGGGACGTTTGCTGATAGTGGGGATACAACTCGCCAAGGGGCTGATATCGGGGATATTGATGGCGATGGTGATCTTGATGTGATTGTCGCCCGCGATGGTACGGACGAATTCTGGATTAATGACGGTACAGGCAGTTTTACGGACATCAATGCCGGGGCTGCCCTTGGTACAGGTGGTGACTGGGGGGCATCTGTTGATATCGGGGATATCAATGGTGACGGCAAACTGGATATTGCCTTGTCCCATTATCGCTACAACACTGAAATTTTAATTAATAACACGCCTGACCCAATTTCATCCCATACGGAAGATGGGGATGTGGCCCTGCCATTTGAATATATTGTTTTGGAAGACAAGGATGCCGCCGCTGAGGTTGTTTCTGCCAGTGTCAAAATCTCAAATGTTCAGAACGGTGATCAGCTTGGTTTTGATAGTAGTGTTGCAACAGCAAATAATGTCAGCGGTGTGTATAATGCGTCTACGGGTACGTTGAGCCTCACATCTGATAGCGGTGAATTTGTGACACCTGCGCAGTTCCAGGCGGTTCTACGCACGGTTACGTATAAAACAACAGTCGATGATGCCAGTGATGTAGATCGTGTTCTTGAGGTGACGATCAATGATGGGCTGAACACCAGTGCTCCGGCATCGGCAACGATCACGATTACCCTGACCAACGATGCCCCTGTCGTCAGCGATAATACTGCCGTTGCCCAACTTACGGCGAATTTGGAAGATGCGACGACGATTGAGGCAACGGCGGTAAGTGCAATTGTCAGTCAACAAGGCGCAAGTGACCCAGATGGGGCTGCATTGCCTGTCGGGATTGCCGTTACCGGATCGCTTAGTGATCATGGGAAATGGGAATATTCCATTGATGCGGGTTCAAGCTGGTTGGCGATGGGCACCACGTCAGAAACGAGTGCCCTGTTACTGGATAGCACATCACAAATCCGTTTTGTTCCACATGAGAATTTTGCAGGAAGTGAAACCTTCCAATACCGTCTGTGGGATGGGACAACAGGAAAATCAGGCGATACGGGCGTTACTATTTCCGCAACAGGTGGTGAAACCTCTTTTGGTACAGATATTTTAACGGCCAGCTCAAGCGTAACCCCAGTAAATGATGCGCCCATTGCCTTTGGTTCTGATTCTGTCGACAGTATTGCACTGGATCATGCAACACAGACGTACAGCGAGCCCCAGCTGACACTCCTGGATGATGGGACCTATTTAGGGGTGTGGGTTGATAGCGCCAATGCCAAGGATATCCTCGCCCAGCGTTTTTCTGCAACTGGGGACGAAATTGGGCACGCCTTTAATATCGCAGCAACGGCTGGGGCGGAATATGATCCGGTTATTACAACCTTGTCAGATGACCGGGTGGCTGTGGCTTATCTGGATGCAACAACCAATAAATTCCAGGCTGTGTTGGTTAACCCGCAAACGGAAGATGTGAGCCCGGCTGGAGCTGCTGTTTCAACAACAGGAAACCCGCATAGTGTTGATATCACAGCCATGTCTGATGGTGGTTTTGTCGTCAGCTATGTGGTGTCATCTTCGAGTTATCCCATTAATGTACATCGCTTTAATAGCGCTGGGGAAAGTGTGAGTGATGTGACGTTGCCGGGGACAAGCGCGACGTCAGGAACCAACCTGTATCCGAAAATTGTTGAACTGGAAAGCAGTAATAAACTGGCTGTTCTTTGGCATATTGAAAGTGGCGGGGTTAAGGAAAGCCACGTTCAGATTTTGAAACCGGATTTGTCTCTGGACGCAGGAACACCGGAAAACACACCGCTTCTTGAATTACCGACAGATGGGAGCACAAATCAGGCATCATCTGATCTGATTGCCACACATGATGGTGGTTTTGCTGTTGCCTACCAATATGGGGCAGGCGAAATCCGTGTCATGATTTATGGCAGCGATTATCAACCGGTTACGTCTGTTCCTGTTGCCATTAATCCTTCATTGGGGGTTGATCCCGGTCTTTCAATCGCAGTGGCAGAAGATGGGATCTTGCTTGTTTCCTGGACGGATACAGCAACAGCAAAAGATATTTATGCCCAGTATATAACCGAGGACGGGCGACTGGCCGGTTCTGCGTTTAAAGTCAATGATACGGATACCGGGGCGCAGCACAGCCACCAAATTACGGCCAGCGATGATAATCAGTTTGTGATGACCTGGCAGGATGACCAGACAGGTGCCATTATGGCAAAACGTCTGGTTGCTGCGATTGAAGATCAGCCCAAGGTATTTGCACTTGGTGGATATGATGTTGATAGCGTGACATTAACTGCGATGCTTACAAGCTTGCCGTCAAATGGTACGCTTTATCACGCAACTATGGATGAACAAACAGATAAACCTCTTCAGGGTGCGCCTGTTGTGCTTGATACAGAAGTCCCCAGTGGGCTTGTGATGTTTGTTCCCGACAGTGATGTCACGGGAAGTGATGGGTTTACCTATAGCTTGAGTGATGGTGAGAATACCATAACAGGAAGTTATAATTTTGATGTTCTTGCTGTAAATGATGCGCCTGTTGCTTCTATCGCAGCCTCTAGCGGTGCAGAAGAAACCGCACAAGAACTCACAATCGGTGACATTCTGGCAAATGTCAGTGATGTTGATAATACGGTTGGAGAACTCACATTAAAATCTGTCGCAGGGCAGGTTATTCAAGTTGGTACAGCCTGGGAAGAAAGCCTGATACTTCCAAGTGGCAGTCTTGCTTTTGATGGTTCCAAGTTTATCTTTACCCCACGCGCTGATTTTGAAGGAACACAAACGTTCCCTTATGTCGTAAGTGACGGGGAGTTTGATGCGAGCGCAAATATCCAATTCACCGTAAGCCCGGTTAATGATGCGCCAGAGTTCTTGGCCCCTGAAAAATCCATCATGGTTGATGGGGATGAACAGGTTTCCACCACAGCAACCACATCTGGGCCGGGATCGACAGATAGTCTGGATACGGTTGCCCATGCCGATGGGTCTTATGGTGTGTTTTGGACCCATTATAATGGGTCGGTTAATGAAATTCGCGGGCGGGTCTATGATCCCTCAGGCCACCCGATTGGGAGTGATTTCGTTGTCAGTGCCTCCCATGGCTATTCACTTTATCCAAATGCAACGACCACAGATGACGGTGGCTATTTGGTGACATATTCCACACCGGGGGCAAACTCTGATGTGATTGTGCAAAAAGTCAATGTGTCTGGCAATATGGTGAACCTCGCTGCGAACTATGTGGTGAACGGGGCGTCTAGCAGCAGCCAATATCAATCTTCTGTTGCGTCTCTTGGCGATGTGAATGCCGATGGCAAAGAAGATTTTGCCGTTATTTGGCGCGATCAACGGGCAAGCTCGAATGAAGGGGTTTATGTCCGGATTGTTGATGAAACCGGAACCGCGCTCATTGCAGAACAAATGATCCCGCAGGTGGGGATCTATCAGGTGCCTCATGATGTGGTGAGTTTGGGCAATGGCCGTTTTGCTGTGACCTATACGGATCTGGTTGGAAACTGGACGCAAAAATATAATATTTTCGAATATAGCTTTGATACTGAGGCTCAGACCGGTTCGTTCTCAACGATTTCATCCAATCAGACACTGTCGGCCAATACCAATGGTGGCTATTCTGAAATGACTGCCTTAAATGATGGGCGGTTTGTTGTAAGCTGGACAAGTGTGGGTGGGGGCTCAGCACCTGAAACGGATATGAGTATCCACGCAACAATCGTGAACCCGGACGGGTCCATATCTGTAGCAGATATCCATGTGAATACGACAGCAGCAGGAAATCAGGAATACCCGACTGTTGCTGCAATGGATGATGGCGGTTTTGTCATTGTCTGGGAAGATACCTTAGATGGGGATGGTGCAGGTGTTTTCGGGCAGCGCTTTAATGCGGCTGGGGGCAAGGTCGGGGACGAATTCCAGGTTAATGCGGATAAGCTCAGCATACAATATGCCCCACAAATTATGAATACGGGCAATAATGAGTTTGTTGTGACCTGGCATGACCTGGGTCCGGGACTGCATATTGAACAAAGAACCTTTAGTCTTGATCAGACTGATACACCCAAGCCACTTTCAGAAAGCTTTGATGCGCTGCATCTGGATGGAGCAACGGTCATTGATGTCTCTGATGCCGGGCGTTTGATGGAACAGGCCAAAGGGACCATTGCAGCCTGGATCAAGCTGGATGACCTATCAGACCTGCAAGTGATTACAGCGACGCAAGGCGATGGCATCAATACAGTTGCGAAGTTTTCTGTGGATACGAATGGAAAGCTCGTCTGGCATGCAGATAACCCAACCACCGAAGTCACAAGTACGGCTTCCATTTCCAGTGGGGAGTGGGTTCATGTGGCTGTGGCTTATGATACCGCCGGGGTTGAGTTCTTCATCAATGGCACATCATCCGGGATTTATAGCGGGGACTTCGCGACAACGGGCTTGACCTCTGTTGGTTCAGGATATGCAACGGCGTTGACGGATACAGAAATTGATGTGTTTGAAATGTCTGTGGGCGGTTGGCTTGAAAGCAGCGATGGTAAAACCGGCATTGATGGGCAAATGAAGACCTTTACGGTCTATAATGACAAGCTTGACAGTGTGGCCATTGGTGCCTTGATGGATGGGGGGACAACCTCTTTTGACAGCCAGTTGCATATTGATTACGATTTTACAACAGGCACGTTACTTGATCAGTCTGGTAACAAACTGCACGGTAGTCTTGATGGCTCAGTTTTCTACGATACTTATGATGGGCCGCAAAATATTGGCGAAGGAACCGGGGCAAATGGTATTGTCGATCCAGTTGTAGCGGCACATCCTGATGGCTCTTATGCCGTTATCTGGCAGGATGGCACCAGTGATAGTGCCTCTGAGACCAAGCTGCGGTTCTTTGATGAAGACCACCACCAGATTGGGGAGGTCTTTGACCTTCGCACCCAAGGGGGCTTCCCGGTTGGTGAAACCCCGACGGCTGCCATGTGGGCACATAACCTTATTGCGACAGAGGATGGCGGCTATCTTGTTCAATTTGTTGTAAATGATGGCGAACAGACTGTCGGCTATGACATTTATACCCGCAAGTACCAGCCCGACGGCCAAGGGGGCTTGGAAGCGCAACAAGCGGTGAAAATTGCCGATAATTACCTGCATGAGAACCGTTTCAGCCTGAATATGGAAGCTGTGCCAGCGAGCCAGCCGTTGGAATATGTCAGTATCTATGCTGATAGCCATACGATTGATACGACGTCCTATGACCATATGTTTATGGTTGTTCATGATGGCAATGGCACTGTTTCTGAGCCGATTGTCTTGAACGGCACAACAACAGGAGGGGAAAACCCGCGTGACTTTATTGTCTTTGACGATGGTAGCGTTGGTATTGTGTTTAACCGCCACAACGGTGGGGATTCAGATGTCTATTATGCCCGTTATGCACAAGACGGTACTGTCCTGAATGCACCACGCCTGATTAGTATTGAAACATCCAACCAGCAATGGGATATGGATGTGACATTGTTAAGCAATGGCAATCTGGCAGTCGCATGGACAGATTTTGATGGTGACGGTGCCGGTGATTTAGGGGTACAGGGCGCTATTATTGGTAAAGACGGTGGCCCAATTGTACCTTCACAGGCAGATATTGATGCTGAAACAGCAATTGATATCCCTATAAATACAGCCACTTATGGTAGCCAGTCTCATGTTAATCTGACAAGTTTGCCGGAAGGTGGTTTTATTGCTGTTTGGCAGTCTGACTTATCTGCAGAACCAGGCTATTTTGAGATTGTAGGCCAGCGTTTTGATGATCTGGGCAACAAGATTGGTGGTGAGTTCAATATCAGCGAAAATTCTGCACCCGGCCATCAGCTGAGTGCCCATATTGAAACCCTGCCGGAAGGACAGTTTATTGTCACATGGTCAAATGAAGTCGCCGGGGAAGCGGGTGTTGAACGCCGGATTTATAGCTATGAAGATGTAACGACGCCGCAACCCGTTGCCATTAACCTGGATGGTTTGCATCTTAATGAAGATGCCGTGACGGTCCTTACGACAGAAGATATTCTGAATTTCTTCCACGATCCAGACCTTGGTGATAGCCATACAATTACCATTAACAGTGTTGCAAACGGGGCTGTTGTGGATAATCAAAATGGCACATGGACGTTAACACCGGATAACAACTTTAACGGTATTGGCAACCTGAATGTTACGGTCACAGATGCCGGGGGGGGGGCTGCGACGGGTGATATCAGGGTTTATGTTGAGCCTGTGAATGACCTACTGACGCTTACTGATTTTGTGCCAACCGCACAGAATGAAGACACTTCCTTTAGCTTTACGCTCCAAAACCTGTTGGATCAGGTGACAGAAGTTGATGGTGATAGCATTACTATTGATAGTGTTGCAGGTAAGACATTATCAGAATTGGCCGCAGCCAGCGAAGGTACCGTTCTTGAAGGGGGTAAGCTCTATTACAATAGCGGAACTCAGCAGTTTAGCTATATTCCAACAGCGAACTTTGATCAGACGGAAAATATTGCCTTTGTCGTTTCTGAACGTGATGTGAGTGGTACGGCCTTAAGCACTGATAGTCAGCAAATTCAACTGACATATAATCCTGTTAATGATGTGCCGACATTTGATCCAACAGATGCAGCAACGGCTGATGAAAAACTGGTGACATCAACAGGACATACAAGTGTTTCAGAAAGTATCGTGGTGCATAGCACGGGTGAGTATGCCGTTTTTTGGCTTTCTTCAAAATCGGGCAGTACACAAGTTTATGGGCAGCGTTATTTGGATGATGGCACTGCGATTGGCAGTGAATTTAGCGTCAGTAATTCCAGTGATACGGGGAACAAGCTTAATATTGTTGCCACGGCCAAAGATGGTGGTGGGTATTTTGTAAACTGGGTTGGTTATAACAGTGCCACAACATCCAATGATGTTTATGCTCAAAATGTGATGCCGAATGGAACGGCTGTAACATTGGGAACCCAGTTCATTGTGAATAGCCAAATTTCTGGTATTACGACGAAT
This sequence comes from Terasakiella sp. SH-1, assembly GCF_004564135.1. Lineage (NCBI taxonomy): Bacteria > Pseudomonadati > Pseudomonadota > Alphaproteobacteria > Rhodospirillales > Terasakiellaceae > Terasakiella > Terasakiella sp. SH-1. The sequence continues at coordinate 1,619,351 of NZ_CP038255.1, read as the reverse complement.
GCGGGTAGCCAAGCTTATATCAATATGGACAATATCGGCGATATTAACGGCGATAATAAAGATGAGTTTATTGTTGTTTACGAAGATAACAGTACGACAAATTCAGAAGATGTTTTTGGTAAAATCGTTACCGAAGATGGAACAAGCGTTGTTTCTGACTTCCTGATCAACACAACGACGGCAGGGCGCCAGCGCGAGCCTGCGGTTGCGACTTTTGATAATGGGGATTTCATTGTTTCCTGGCATTCCAGTCAAACGGGCTATTGGGAGATGTTCTACAAGAAGTTCAATAAAAACGGGACAGAACTTATTGCAGAAACTCAGGTAACAACATCTGCAGCACATGTGAAGGCATATGCCGAGGTGGAAACCCTTTCAAATAATAATTTTGTTATTGTCTGGGAAGATACAACATTGGACGGCAGCAGTTCTGCTGTATATGCATCTGTCTATAACAATGCTGGGACTGTCTTAAAGGATGACTTCCGCGTAAATACATATACGACCAATACACAAAATGAATTTCAGGTTGTCTCACTGGAAACAGGTGGCTTTATTGTAATCTGGCATTCAAATGGGCAAGACGGGGATGCCTTTGGGATTTATGGGCAGCGTTTTGATAATGTAGGGACTGCGGTTGGTACGGAATTCCAAATTCATCAAAATACTACTGGCGACCAACGTAATCCCTCTATTGATACATTCCCTGATGGACGCTTTATCGCTTCATGGTCAGACGATAGTGTGAATGTTGAAACACGCATCTTTACGACAGAAGGTGTGACAACACCTATTCCATATGTTGGCACTCTGTCGTTTGAAGCTGTGGAAGATACGCCATTGGTCTTGAGCACAGCAGACTTGCTGGCAGCTTTTGACGATGTAGATACGGCAGATACGCTTACGATCAGCAATATAAGTCTGGATCAGGGCACTGTGACGGACAATCAGAATGGGACATGGACTGTCCAGCCGTCTGCCAATTTTAATGGTGTCGGACACCTCAGCTTGACCGTTACGGATTCAAGTGGTTTGTCTGTTTCTGGTAGCTACGAAGTGAATGTCAAACCTGTAAATGATGCCCCTGTGGATGTGGGGAATGTTTTACCGGCCCAGGCTGTTGGGACAACAGGTATCGCGCTTACAAAACAAACGCTGCTGAATAACGTTCAGGATGAAGAAGGCGATAACCTGACGATCAGCAATGTATTGTTGGGTGGTGAAGCCGGAACGTTGAATGGTCCAGATGCAAATGGCGATTATACGATTGACTTAAATGGAGTTTTCTCCGGTAATCTGGAAATTACCTATGATGTTAGTGACGGGGTGAATACCACGCCTGTAGATTTGATCCAGCCCGTTGGTAATGTGCCGACAGATATTTCCCTGACACTGAATTCTGTGGATGAAAATGTCACTGGGGCCGTTCTGGGGACATTGGATGCAACAGATCTGGATTCATCATCAGCCGACTTTACCTTCAGTACAACAGATCCACGTTTTGAAATCAGTGGTAATCAGCTGAAGCTGAAAAATGATAAGTCACTTGATTATGAAAGCCCTTATAATGGGACAACAAACGGCAGTGATACAGTTGACGTCATGGTGACAGACCAGCATGGTCTGACGTTCTCCAAAACCATTGCCTTTACCTATAATAATGTGAATGAGCTGCCTACTGTTGAAGGCAGTAGCACGTCGTTGAGCGGGGCAGGTAATTACGTTGAGGCCGAGACATTTGTTGCCAGCGCGTCAGCCTTTAGTGTTGAGGCAACTTTCTATGCCTATAGCGCGTATAGCAATCCGGTTTTAGTGGCAAACGGGACAGCAGGCAGCAATGGTTTCCAATTGAAGCTTGTACAGCATGAGGCGGATGCCAAAATTGCTCTGTCCATTGAAACGGTTGGTACATTGTATTTGGATCAGGTGGTTCCAAGCAGTACATGGACCCATGTCGCCGTGACCTATGATGGGGCAGGCTGGACAGCTTATATTGATAGTCAGGCTGTCACTTTGAGTGATCCGACACAAACCATTGATGCAAGCGCAGACCCGGTGGCACCTAGCGGAGGCAAGCTGTATATCGGTAAAAATCTTGATGGTCAGATTGATGAGATACGCTTGTGGGATGGGGTGCGCAGTCAAAGCCAAATTCAGGATAATAAGGAAACCGTTCTGGTCGGTGATGAAACGGGCTTATCTCGCTTGTATCGTTTCAATGACGGGGAAGGGACTTCTGTCTTTGATGAGGCAACAACAGATGGTACCCAGCATGGTGTTCTCTATACAGATGGAGGCGAATCTTCCTATCACCTGAGCACAAACGGCACCAGTTATGGCGGTGTGATTGATGACAAGTTCTTCTTTAACAGTGAAGATACCAACGTTATTTCCGGCTTAACGCTCAGTGATCCGGATGGTTATTCAACGGAACAAACCGTTACGATTACGGTTACGGATGGAACTTTAATCTATACAGATAATGCATTTACCGATACGCATGTTACTGGCAAGGGAACAACGACTCTAAATGTGACGGGGATGGTAAATGAAATTAACAGTTACCTTTTGTCGGGTAATCTGACCTTTAAAACGGATAACAACAGCTTTTCAAACGGTACGTTGACGGTTACGGTTAATGACGGGATTGCTCCGACACAAACATTTACATATCCCTATAGTGTCAATTACGCCCCCGAAGTCACCCTGAGTGGCTCTGATTATTATGATACGATTGAGGGCTTTGACGGTAATGACCGTCTGATCCTAAATAACCCTAATGGCACGCTTATTGGGGGAGATGGTGATGATACGTTGATTACCAATAGCACCTTTAATCGCTTGATTGGTAATGAGGGGGATGATCGCTTTATTGTCAATCAATTGGGCGGACAGGCCATTTATGGTGATGGCACAACACAACAAGAGCCAAGTGCCAATAGCCAAATTCCGATACAGGCAGAGCTTGACTATGACGTTGTGAATTACGGTGGTTATGATAATGGCTCAACCGGGATTACCGCAGATTTTGATGCCGGGACAATCTCCAGCAATGCCTCTACAGATATAATTAATGATATTGATTTCGTAATTGGTACTCAATATGACGACAGCTTTATCGGGTCTGGTGATTATAATGCCTTTGCCGGGATGGATGGTGCCGATACCTATACAGGCTGGACAGACACGATCTCCGGGGATCGCGGCCGTGATGAAATTCGCTTTGACAAGGAAACCGGGGCACAAGGCATTACCATTGACCTGGATGGTACATCGGTTGTCGATACATATGGCAATACCGATACGTTCTCTTCTATTGAGCGTGTTCGCGGCTCCGGCAATGCCGATACGATTACAGGTTCGGACGGATTACATTACGAACGGATTGCCGGTATGGACGGTGCCGATGTTCTTGATGGTGGCGCTGGTGTTGAAGACGAACTGTCTTATTCTATTGATCCGGCAGGGGTAACAGTTAACCTGGGTGCGGGTACAGCCATTGACGGGTGGGGGAATACCGATACAATTTCCAATTTTGAATATGTCCGTGGGTCCGCATATGGGGATGTGTTTACGGGCTATAACACAGGAACGACGGAAACCTATAACAAGTACTTTGGCTTGGCTGGAGACGATACCTTTAACGGCTTGAACAGCTGGTATAATTTTGACGAGGTATCATACGAAAAAGACAAATGGTACGGTGCCTTTGAAGGGATTACAGCAACCGCCAATTCTGATTCAACGGTATATACGGTTACGGATGGTTTTGGTGATACAGACACACTGAACAATATTGACCGTATCCGGGGGACAGACTTTGCCGATAGCTTCACTGGTGGTTCCGGATACGATCGTTTCAGCGGTATGGCAGGGGATGACTATTTCGATGGTGGCGGTTCCCGTGACGAAATTGACTATAGCCGTGAAAAAGGGACAGGTAGCGTTACTCTTGATCTATCCCAAGACACAGCAACTGATACTTATGGCGATACAGATACATTACTGAATGTTCAAAACGTCCGTGGTAGCCAAAAAGGTGACACATTGACGGGCAACAGTAACGCCAACCGCCTGCGCGGTGAAGGCGGTAACGATATCCTGAATGCAGGGGCTGGCGATGATACACTCGCAGGTCAGGCCGGTGCTGATACGTTAACCGGCGGTGCTGGTGCGGATGAATTTGCCTATGAGGTTGGTTCAGATAGTTATTATAACAGCAATGCCGATCAAGTCTGGGATACGATTAAGGACTTTGATGCAACCGCCGGGGATAAAATTACCTTTGAAGGATTGTCTGGTTCGGCTTACGCACCTCAGATTTATGGGAATTATACGACCTACGAGGCTGCGATTTCGGTCATTGACGCGGATGCGACTGCTGCGCAACGAACTGTATTCTTCACCACAGATACCGGAGATGGGTATATTTATGTTCGTGGGGGCAATTATGATAGCACGTTGATCAAGCTGGAAGGGGTGACAACTGCGCCACCTGTTTCTGCGATGGACGGTATCACCGAATATAATTTCCCCCCTGTTATCAAAGGTGTTGTCTCTGAAATGGCTTCCGTCGTGTTTGACGGGGTGGATGATTATATCAATGCGGGGCGGGGCAATACGAATAGCCTTGCCTTAAGCAGTGATTTGACCCTTGAGACCTGGCTCAAACCGGATAGCTTGACTGGGACGCAAAGCATTCTTGCCATGGCCGGGGATACAGGTTCTGAAGCAAGTGCTGACAACCAGCTCTATATGCTGGAAATTCAGGCCGGTACGGGTGATATCACCTATTCTCATGAATATGGGGCGGGGGCCAATGTTATTGTCACATTTGATACCAACCTTTCTGTTGGGGAATGGGCGCATCTTGCGCTGGTGCGTGACAATACGAATGGGGTGATTAAGCTTTATAAAAATGGGGAAGAGGTTTCAGCCATTTCTGGTGAAATTGGTGGAAATGCTTCGACATCGCCCTATAACACCTATGATCCGCAAAATCAGGCACCAACAGATGGGGCAAATTCTGAACTGATGGTTGGCGCTGTGGATGCGGATAATCCCATTCTCTTCTTTGATGGGGAGATGACAGAAGCCCGTATTTGGTCTGAGGCACGCACGCAGGCTGATATCAAGAGCTATATGGGGCAGGAACTTTCCAATACAGCAGATACTTCATTGAAAGCTTATTGGGATTTTGCTTCGGCTGACCATAATGATAAGGAATATGTTGAAGACCTGTCATCTAATAACAACCATGTCCGCAGTTTTGATAGCCTATCCCTCAGTGGGGACGATTTTGCCCAGACGAGTGGGACAAATGCGCTGGCTGGGGCGCATGCTGTATCTGGTTGGATTCAGACAACATCAAATGCCCAAGGGGCGATCTTTGCAACAGATAGCACATCAGGTCAGTCGGCAACTGTGACTATGTTAGCCAGTGGCGAGTTAAATGTTGAGATCAAAGGGGCCAGTGCTCAGATCAAAAATTACTCAACAATTGGTGCAAACCTTAATGACGGTCACTGGCATAATATTGGCTACAGTTATGATATCACCGATGGGTTACGTCTGTTTGTGGATGGGACTGAATATACAGGGGCAAGCCTGACACTGGGGGTTGATAATGAAATCACATCTCTGAGCATTACAGATGCAAGTTTGTTGTTTGGGACCAATGCCGCGCAAGATACCCATTTCATCGGTGAAATCGCTGACTTTGCTGTGTTTGATGAAGCACTGGACGCAAGCAAATTTACAAAAGTGTATGATGAAGGTGTATGGTCTGCATCCAACAAGATCACAGGCTTCTGGCACTTTGATGATGGAAGTGGAACATCTGTCAGTAATAATGGTTCCAGCTCTCCTTACGGCAACTTGTCTGTTAGTGGGACGCCAGAGTGGAGTTCCCCGACACCAAATCTCAATGATTACCTGCATCAGTCGCTGAGCCTCAATGGGTCGACATCTATTGATCTTGGCACACAGGTCATGGCCAACAACGCCTTTACCACATCCATCTGGTTAAATGCACAGACGGCATCAGGACAGGAACTGTTGAATATTGGTTCCGGTAAGCTGGTTGTTACGTTAAATGCGAATGAAGAAATTGTTGTCAGCTTGAATAGTGGTGCAATTTCAACAACGATTACACACGGTTTTGATTTTGGCGAATGGGAAAATATTTCGCTGAGTTATGACGGGACGCAGCTCGACATCTATACGGGCCATGACAATGTAAGCTCCATTCAGGGGACATATGACATTTCCGGCAGCAATAGCGCGATCCTGGGTAATAACGTGAATGCCCATATTGGGGAGGTCCAGTTGTGGAACACCTATATGGACAAAGCCGCGATTGAAAATATCCGTGAAGGGGGCCTAAGTGGGACAGAGCCGAACCTGTTGGGCTATTGGCGTATGATTGACGAGCCAACAGGCGGTGTGATTGCCGATACATCGGGTAACAATACAGATATCACCTTGCCAACAGGGGCTGAGTTTGCACCTGCCTTGCCACAGGTTCTACAAAATACAGCGACCCTTGCGGTACGCGAAGACGAAGGCCATCATGGGTTGATCCAGTTCTCAGACCAGAACTTGGGTGGACTGGATAGTGCTGTGACTCTGCACCTTCATGCTCAGGCGACAAATGGGGAGGTGGACGTCCAACCCGATGGGACCTATGTCTATCGCCCCAATGCCGAGTTTAGCGGTTCTGACAGTTTCCAGGTTGTTGCCAAGGATAGCAGCGGCAATTATTCCGACCCTTATAGCATCAGCGTGACGGTGACAGCTGTGAATGATAATCCTGTTGCGGTTGATGACAATCTTACGGTACAGGAAAACACACCGATTATTATTTCTGCGTCAGACTTGCTGACAAATGACACGGATATTGATAATGCGACTTTGACCTTGAGCAGTGTTTACGGTGGTTCAAACGGTAATCTGGTGGATAATGAGAACGGAACCTGGACTTATACACCGGATAACGGCTTTTTAGGCAGTGATACCCTGACTTATACAGTCAGTGATGGCGCTGGTGGTCTTGCAACCGGGCAGGTGAACCTGACTGTTGAGTCAACACCCAATAATAATCCTGTTGCCAATAATGATAGTGCGACAACCGATGTTGACACGGCAACGACCATTACTGTGTTAAGCAATGATACAGATGCGGATGCCGACAGCCTGACCATTACGCATATCAACGGTACAGCTGTGAGCCTGGGGGATCCGTTCGCTGTTGCAAACGGGATTGTGATCCCAAATGTCAATGGCACGATTACCTTTACGCCATCTAGTGGCTTTACAGGTGGGACGAGCTTTAGCTACACGATTTCTGATGGAAATGGCGGTACGGATAGCGCTGGTGTCAATGTAACGGTTAACTCCCAATCCAGTGAAAACATCATCAATGGTGATGCGGCAGCTAATAGTCTGCAAGGCACCAATGGGGTTGACCATATTTTTGCCGGTGATGGGAATGACTTGCTTATTGGTGATGCAGACGATGATATTCTGTTTGGCCAAGGTGGGTTTGATCAGGCCAATTATGACGGGAAATCCAACGAATATATCCTGACGCAGCTTGGTGCCATGCTTGAGGTTGAAGATAGCAATACGCTATCGGGTACCAACGAAGGGATGGATACGCTTGTCAGTGTGGAACAGCTTTATTTCGACGGCAATGGTGTAACGGCCGATCAACGCAATGTCACGGTTTCCATGGCAGCAGAAGAGCTGGTGAACACAACGACAGTGAACAGTCAGATTGCTCCCGATATTGCAGCCTTGAAGTTTGGGGGCAGTGTCGTTGTTTATGAAGGTTTGGATGCAAGTAATAATGCTGCCGTTTATTTCCGCATTTATGATGAAGAGGGCACGGCAAATGCGGAAGTGTCCTTTAGCCAGTTCCCATCTGCGGGCTATGTCAACGGGTCTGCACGGGTCAGTGCACTGAAAACGGGTGGCTTTGTCATTACCTGGGTTCAAGGGGGTGATCCCAGCTCCAATAAAACCGATGTACTTGCCGCAGTTTACCATTCTGATGGAAGCCTGAATACGGATTTTGGCACGCCGAGTTTTATCGTCGATACCACCTCACAAACACTTTATCAGGATACGATCCGGGTTGCGGGTCTGGATGATGGCGGGTTTATTACGGTATGGACCGAAGAAGGTGATATCCACACCAAACATTATAAGGCAGATGGTACGTCATCTGGTGGCCAAGTTATTGCTAATAGCGGGAATGAAGAAACCGGCGCAGAAGTTATCGGCCTGAATACAGGCGGGTATGCTGTTGTCTGGCAAGAAACAACCGGGGCAACTTATTCTACGAAAATGTCGATTTTTGACAGTGATGATGGTGTGGTTATCAGCAACATTATTCTCAGTACAGATAGCGCAAATGACATTACATCCCGTGATATTACGATACTGAATAATGGTAATATTCTTGTGTCCTGGACTGAAGATGCAAATGCAGATACCAAGCTGGATGCGATGGCTGCCATTTATGCCCCGAATGGAACGCAGGTTCTTGGCCCGTTCCAGCTGAATACAACAGACAGTGATCCGGAGGCGACGGTTTCTGTCGCTGGATTGGATAACGGCAGTTTCGTTGCCGTTTGGCGTGTGGATGGAATGGATAACGATCAGGGTGGTATTTTTGGTCGTATCTTTAACAATTCAGGTACAGCCCTGACAGATAGCTTCCTGATCAATTCCGAGGTGGTCGGCCACCAGTCTGCACCACGGGTTGAGGCTGTTGACAATGATATCTCAGGCAGTGGCTTTGTTGTTGTTTGGGAAGGTGATGATGCGTCTGGGCGTGGCATCTATAAACAGACCTTCAATAATGACGGTTCCCTCATCGGTGGGGTAACACTCACAGGTGAGGCGGGCAAGGATGACCATATTATTGCTGGATATGGTGAACAGAACTTTGTCGGGACATCTGGTAATGATACCTATGATGGTGGGGCAGGTGTTGATGGTGTATCTTATGCCACCTATAACGAAGCGATGGTCATTAACCTGACAACAGGCGCTGCGACAGGGGCCACAACCGGAACAGACACTCTGATCGGAATTGAAAACATCATTGCGACAAGCCACAGTGATAACATCACAGGTGATGATAATGCCAATGTGATCAATGCAGGAACTGGTGATGATATTGTCGTTGGTGGCGGCGGAAATGATATGATTGATCTGGTCGGTGGCAGTAATCTAGTTGCAGCCGGTTCTGGTGATGACCGGATCAAGATGGCTGCCGGGGCGGCTGGAAACGTTATTGATGGTGGGATTGGCACGGATTGGTTATCTTTTGACCTGAGCAATCCATCAAGTGGCCTGACCCTTGATCTTGGGATCACAGGTGATGGAGCCCTTGGGGGTGTCGGGGATCAGTTTGCCGGAACAGCCTTTGGTAATGTGGATATCAGCGGCATTGAAAATATCGACGGGACATCCCTGATTGATATGATTGATGGTAATGAGAGTGTGAACACCCTTATCGGGATGGAAGGTGATGATGAGCTTTCCGGTCACGGGGGCGATGATGTTCTTATGGGGGATGAAGGTGCTGACAAGTTGATTGGCGGGGCTGGTAACGATACGATGTATGGCGGTGATGGCGCTGATAAGTTTATTTATGAAACTGCAGCCGAATTTACAGGCTTTACCGATTATATTGCAGGTTTTGAAGGTGGGGTCACGGGTAATGATGAATTTGTCTTTGATGCATCAGCTTTGGGGCTGGCGACTGGCGGGGCAAGTGAGCTTCTTTCCAGTGTTCCTGAAGTCAGCTTCCTCAGTGGTTCAACCGTGACACATCAGACAGATGTTGAAAGCAATAACTTTGGCGACACCACGGCAAAATTCATCTTCTTACAAGGGGATGAGGTCGAAAAATCCTACCTTTATTATGATAGTGATGGTTCTGGTGCAAATGCTGCGCAGAAAATTGCCGAGATGGATGGCTATACAACGGTTGAAGAAGACGATATTCGTATCGAGAACTATTTTGTACCGCTTGGATAAAAAAGAGGGCTGCAAGTTTTGATCTTGCAGCCCGTTATTCTTTTTATTCGTCGTCTTGTTCAGCCCCGTTGGGATAAAGCCGTTTCAGCTGTTTGATCCCACCTTTATAGGAATAGGCTTCATACCCTGCCTTTTGCATCCGTTCTGCCAGCACCGCAGATTGTGTACCAAACGGGCAATAAAGCACATAAGGTTGGGTTTTCTCAAGGCTACGCAAGTTGTTCATCAGCTTGCCTGCACTGTAATTTTCCGCTCCGGCCACGTGCCAATCGTCATAAAGGCTTTCAGGTTGGCAATCAATAATGATGGCATTTTCAGGGATTTCTTCGATAAAGACACTATGTTGGGCGACATCGGCATCGCTCACATCAAACATATCGTAGATTTTACAGCCTTCCACCGCATCGGTCAGAATGTCGAAGTTCATCTTCGTTTCTTCTTTGGTGATAGTGTTACGGCCTGACTTAATCGCCGGGCGACGCTTGTTCAAGGCGCAATATTCCGGGATTTTTTCAGAAAGCTTGTCTGTACCAATCATACGGGCGTCTTTAATGATCTGTTCTTTATCAAAACCGATCAGCGGGCGCAGCACTGGAATATCGGACACTTCATCAATGGTGTTCAGGTTGGACAGGGTTTGTGAAGATACTTGCCCCAAAGCTTCGCCTGTGACCAGTGCATCCCCGCCAATTCGTTTGGCGATTTCGCAGCCTGCGCGATACATCTGGCGTTTCAGGATGACCTGCCACCATTCCGGGCTGGTATTAGCACGCAGGTCATTGATGACAGGTTCAAAATCAATGCAATAGAGTTTTGGGCGTGTACCTGTTGCCCATTTGTCACAAAGAACTTTGGTGATTTCAACCACCATACGCTCATAAGCACCCCCTGCAAGGTTGCAGAAGACAAAATCATTCATGGCACCGCGTTTCATTAGGTACCAAGCGGCAACAACGGAATCAAAACCACCGGAAATCAAGGTGATAGCACTCCCTTGAATGCCAATGGGAAACCCGCCGGGGCCTTTAATTTTTTTCGTATAGAAATAGGCAAGATCGCCTGCAACATCACCTTTGATGAGAACTTCCGGGTTATCCAGATCAACCTTTTTGGCAAAGGGACGCAGGCACCCACCAATTTGGCGTTCCATCTCAACAGACGTGAATTTCTTTTTCTGACCCAAGCGTTTGATACGAACCGCATAGGTCTTATCTGTGACCAGTTCTTTATAAAGACCGACAGCGGCTTCTTTATGGGCTTCAAGCCCGCCGTCAATAATTTTATCAATGGGGGAGTAGCTTGCGACACCAAAAGTATGGGCAAGTACATCCATTGCGGCTTCTTGGTCTGTGGTATGAACTTGCATACGGCCTTCATGACCGATGAGTTCATATTCAACACCCCGGCTTTCCATACCTTGCTGGATATTATTACGCAGGTGTTTCTGGAATTTTTTACGGGTTGCGGGCGCTTTTAATAAAATTTCAGGCGCAAGACGAATGATAATGGCGTGAGGGTATCGTGTGGACACTTCCATGACAGACGCACTTTCTTACAGGTAAAAATGAATGGAGGTGCGCGCCTTGTACGCCTGTGGGGCGGGGAAGTCAAAACAATTGTCTTCCCTATGACGTAATCAACGTTCCCCACAGATCATAATCTTCTGCCGCATGAATTTGTACGCTGACAATTTGCCCGGCTTCAAGGTCGGTTGCACCGTTCCCATCAATAAAGACTTCGCCGTCAATTTCCGGTGCATCGCCTTTGGTACGGCCCACAGCGCCTTCTTCATCCACTTCGTCAATAATGACGTCGACGGTTGTGCCAACCTTGGCCTGAATGCGTTCATCAGAGATTTGCCGTTGATGTTCCATCAGGCGGTTCCAGCGTTCTTCCTTGACCTCTTCATCTACATGGTCTGGCAGGTCATTGGCCGCAGCGCCTTCAACATTTTCGTATTTGAAACAGCCAACGCGATCCAGTTTGGCTTCACTCAACCAATCCAGCAAATATTCGAAATCTTCTTCCGTTTCACCGGGGAAGCCGACAACGAAGGTGGAGCGAATGGTGATCTCCGGGCAGACCTCACGCCATTTTTTAATCCGTTCCAGCAGTTCAATCTGATTGCCGGGGCGTTTCATCAACTTCAAGATTTTCGGTGAAGCATGTTGGAACGGGATATCCAGATACGGCAGGACCTTGCCTTCGGCCATCAAAGGAATAATGTCATCCACATGCGGGTAGGGGTAGACATAATGCAAGCGTGTCCAGACTTTTAGATCACCAAGGGCATTACACAAGTCATACATCTTGGTACGGACTTGCTTGTTGTAAAAGTCACTTTCGGCATATTTCAGGTCAGACCCATAGGCCCCGGTATCTTGGGATACCAGCAGGATTTCTTTTACCCCACTAAGGGCGAGGTTTTCAGCCTCTTTCAACACTTCCCCTGCCGGGCGTGAGCGCAGCTTACCGCGCATGGACGGGATAATGCAGAAGGTACAGGACTGGTTGCAGCCTTCTGAAATTTTCAAATAGGCATAATGACGCGGTGTCAGCTTAATCCCTTCGGCAGGAACCAGATCTTCAAATGGGTCATGAGCAGGTGGAGAGGCTTCATGCACAGCTTGCATGACACTTTCATATTGGTGGGGGCCACTTACAGCCAAAACGCCGGGGTGAATTTCACGAATACCTTCTTCATCCACACCCAGGCAGCCTGTGACAATCACCTTGCCGTTTTCAGTCAGCGCTTCGCCAATGGCATCAAAGGATTCCTGCTTGGCACTGTCGATAAAGCCACAGGTGTTCACAATCACGGCATCTGCACCGTCATAGGAAGGTGAAATTTCGTAGCCTTCTGCACGCAGCCGTGTCAGGATACGTTCGGAATCAACCAGTGCCTTTGGGCAACCCAGGCTGACAATGCCAATTTTTGGAATGCGCTTGTTCATGGCGACTATATAATCTGCTTGAAGCGCCAAGTAAAGAATAGGGAAAGGAAACTCTCATGAAACTTGTTCGTTATGGCGAAAAAGGTCAGGAAAAACCCGGTATCCTTGATATGAATGACGGGGTGCGCAGTCTTGAAGGTATTGTGGAAGATATCAACGGGGAGAGCTTATCTGAGGAGGTTCTTTCAAAACTGGCTGCTTTGGACGTTCAAACGTTGCCCAAAGTCGACGATGCCCGCCTTGGCCCTTGTGTAGGGGGGATCGGTAAAATCCTTTGTATCGGGTTGAACTATTCAGACCATGCGGCAGAAGCGGGAATGGACGTGCCAAGTGAACCTGTGCTGTTTACAAAAGCCACCAGCGCGATCAATGGACCCAATGATGACGTGCTTTTGCCCCGTGGGTCCGTGAAAACCGATTGGGAATGTGAACTCGCCGTTGTGATTGGCAAGGAAGCCAAATATGTTGATGAAGAAGATGCGCTTGATTATGTCGCAGGCTATTGCATTCTCAACGATCTGTCTGAACGGGCTTATCAGCTGGAAAGTACTGGGCAATGGGTAAAGGGTAAGTCCTGTGATACTTTTGCGCCCATTGGTCCTTGGCTTGTGACCAAAGATGAAATCGCTGATCCTCAAGATCTTTCCATGTGGTTGGAAGTCAATGGTGTACGTTATCAGGAAGGGACAACTGAAACCATGGTGTTTGGTGTCAAACATCTGGTGAGTTATCTCTCACGTTATATGTCGCTTCAACCCGGTGATGTGATCTCTACAGGGACACCGCCGGGTGTGGGCATGGGGCAGGACCCGCAAGTCTATTTAAAAGCGGGGGATGTGATGTCGCTGGGGATACAAGGGCTCGGTGTGCAGGAACAGAAAGTGATTGTAGAATGATCACTCAATCCCGTCTTTCTTTTTGAGTTCCTTAATTTCGTCTTCTACACGTTTTTTGAGGACGGGATTGGTTTCATAGTCATAACCGAGTTCTTCAAAGCTTGGAACTTCATCCGGGGCTTGGGTACGTGGGTCATTTTCCTTATTCAATTGGTCTTCCATATTGAATTTGCCCAAGCCTTCTTGAAGTAGCTTTTTGATATGGTCATCACCTGTCATGTGTCATGCTCCAGAAATGTTTCGATGATATGGGTTTGTTGGCTTCTATTAAGGGCAGGGGCATGGCCGCAGCCAGGGATTTCGATCAAATGCGCTTTCGGACCGACTTCTGTCATTTGTTGCGCCCATTCAGCAAGCAAGAGGTCTGAGGTGGCCCCACGTAGAACGAGTGTTTCAGCCTCAATCTGATTATAATGACCCCACAGATTGTAGTCATCTGGATGTTCACTAAATTGTTTGACGATATTAGGGTCGTAATGTGGGGTAATCTGCCCGTTGTCCATCCGGCGATAGGATGTTTCCGTCATTAAACGCCATTGCTCATCCGTTAGATAACCGTAAGGTTCGTAAATGGTGCGCAAGTATTCTTCAAGTTCGCCAATGTTTTGAAAAGATGGGGGATTGCCAACATAGGTGAGAATACGTTCAACCGCAGTGGGGGCAACTTCTGGGGCAATGTCGTTGATGACCAAACGGTTGATGTTTCCTTTTAGGGGACCACCCGCCAAACGCATGCCCAAGGCCCCGCCCATGGAGGTGCCGATATAATCAAAATTATAAAAGCCAAAAATCTCGCAGATTTTCAGGGCAATTTTTTCATAGAAATCAAAACAATATTCTTTTTCTGGATGAGTGCTCCATTGTGACAGACCACGGCCCAGGGTATCTGGGCATAAAATCCGATATGTCTTGGAAAGAACCTGTGCCAAATGGTCAAAATCGCGTCCTGTACGGGCCAGTCCATGCCACATTAAAATGCATGGTGCATTATCGACACCCCATTCGGTCACATGAATTTCATAATCGTCCACCTTGACATAGTGGGATACAGGTTCTTTTTGTTCAAACATACATTTCTCCCTTTTCCATATTTTATAGCGAATTTTCAAGGTAAAGAAAAAGGCTTCTTGCCGGGGAAGCAAGAAGCCTTTAATTGGGGCGTTGTTTGAATAAAGATGAAAGACCCGCCAGCACGTAGGGTGCATAGTTCGGGGGAAGGTGTGCTGGCGAGCCCGTATTCATCAAAACAACTTGGCTTTTACCCTAACGGGAATTTACGGTTTTGAATATCGCAGTGACTACGTAGATATACTACCTATAACTACGTAGTATTTTTTTGCTTATTCCATGGTATGATCGAAATATTGAAGTTTGGGTCTGTTTTATGCTGCGTTTAAAAATTCTGCTTTTGGCAGTGTTGCCATTATCTTTCGCTCTCAGCGTGATTATATTTATCTTGTTTTTTCAATCAGATGATTTGATTGAAGAACAGCTGCAACGGGTTGAAACAAATGTGATTTCAGCCAAAACGGACGAGTTGAAACATTATATGCATATGGCCCTGACAGCGGTGGATCATGTCTACCAAAATGCAGGAGATGATGACGAGGTTGCCAAGGAAAAGGTCAAGGCGATTTTGAATGACCTCACTTATGGTAAAGATGGATACTTTTTCGTGTATGCCGGGGATGGGACTGGGTTGGTTCATCCCAGTCAGCCCGAGATTGTTGGGTTGAACTGGTGGGGCTTGCAAGATAGCAAAGGCCGGTTGGTCATTAAGGAGTTGACGGAACGGGCGCGCAGAGGGGGCGGGTATTACCGCTATCTTTGGGAAAAACCATCGACAGATACTGTTGCTGAAAAGCTCAGCTATGCAGTGATGTTGGACAAATGGGACTGGATGATCGGAACAGGCATTTATCTTGATGAAATTTACGATCAAATTGAAACCCGTAAAAAAGAAATCAAAGACAGGATTGAACGGGCCTTTATTTTAATTTTCTGGATTGCTGTGGTGGCCTTGGTTGGTGTTTTCCTTTCTGGACTGGTGATTAACGCAACAGAACGTAAGCTGGCAGATACCCAGCTTAAAGAATTAACACAGCGTATTGTTGAGTTTCAGGAAGAAGAAAGAGGCCGCGTGTCGCGTGAACTCCATGATGGGATCAGTCAAATTCTGGTATCTGTTAAATATTCCATTGAACTGGCCATTGATAAAATGAAAACAGGTACCGGAGATGCCATTAAGCCTATGGAAAAAGGGGCAATGGGCCTGCGTGAAGCCATTGGTGAAGTCCGGCGTATTTCGCGTGATCTGCGCCCCAGTGTTCTGGATGATATCGGTTTGTCTGCCGCTCTTGATGCCATGAGTCATGAATTTGGGGAACGCACGGCGATTGAAGTTAGCTTTAAAAAACATCCTTTTACAAAACAGTTAGGACAAGATGTTAAGACAACGCTGTTTAGAATCGCACAGGAAGCACTGACCAATATTGAGCGCCATTCGGGGGCCTCTCAAGTGAAAATAGAACTCGTTAAGCGTGTCGATGGGGTTCGTATGATTATTTCAGATGATGGCGTTGGCTTTGATGTCTTGCGAATGGAAGGGAGAAAAAATGCTTTCCAAGGGATTGGCTTGCGAAACATGCAAGAACGTATAGAATTTCATGGTGGGGAGCTGACCGTCTGGTCATCACCGGATAAAGGAACTGTGGTTGAAGCTAAATTACCGCTACGGGTGTTGCAGGTGGAACAATGAATGAAAACAAAATACGGGTGCTTTTGATTGATGATCACCCTCTTGTGCTGGACGGTATTCGGTCCCGCCTTGAAGATGATGATTTGATTGAAGTGATTGCAGAAGGGGCAAACGGGGAAGAAGCCTTGGCTCTGGCAAAAGAACATCACCCTGATATTGTGTTAATGGATATCAATATGCCTGTGATGAATGGTCTGGAAGCCGCAGAACGTTTCGCCAGTGATGAGCCGGATGTCAAAGTTTTGATGCTGACGATGCATGATAGCCGGGAATATATCACCCGCGTTTTGAAAGCCGGGGCAAAGGGCTATATTCTAAAAGATGTGTCTTCCAGTGAAATGGTCAGTGCAATCAAGGCTGTTTATGAGGGGAAAACATATTACAGTTCTGGTGTGACAGATATTTTGCTGAATGAAGGCGGAACAAAGGAAGTTCCCTTAACCGATAGGGAAAAAACGATTCTTCAATTACTGGCAGAAGGTAATAGCAATAAACACGTTGCGCGTGAATTGGATATTAGTGTGAGAACTGTAGAGACCCATCGCAGAAACATTAAACGAAAGCTCAATGTAAAAACATCTGCGGGTTTAGTTAAATATGCGATTGAAAACGGTATTGTTGAGTTGTAATCTTTAAAAAAATAATCATTATCTAAATGAAGTACTTTAATTTTTCTTACGGAGTTTGAGGGCATCTCATGGAAAATATGCCAGATATGAATGAAATTCTCGCGCAGATGAACGAGAAGTTTCTTGAGACAGCCCACGAAAAACTCACGCGCCTGAATGAGATCTTGCAGCTTTTAACATCGGGTGTTGATGTAGATCAGGATGCAATCTATGAAGAATTTCATCGCGAGATCCATAGCCTGAAAGGCATGGGGGGCACGTTCCAGATGCCCTTGGTGACAAAATTATGTCATGCCTTGGAAGATTATCTGGAGGGGGCGCAGCAACTTTCGCAGAACCAGATTGATGATTCATACATATATGTTGATCGCTTGACTGACTTGATTGAAAGCAATGAAGGCAGTGATGAAGGGCGTGCTGGCTTTTGGCTTGATGATTTGCCGCAAAAAGATACGTTAAAACCAGATTCTGTTAAAGATTCGACAGCAAAAGTCCTTATTATCGGAAAAAATACCGATTTGATTGGTGAAATTTCACCTGCATTTGAAGAAAGTGGTTTTTCTCTCATGACGACCGTTTCTGCTTTTAAAGGCTATAAAATGGCAATCCAGAGGAAGCCGGAAATCATCGTCGTGTCACAGGGGCTAGATGAGATGGACGGGGCTGAACTCGTGCGTAGCCTTGATGGAATGCGGCAAATGACAAAAGTCAAATTTGCGTTGATCTGTCCGGATCGGCGTGAAGCGTTGAATGAAAACTTACAAGGTGTGCATCTTCTTTCTGAAAAAAATGTATCAATTGATGTGATGAACTTTATCGCTGTTGCTGTTACAGCTTAGAAAAGATTTTATTTTTTTGCAGAGGCTGATAGCATGTTGAAAACCATAACAAGAATATAGATGACGTTTTTATGAACTATATTAAAACTGTATGTGGCGCCGAGGATAGAATGAAATGAGTGATTCCTTTTCCATAAAGGTAAATGACGGGACTTCAGAACTGAGCCTGATTCCGATTTTGGATATGGCTGTTGCTGAAGAATTGCTTCTGTCTCTTCGGGAATGTACTTCTATGAGTAAAAATATTGTGCTCAATATTGAACCCGTGGAAAGAATTTCAACGCCCTGCGTACAGGTCATGTTGGCAGCTGCGCGTGAAGTTGAAGCCAGCGGTGGTCGTTTTTTGTTAAAAAATTCAAGCTCAGGTTTTGAAAGAGGAATGAAAGACCTGGGGTTATCTGAATATCTAGAAAATTGGAGTAAAAATTAATGGGTTTGCGTGTATTGGCAGTTGATGATTCCAAAACGATGCGTGACATGGTTGGTTTCACATTAAGAAATGCTGGTCATGATGTCATTGAAGCAGGGGACGGCGAAGATGCTTTGGCAAAACTTGGCAATGACCGTGTTGATCTGATCATCACCGATGTAAATATGCCACGTATGGATGGTATTACGCTGATTAAGCAGCTGCGTGCCAATGATGTGCATAAATCACACCGATCTTGGTTCTGACAACTGAATCTGACAGTTCAAAGAAAAATGAAGGTCGTGCAGCAGGTGCGACAGGCTGGATTGTCAAGCCATTCAGCCCAGACAAGCTTCTTCAGGTTGTCTCTAAAGTCTGTCCGTAAAACCAACCTTGTAGAAAGGTACGCGAACAGTGCCTCAAGACTTCGATCTAAGCCAATTTAAAGCCACCTACTTTGAAGAATGTCAGGACCTTCTTGCCTCTGGGGAAGAGCACCTTGGCGTTTTACAGGCGGAACTCAGTGATGTGGATGTAGAAACCCTGCACGCCATTTTTCGGTGTGTGCATTCCATCAAGGGTGGGGCGGGTGCCTTCAACTTCGTTGATCTGGTGAGTTTTTCACATATTTTCGAAACGACATTGGATAAGCTTCGGGAAGGCAAGCTTGAGCTGAATGCAGAGCTTGCAGATTGCCTGATTGCAGCAAACGATGTGCTGGCTTCGTTAGTGCAGATGGCACAGGATGAAGAAGATGTCGATGCAAGTATATGGCAAGGGGTCGCCAATGACCTAGAAGCCTATACAAATGGCAAACCCGTTGCCTCGCAATCGGCGTCAGGGGGAGTGCAGGATTACAATAAGACTGCTGCCGAAGAAGAAGAACAAGGTTGGGGTCTTTTCCTTGATGATGTACCCAGTCGTGAGCCTGCAGCTGCACCAGTCGTCAGTGAAGAAGACGAACAGGGCTGGGGGCTTTTCATTGATGAACCTGTTGCTGAAACAGGTGATGCAACAGAAGAAACCAATGATCCGCCTTTGCCCTTGTACAGCATTAGCTTTGTTCCAGAAGCCCATCTTCTTCAGTTTGCCAATGAACCTTTGCTTCTGGCGCGGGAACTGAACTCCCTTGGGGATTGTACGGCAATCGTTGATACATCGCGCTTGCCCAGCTTGAAAGATATTTCACCTGATGTGGCTTATCTGAGCTGGGTGTTTGAGTTACGCACAGATAAATCTATCGAGGAAATCGAAGAAGTCTTTGAGTTCGTGGTCGATGACTGTGCCCTTGAAGTCAAAAAGATCAAGGAAAGTACGCTTGGCAAGGGGGGGAGCCAGCCAGATGTTGAGGTTGCTCCAAAAGCACAGCCTGCTGCGGAAGTGCTAAAACAGCCTGAGCCTGTTGTTGAACCCAAGCCACAAGAAAAGCCAGACCCAGCTCCTGCCCAAATTGCAGCGCCGCCTGTTCCTAAAAACAAGTCCAAGGCTGTTGCAACTAAAAAAGGCAAGGCTGATACAGGCGCGGCGGCTTCGGCCGGTCCAAAAGTTTCCTCTATTCGTGTTGAATTGGATCGTGTGGACAAGCTGGTCAATATGGTTGGGGAGCTTGTGATTACACAAGCGATGTTAAAACAGCAGGCCGAAGATCTGGCTAATAATGCGGGACAAATTATGTCTCAGGGGTTTGAAGACCTCAGTGCTCATACACGCGAATTACAAGAAAGTGTTATGGCAATTCGCATGCAGCCGGTGAAATCCGTTTTTGCCCGTATGCCTCGTTTGGTTCGTGAATTATCAACGAAACTGAACAAGAAAATTGATTTGATTACATCTGGTGAAATGACCGAGGTTGATAAAACGGTTATTGAACAATTGATGGACCCCTTAACCCATATGATCCGAAATTCCGTTGATCACGGGATTGAAACCGCTGAAGAACGCCTGGCAACAGGTAAGGCCGAACGTGCGACGATCCATCTGAGTGCAGAACATCGCAGTGGTCGTATTCAGATTGATATCAGTGACGATGGTCGAGGGATCAATCGTGAGAAGGTTTTGGAAAAAGCTATTGAAAAAGGTATTGTCGAACCGGATCAGGACCTTGATGATGAAGAAATTGACAACTTGATCTTTGCCCCTGGTTTTTCCACGGCCGATCAAATCAGTGATGTATCGGGGCGCG
Source organism: Terasakiella sp. SH-1 (assembly GCF_004564135.1). Lineage (NCBI taxonomy): Bacteria > Pseudomonadati > Pseudomonadota > Alphaproteobacteria > Rhodospirillales > Terasakiellaceae > Terasakiella > Terasakiella sp. SH-1. The sequence continues at coordinate 1,598,631 of NZ_CP038255.1, read as the reverse complement.
GCGTCGGTATGGATGTTGTGCGTCGTAATATCGTTAATTTGGGTGGTCGTATTTCCGTCTTTTCCACACCGGGGGAGGGAACACGTTTTTCCCTGTCCTTGCCACTGACACTGGCGGTTCTGGACGGGATGATTGTGAAATGCGGTACTGAAAAATACATCATTCCGCTGACGGCTATTATTGAAAGTATTCATCCGGTTCAAGAAGAGCTGAAGGTTCTTGTGAACGGTGGGGTTTTGGCTTCCGTCCGGGGTGAATACATCCGAATTGTTAATCTCTATCGACTGTTTAATGTGAAAGATGCTGTGACCAACCCGGCAGAGGCTCTGGTTGTCATTGTTGAAACCGAACGTTATGGCAATGTTGGGATTATGGTTGATGAACTGTTGGGCCAACAACAGGTCGTCATTAAAAGTCTTGAAGATAACTACGATCCAATTGCAGGTATTTCGGCTGCAACAATTATGGGGAACGGGAAAGTTTCCTTGATCTTGGATGTAGATGGTCTTGCTGAGATGGAACACGGTTCAGAAAAGCGCCGAAAATACGGTAACCTGCAACAGCAGGTCCTTTTGACTGGAGAGTAATAACATGGCACCGACAGATAACAACCTCATGCCAAGTGTCCATGAGAACGGGGAACTTCAAAGCAGTGCAGAAGAAGTGAACCAGTATATTACCTTTACCATTGGTGAAGAGGAATATGGTGTAGATATTATGGCTGTGCGCGAGATTAAGGCGTGGACAGAAACAACACATCTTCCCAATACACCGGAATTTATGCGTGGTGTTTTGAATTTGCGTGGCTTGATCGTCCCGATTTTTGATTTGCGCTGTCGCTTTGGTATGGGCTTGACAGAAGCAACAAAGATGCATGTCGTTGTCATCGTACAGGTTGAAAACCGTATGGTTGGCATTTTGGTCGATACGGTATCGGACATTATCAGCATTTCAAAAAATGAAGTGCAGGACGTGCCGAAAATGGATCGTAATATTGATGATGAATATTTAAGTGGCCTTGTGACGGTGACTCCGCATGGTTGCTTTGTTGGATGTAGATCTTCTCTTTAACCCGCAGGCCATTGAAACTGGCATTGCACTTGGTGAAGCAGCTGTAGGGGATAAGTAAAAATGAGTGAACAGATGGACCACAATAAATCTTTCTGGCAGTTATCGCGTAAAATTCCGCTATTTATTGCTGCTTCTGCCGCATTGAGCGCCTTGCTCGTCGGTTTTTTTGCAATTATGAAGTTTCAGGCTGTCGAAGAAGAAAAAATTCGTGACGAGTTTCAAAATCTGACGGTTTTGCGTGCTGAAGAGCTGAAAAACTACTTCGGTCGAATTGAAAATGACTTGGGCATTATTGCCGAAGCGCCCATGACGAAAAAGGCATTGTTGTCTTTCTCTCGGGCTTGGTCGATGCATGATGGGGACCCAAAGACGGATCTCCAGCGTATGTACATTAATGAAAATCCGTTCCCAACTGGTGAAAAGCACAAGCTTGATGTCGCCAATGGGGATGCAACGGCGTATGGTCAGGTTCATAAGGCATACCATCCTTGGTATCGCAAATTTTTGGAAGACCGTGGCTATTATGATGTGTTCCTGATTGATACCAAGGGGAACCTGGTCTATTCGGTCTTTAAAGAGCTGGACTATGCAACCAACCTGAATACAGGCCAATGGCGCGACACGGATTTGGCAAAGACATTCCGTGATGCGGTTAAGCTTCGTGAAGGTGAACAGGCATTTTATGACTTTAAACCTTACGGGCCATCTGCTGATGCGCCAGCAAGCTTTATTGGCCAACCTGTTGTCGTTGATGGTATCACCCGTGGTGCCTTGATTTTCCAAATGCCGATTGACCGCATTAATGCGCTTGTTGGAAAGCGCTTTAACCAAGGTGAAACAGGTGAAATTATTCTGGTCGGTGAAGACCGCCTTGCGCGCAACCAGTCTCCGATTATTGATCGACCAACTGTATTGAAGCGCCCTGTCGATGGTGCTTTTGTGCGAAAAGCCTTGGATGGTCAAACTGGCTTGATGATGGCTGAGATGGTGGATTGGGGTGAGAATGAAGCACCGCACCCTCATTTTGTTGGGTATGCGCCATTTGAATTTAAAGGTGTGAAATATGCCGTTCTGGCCATGCAGGAAGAAGAAGAGGTCTTTGCTTTTATTGATGATATCCGCAATGGTGTTCTTCTGGTTCTCCTCGTCATTATTGCTGGTGCGATTGGTGTCGGGGCATTTCTTGGTCGTAGTATTTCCCGTCCGATTTCTGAATTAACCGGGATCGTTGGTGAACTGGCTGCTGGCCGTGTGAAGTCACTGGATATGCAAGAGCGTGGTGATGAACTTGGCGATATGGCACGTTCTCTTAACCTTATTCATTCCATGGGGATTGAAAACAAGCGTATTCGTGCAGCCCTTGATAATGCCACAACCTGTATTATGGTCGCTGATACGGAGCGTACAGTCGTCTATATGAACCCAGCGGTTCAGGAAATGCTGAACGTTGCTGAGGCGGATATTAAAAAGGCATTGCCTAATTTTGAAGCACGCAATGTTTTGGGTCAATCTATTGATATTTATCACAAGAACCCGCAGCATCAGGCTGATGTTCTAGCTCACTTGACGTCAGCTCATCAAACACAGTTGAAACTGGGGGGGCGTACATTTAATCTGACAGCTGCCCCTGTGTATGATGATGAAAACAATCGTTTGGGCAGTGTTGTTGAATGGGCGGATATTACGGCGCGTCTTGAAAAAGAAGAAAGCGAACGTGTTATTGCCGAAGAAAACTACCGTATTCGCGCAGCCCTTGATAATGCCACAACCTGTATTATGGTGGCGAATTCAGAACGTGACATCGTTTATATGAACCCGTCGGTTCAGCATATGCTGGATGTAGCTGAGGCTGATATCAAGAAATCCATCCCGCATTTCGATGCCAGAAATGTTTTGGGTCAATCCATTGATATTTATCACAAGAACCCGAAACATCAGGCGGACATGCTGTCCAAGCTTGAAAATATCTTCAAGACCCGGATGATGATGGGGGATCGTACCTTTGAACTGACAGCAGCCCCTGTGAAAGATCAGGAAGGCAAGCGACTGGGCAGTGTTGTTGAATGGAAAGATATCACCAGTGAACTGAAAGTTCAGGAAGAAGTCGACAATGTGGTGCGTGCTGTTGTAAACGGTGACTTCACACAGTCGATTGCACTGGATGGCAAAGAAGGCTTTATGGCGTCTTTGGCCCAAAGTATCAATGCGTTGAATGATACCGTCAGTGATGTCTTTGATGAAATTGCTGAATCTCTGTCTGCATTGGCAAAAGGGGATTTGCAGTATCAGATCACCAAGGATTATGCCGGTACATATGAAACGTTGAAGCAGGATGCCAACCAGACGTCGGTTCGTTTGAAAGGGATTGTGGGTGATATCATTGTGTCTTCCAATGAAATCACCAGTGCTTCCAAGGAAATTTCATCGGGCTCTATCGACCTGTCGCAACGCACGGAAACACAGGCATCCAGCCTTGAAGAAACAGCGGCATCAATGGAAGAGATGTCCACGACTGTGAAACAGAATGCGGATAACGCACAGCAGGCAAACTCGCTAGCAATTAAAGCACGTGATGTTGCCGAAGATGGTGGCAAGGTTGTTGAACAGGCTGTGACCGCCATGTCTTCTATTGAAGACTCATCACAGAAAGTATCTGATATCATCGGTGTTATTGATGAAATTGCCTTCCAGACGAACTTGTTGGCTCTGAATGCGGCGGTGGAAGCAGCCCGTGCAGGCGATGCCGGTAAAGGCTTTGCTGTTGTGGCTTCTGAGGTTCGGACCCTTGCCCAACGCAGTAGTGAAGCGGCAAAAGATATCAAGAGCCTGATCCTTGATAGTAATCAGCAAGTCCGTGAAGGGGTGAAACTTGTTGGTGATACAGGGGGCTCTCTTGAAAATATCGTGGACTCCATTAAGCGGGTGGCTGACATTGTGTCTGAGATTGCCGCAGCCAGCCAACAGCAGGCTTCCGGTGTGGGCGAAATTAACGCCGCTGTAACGCAAATGGATGAAATGACGCAGCAAAACGCGGCATTGGTTGAAGAAAGTTCTGCAAGTGCGCGTTCGCTTGAAGAGCAGTCTGAAAAAATGATGCAATTGATGTCCTTCTTCGAAATCGGGGATGGCAAGCCGAGTGCAGCAACACCAATTGCTCCGGTCACTGCAAAGGAGGTGGCAAGCAAAGTTGCCCCAGCACCTGCGCCAGTGTCTTCTGCATCATTTGATGAAGAGTTTGAAGATGACTTTGATGAGTTCGCAGATGAAGAACCGCAATCTGCTCAGAATGAAGCAGCGGGCTTTGACGCGGATTGGGAAGAGTTCTAAGGTTGCCGGTCTATGGTTGAAAAAAAGATCAGATTGGTTCGTAAGAACAGTGCAGGCAGTGATGGAAATCAAAAGCCAAAGGTATGGTTTGTTATGAAACCACGTGAACAAGCCAGGGAGTTCCCGTTTTCGGATGGGGACTTCGCGGTGCTGGCTGATCTGATTCATACCCGGACCGGTATTATGATGAAAGAGCATAAGAAAAATATGGTCTATGGGCGTTTGGCCCGTCGCCTAAGAGCCTTGGGATTGCAGTCTTTTTCTGATTATCTGCATTATCTCGCAGGGACGAAAGGGGATCAGGAAATCGGTTTTCTGATTAATGCAATCACGACAAACCTGACGAAGTTTTTCCGCGAAAATCATCATTTTGAACATCTTGAAAATCAGGTGTTCCCCGAAGCCATTCATCAGATTAAAGCCCGTCGCCAGAAACGGATACGGATTTGGTCTGCGGGTTGTTCTTCTGGAGAAGAGCCTTACAGTATTGCAATGGTCCTTGATAAAGCTTTAAGACAGCATAATGCCAAGGACATAGATGCAAAAATCCTTGCGACTGATTTGGATACCAACATGTTGGAATTCGGTCGTAACGGCAATTATAAACTTAAGCCTGGTGAAACACTTAATAACGACTATATGCGGTATTTCCAGCCTCGTGGGGAAGAGGGAGATCAATATCACATAGCCAATAGGTTGCGGAACTATATCTCGTTCAAGCAATTGAATTTGATTGGAAAGTGGCCTGTAAAAGGGCCGTTTGATGCAATTTTTTGTCGCAATGTAATGATCTATTTTGATAATAAGACAAAACAGGAAATGACACGTAAGTTTTCAGAACTGCTAAAACCCGGTGGCTGGTTATTCATCGGTCACTCTGAGACGATATTGGATACGGAAGGTCATTTGGACCTGTATGGCCGTACGATTTATCAGCGGGTGCTCTGAGGGGGAAGGGGAACACGAAAAAATGACGACAAATAATAACTCACTCTATTCATTAGACGGGGCGTCCACTCAACAGGCGCCGCGCCGTTACTGGGACCCGAACTTTAAACATTTCGCGGTTAAAGTTGCCCCTGGTGCGCATTATGTCACGAATAACAAAGAAGAAATGATTGTGACAACTTTGGGTTCCTGTATTGCTGCCTGTGTGCGTGATACGGAGGCTGGGATTGGCGGTGTGAACCACTTTATGTTGCCGGAAAGCGATTCTGGCAACTGGGGTGGTGTTAGTGCTTCAATGCGATATGGTAACTATGCTATGGAAGTACTGATTAATGATGTACTACGTATGGGGGGGGCGCGAAATCGTCTTGAAATCAAGCTTTTTGGTGGGGCTAATGTGATTTCTTCTTCCTCTCTTATCGGATCGAAGAATATTGATTTCGTCGAAACATACTTGCGAATTGAACATATGGCGGTGTCGGCCCAGCATCTTGGTGGAGAGCAGGGCAGGCGGATTGTGTATTTCCCCTCAAGTGGGAAAGTGAAAATGAAACTGTTAGACAAGCATGACAATGATGTTGTTGTGGCTGAAGAACAGGTCTTGAAATCTAAAATCGAGAAGAGCGAGATCGAAGGTTCGATCGAAATTTTCTAACGGGAAGGTAAGAACAATAATATGGCTCGTAAAATTACAGTTCTGATCGTTGATGATAGCGCGCTGATCCGGCAGATGCTGACGTCAATTTTGAGTTCGGACCCTGAAATTCAAGTTGTTGGGGCGGCGCCTGATGCCTTAAAGGCGCGTGAAATGATCAAGCGTCTGAACCCGGATGTGATCACGCTTGATATTGAAATGCCGAAAATGAACGGCATTGATTTCTTGCGCAAGATTATGACGCTGCGCCCCATGCCGGTTGTGATGATTTCAACCCTGACGCAGAAAGGGGCTGATATTACACTTCAGGCCCTTGAGATCGGTGCGGTTGATTATGTTGCAAAACCTCAGCAAGATGTGCAGCGCAGCCTTGAAGACAAAGCCAGAGAAATCATCAAGAAAGTCAAAACGGCAGCAGGTGCGCGCATTAGCCCGCTGGATGAAATTGACCGTGATGTTAAATCCTTGCCACGCGATGTTGACCCGATTAAGGACAACCGGGTTGAGATGATTGTGGTTGGGGCCTCAACTGGTGGGGTTGAGGCAATCCGGACGGTGCTTGGCCGTTTGCCGGAAAATATGCCGCCTATCTTTATTGTCCAGCATATGCCCAAACAGTTTACAGGTACCTTTTCAAAGCGATTGAACACCATGTGTTCCATGCAGGTTCAGGAAGCAGAAGACTTTACGGTGGCAAGACCGGGTAATGTTTATATTGCGCCGGGGGATATGCATCTGCGTATTGCGCGCAGCAAGGGGGAATTGGTCTGTCGTCTTGTTGATGGCAATCCTGTGAGTGGGCATATTCCTTCTGTAGATGTTTTGTTTGATTCTGCCAGCCATGTCTCACCGGAAAAAACCATCGGTGTCATGCTGAGCGGTATGGGGCGTGATGGTAGTGAAGGCATGTTTAAGTTAAAGCAGTCTGGTGCCTATAACCTGGGACAGGATGAACCGTCTTGTGTGGTTTATGGCATGCCAAAGGCAGCATTCGAACGTGGAGCAATTCACAAGCAACTGGATTTGAAGAAAATTGCAGGTGAATTGATTTCATTATGTGAGAATAATGGGGAAACCAGTGAGTAATTCTGAGCAAAAAAAGTATGAAGAAGCCCTCGAAAACTGGTTAAGTCTGTCTGCAGCACAGCGCCATGGCTTGTCTGCGTTGGCCAAAGAAGTTGAAACAGCTTCTGAACTTGTTGAAACAAGTGTTGAAAAACTCAGTGACCGCTTCATGAATTTGGCTTTTGTTGCGGGTACTCAAGCTGAAAAAATCAATACTTTTGCTAAGGAAGCCACTACGATTACATTTGATGGGGAAGAGCTTCCCATTGAACAGGTTCTGGCAACACTTGATGAGAACCTGAATAAGACGCTGAATAAAATTATCGACTTGTCAAAGGATACTGGCAACCTACATTCTTTGTTAGGGCAAGCCAAAACGTGTTTGCAAACAGAATGTGAAAAGCAGAAATCTGGTGAGCCTGTTGATTTTGAAGCTCTGTCTCAGGCATTGATGGATGTGAATAAGGTTGAGCAGTCACTGGGAGAGGTCGCCTCAATTGATATTGCCAAGAAAGTTAAAGTTAAAGACCAGTTTAAAGATTTGATTGAATATATTGTTCAGCAAAGCAAAAGTATCGAGGATGTTGTTGCGCGTTCTCAGGAAGATTCTTCCAATTTGTCCAAGGGCATTGCCGATGTTGTCATGCGTATGCAGTTTCAGGATCGTACAAGCCAGCGTTTGGCCCATATTAGTGCAACATTGAATGTCATCGTTGATATGCTGGTTGAGATGGAAAAAACATCCGCTCCTTCTTTGGGGCGTGATTATGTTGCTGAACCCGATCAGGTCTGGATTGAAAGTATGATTTCTGGATTTAAGTTAGGTGAGATGAGAGAACGGTTTGTAAAACATACTCTTTTTGATAATGGCAATGATGAGTTTGACGAACATGCATCCGGTGGTGACTTGCAGGTTGAACATGCTGAGTCCTCAGACGATATTGAGTTGTTTTGAACCAATAAATTGTCATCTATTATGAAAAAGATGACGTATATCAATTGAACCCATGCAATGACATGTGTTACAAAATACCCATTAGGGGAAGGAAACGAGTATGGATGAAGCCGTAAAATTTTCAGAGATATCGGATTGTAAGATCCTGATTGTCGATGATGTTGCGGTCTTGCGCACGCTGATCCAGACATGTTTGATGAAAGCTGGCTATACCAATCTGCATGTGGCGGAAAATGGTGATATGGCTCTTGAAATGCTGGATGAATTGAATCCGGATTTGATTATTCTGGATATTGTTATGCCGGGGACAGACGGGTTTGAAGTTTGCCGTCGTATTCGTAAAAGCGAAAACCACGCGCATATTCCGATTTTGATCCAAACAGGTATGGAAGCCACGCAAGAACGTGCAGAAGTCTTTGAAGTTGGTGCCAACGATCTTATTTCCAAGCCGATTAACGTCTATGAGCTTGTTGCCCGCGTAAAACTGCAATTGCAAAACGTAATCTTGCAACGTAAGGAAAAAGCATATCAGGCCCGTATGGAGCAGGAGTTGAATTCTGCTCGTGTCATTCAGGAAAGCTTGCTCCCCACAAAGGATGTTATTTCTTCTATTGAAGAGAATATGAAGCTGAAAGTTCAAAACCACTGGAAGGCTTCTTCCGAGCTGGGCGGGGACTTGTGGGGGATGCAACAGATTGATGAGCATCGCCTTGGCTTTTTCATTATTGATTTTTCCGGGCATGGGGTCGTATCTGCCCTGAACACATTCCGTCTTCACACCTTGATCAACGAAAGCAATCTTGACTGGGGCGATCCAAAATCCTGTTTGCAGGCTGTGAATGCCCACTTGGCAAAAGTGTTGTCTGTTGAACAATTTGCGACATTGTTCTGGGGTGTTATTGATGATCAGGAAAACACCCTGACATATGCGTCTGCTGCTGCGCCGCCCGTTATGGTCGGGATTGAAGGGGACGTACCGGGGATACGCTTCATTGATACGGCGGGCTTGCCTGTTGGTATTGTTGCGGATTTTGAATATGATAACCAGGTGATTGATTTCCCGGATAACAGCTTCATCTTCGTTTATTCAGATGCTTTGATCGAATCTCCGGATTCTGAGGGGCAGATGTGGGAAGAAGAAGGACTGATTGCACGTACAAAGAAATATGCAGTTGAAGGATTTGACCAAATTCAGCCGCGTCTTCTTGATGAATTTTTGAGAGAGGCGGTCCCGCCAATTCCGGATGATTTGACAACAGTTAGCTTTGTTCGTCCGAAGAAATAAGCGGATAAGAGATATAATAAAAAACACCCTCGAAAAAATGCGAGGGTGTTTTTTTATTGGGTATGATGCTTTTAAAGAAATTTACAATTTGATGGTTGCTGTAACCTGATTGCCTTTTTCATTATAGGTCAGCTTATTGAATCCCATCGCAATGGCAATAGCAATCCCACGGCCATGTTTACTGGTAAATTGGTCCGGGTTACTGTTCACGAAATTTTTCCATTCAAAACCATTCCCTTGATCTGTAATGGTGATGTCGATCTGGGCTGTTTCGCGTTTGAAGCTCACTTCTACAAAACGGGACGCATATTTGGCATCTTTCATTCGCTTTTTGATTTCTTCATCCCATTTTCCGTTTTCCAGAAGCTGGGATTTTTCAACATATGAAATCTCAAGATTGCCATGTTCAATGGCATTGACTAAAAGTTCTGAAAGGCCCAGAGAGACTGCAGAAGGGTCAGGGCAGGCCAAAGACAGCATGGTTGTCAGGGCCTCTGCCTGCTGGAGGCTCTTTAAGGTAAAGTTTCCTGATTTAATCAAGCCGATTGCAGAGGTGCGTGAGCTAACCTCGCCCAGAAGGGACTGATAGCGGCGATAATCAGATTTTCCTGCTTCAATCGTATGGGCCAGCATATGGTCATGCAGGGGAACGGTCAGAATATGGAAAAATAACTGACGGGCGATTTCTGATTTATCACGTTTTTCGGCAAGTAAGCCGATGATCGGAATATATTTGCCGTAATCTTTGCGCTTGATAACACGCAGTTTGCGTTCAAAATCAAACAGATCGTCAGGGATTTCAGTAATGACTGTGGAGACGTTGTTGTTTTCTTCCTGCAGGATTCTTTCAAGTTCGCCAAAATTATCAACAAACTCGGTATGCAGATTTTCGCCTTCAAGGCCGCAAACAACGAGACTCCGGAAGTCTGGGTTGTCACTCACAACAAGAGTAACTAACTCATCCATTGTCCATAATCCTCCCGCCATTAACTTTCTGTTTTGATCATATACCAATTTGCCCCAATGCAATTGGAACTTCAATGTTTTTTCCTCTTATTATCCTTTTTTTTCATGGATAATTTGTTGTGCTGTTGGGCTGATCGTGCTTAAATTCAATCAACAAATCAGTATAACTGTGTTCTGGGATTTTCAACTAGCGCCCGCAGCTGACACATAAGGTAATTTTATGGCTGTAGATTTTGAACTGCGTACAACTTTTTTTATTACGGCTGTAGCTGTATCGGCCCGTTTGAGTGCCGTCTTGAAAGAAGCAAAAAATATTTCCCTTGAAGCAATGAATGCCAAGGCATTGGTCGCTCGTGCGGGGGAAAATGTCCGCACCTTTAAGCCGATCACCGATTATATGGTGGAATTGGCAAGTGATACGATTAACCTCGTTGAAGATATTAACCGCGAGGCTTTATTGATTTCGCGTTCGTCCTTGACCGCCCTGCGGGGGAGCGAAGCGGTTAATCACTTTAATCGGGCGAAGATAAAATCAGAAGGTGCCCTTTACGCGCACACATATGATCATGCCTATCATGAGGCGGAAAAAGATTTACAGCAATTTCAGCTTGAACTGATCAAGAATACGCGCCGGCTTCATGAACTGTTAGAAGAGATTGAATCGCGCATGCTTGCTGCCAATGTGGTAACGTCAACATCACGTTTAGAGGCTGCAACCGTTTCAACCATCTATCGGGCAAACTTTGAAGCGATTGTCGGCAAGTTTGAAAATGCGGCAAAAAATATTCGTTCAACGGTGCAGGAATGCCGTAAAGTCTTGAACGTAAGATAAAAGAATTAATGACTTAAGGTTCGATTGTAATGCAAACCATAAAATTATACGAAGGCCAGTTTCACGAATGGGTTGTTTTTGGCCGTGACCCGGAAAAAAACGAAAGAATTATTGATACGAACCAGTTTATGATCAAGACCGGGCGGGAGGCCATTTTGCTTGATCCGGGCGGGATTGAGCTGTTTTCCTCCATGCTTGCAGCGGTCGTCCACTTTTTGCCTGTGGATCAAATCACGCACCTGTTTGCATCCCACCAAGACCCGGATGTGATCTCATCCCTTGGTCTTTGGGACAAGACCTTGCCCAATGCAACGCTGCATGCACCGTGGATCTGGGAAGGTTTCTTGCGCCATTATGGCTGTGAGGCCATTACCTATAACCCGATCCCGGATGAAGGTCAGACACTGAAATTTGACGGGTTGGAAATTCAATTTATTCCGGCTCATTACATGCATTCTTCAGGGAATTTTAGCGTTTATGACCCGGTTGCAAAAATCTTGTTCAGTGGTGATATTGGGGCAGGGTTAAACCAGCCGGAAGATTCTCTATTTGTTGAAGATTTTGACAAAAATATTTCCAAGATCAAGACGTTCCATCAACGTTGGATGCCGTCAGAACACGCCAAGGATATGTGGATCAAGCGGGTGAGAAAGCTGGATATTGAGATGCTTTGCCCACAGCATGGTAGCATTTATAAAGGCGAAGATGTTCACCGTTTCCTTGATTGGTTGGAGTCTATTGAGGTTGGGGCGGGGCTGAGATTTTAGGCCCGTTTAAAAGCGCTCATGACGAAAGCCCTTACAAAAATTCTATATGTTGAGGACGAGCCCGATATTCGCGAGATTGCTCAGCTCGTCCTTGAGAATGTAGGGGGCTTTGAGGTAAAGGCCGTTGATAGCGGCCATAAAGCCTTGGACATTATTAATGAGTTTACACCCGATTTGGTGCTTCTTGATGCCATGATGCCTGAAATGGATGGCATGACGACTTTTAAGGAAATCCGAAAGTTAGAGAGTTTTGCGCAAACACCCATTGCGTTTTTAACCGCGAAACTCATGGATGATGATATTAAGGGTTTTTTGTCTCTGGGGGCAATTGGTGTTATTGCCAAACCTTTTGACCCGATGATGCTGTCTGATCAAATCATGGAGTTATGGGAAGAGACGCAGGGCTAAAACGAGGGCTGATCCTATTTCGCTTTTGCCTCTTTGAGCATCTTTAGGGTGCGTTGATACAGTTCTGTTGCTTGTTCTTCTGAAATTTTGTGGCAGCGAACGCCAATACCTTCCAGCTCCAGCGCTTTCATTTGCTGGCTTAATTCAATAAACCCAAATGTGCCTGCTGTCCCTGCCAGCTTGTGTGTGATTTCAATAAAACGGTCAAGGTGGCTATTATCGCGCCAGCTTTCCATTTCTTCCGCAGTATCGTTGAGACGTTTGGCAAAACGTTCTTGTAAAAGCTTGAGCTTTGCCTCAATGCTTGGCTGGTCGTTCATCAAACAGGCTCCAAACTATAAATAATTTTAAGGGCTTATATTTATGAGGGCAGGGCTGTGATGTCAAATGGGATTGTACAGTTCTATCTGTTTATTTACATAAAAAAACATACCGCGCCATAGGGCTTTTATGTTAGCATGACTCTAAAATGAACTCGAACCGAGTATAATTAAAGCAGGGGGCTGACATGAATGAAGCTACCACACCGAATGGGATCCATATCGCTGACTCCAATAAAGTTCACCTTGAAGCGCCAGCTCAATGGCTGAGGCAAGGCTGGATTGATTTTAAAGATGCACCCGGCGTTGGGTTAAGTTACGGCCTTATTTTTGTTTTGGCAGGTTATGGCCTTTTCTGGGGACTTGAAGCTCTGGGGCTCAGTTATCTGATTTTACCGCTATCTGGCAGTTTTATTTTATTTGCCCCTTGGTTGGCACTGGGTCTTTATGAAGTTTCGCGCCAACGTGAACTGGGGCAAATTCCAACCTTTGTTAGTACATGCGGGGCTTGGCGTTCCAGCCCTCGCAGGCTCGGGATTATGGCGTTTGTACTGTTGATCTTTATGCTGGTCTGGACGCAGGTTGCCGTTGTTCTTTATGCCCTGATGATGGGGGACGCTTCCTTGTCATTGGAAAACATGGGCGTTGATATCTTTACGCGCACGGATGGTCTGGTCTTTTTGGCTGTGGGATCAACGGTCGGTTTGGTTTTTGCCTCAATTGTTTTTCTTTTAACTGCCGTTTCTGTTCCCATGATCCTTGATCGTGATACTGGTGCTTTCGAAGCGATGGCTTTTAGCTTTAAAACGGTTATGAAGAACAGTCATGTGATGTGGAGCTGGGCCTTTACCATTGGGATTATTGCCTGGTTTGCCATGGCGACCTTCTTTGTCGGATTGGTCGTAGCTATGCCTGTGCTGGGTTATGCCAGCTGGCATGCCTATCGTGATCTGGTTCCAACAGCACAATAAGACGCTTATATGATCGCTTCTTCTGCTGTGAAGCACGATAAAATTGTGGGAATGTGGCTGTTTATTGTTGCTGGCATGGTCTTTTTGATGGTCGTGCTTGGGGGGCTGACACGTTTAACTGGATCTGGCCTGTCTATGGTAGATTGGCGACCTGTGACGGGCTGGTTGCCTCCACTGGGGACAGAACAGTGGCAGGCGGTATTTGAGCTTTACAAACAGTCTCCTCAATATCAAAAAGTCAATTTCGGCATGAGTTTGGCCGAATTTCAGAATATTTTCTGGCTGGAATTCCTTCATCGTTTATGGGGGCGTATTATTGGTTTGGCCTTTGCCTTGCCCTTGATTTTCTTCCTGTATAAAAAATGGATTTCCAAGCCCATGATCTTGCCTTTATGTGGCTTGTTTGTCTTAGGTGGGGCACAAGGTATATTGGGGTGGTATATGGTGAAAAGCGGCCTTGTTGATGTGCCAGAAGTCAGCCAGTATCGTCTGATGGCCCATTTGGGATTTGCCTTTATTCTTTATGCTGCCCTGATCTGGGCTGGGCTCAAAATCTATAAAGGGCAGGGGGTGCACCCAGAGGGGGGAAGCAGGTTCTACGCCTTGTTCTTATGGGGCATGAGTTATATTACGATCTTGGCTGGGGCCTTGGTGGCTGGGCTGGATGCGGGGCTGACCTATAATACATTTCCCTTGATGGATGGGGATTGGGTTCCCGGCGGGCTTTATAACGCGACACCTTGGTATCTGAACCATTTTGAAAATGTGACGACTGTGCAGTTTCAGCATCGTTTGTTGGCTGTCACATTGTTCGTTTTTTCCTGTTTATTTTGGCTGAAATATAAAAATATCAAAGCTGTGCAAGCGTGTTTTTTCCTTGTCAGCCTTCAGGCGCTTATCGGTATTGCAACTCTTTTGGCTGTTGTGCCCATATCCTTGGCCTCGCTTCATCAGGCGGGCGGACTTTTGGTGTTTACAGCCTTTACATGGCTTAATTTTGAGGTTCAATCATCGTAATGGAAATTTTATCAATTCTTCCCCATTTTCAGGCCACACTGAATGCACTTTCGCTTTTGCTGATTACGATGGCTTTTATGGCCGTTAAGGGCGGCAAGGAACATCTCCATAAAAAACTAATGATTTCCGCGCTTGCGGTCTCAGCTGTTTTTCTCGTCTCTTACCTCTATTACCATGCCCATGTTGGCCATGTACCGTTTAAGGGGGAAGGGGGTGTGCGAACGGTCTATTTCACGATTTTATTTTCACATATTGTCATGGCAGCCATTGTGTTGGTCATGATTATTCTGTCAGTATGGCGTGCGCTGATCCAAAAAGATTTTATCCGCCATAAAGCAATTGCACGTTATACATTCCCCCTTTGGACATTTGTCTGTGCCTCTGGAATTGTTGTGTATGTGATGGCCTTTCATATCTATACGGGGGGCGTATGACCTTACGGCAGGAATGTAAAGCCTGGACGTTGCTGTCAGTTGGGGCTCTGGCTATTGCCGGTGTGTTTGCCTTGTTGCTGGTTTTTTCTCGTACCCCCATTATTCAGGATTTACTGCCCTGGCCCTGGAAAAGCTTTTTTCATAAAGGGCTGGTGACGCATGTTGTCTTTTCTTTTGTTGTCTGGTTTTTGGCAACGATGGGGGCCTTATTTTGTTGGTATTATGCCAAAGAAAAAGGCGAAGACAGCACCTCTGATGAGGGACGTTGGGCTTTAGGATTTGCGGCTGTCGGCTGTGTCGGGTTGATTGTTCCTGCCTTGTTTGACCTTGGAACAGCTGAATTGAACAATTATGTCCCGGTGATGAACCATTGGCTTTACTATGGTGGTCTTGCCAGCTTGTTTATCGGGCTGGGCGTTGTGGCAATAAGGCAATTAAAACTTCGTGCACATCATCATTTCGGGGCGGGGGTGACGGCCTTTATTTATCTGGTTGCTTTACTTTGTTTTATTCTTGCTGCGACTTTGCTGACAGGGGATTTGCCATCGCCAACCTATAATGAACAACTTTTTTGGGGCGGGGGACATGTTCTACAATTCGTCAATACAGCGCTCTTGGTCCTTGTGTGGTCAGCTCTCATCAAGATCGAGACTGGGGAAGAGCTGTTAAGCCCTCTCTATAGCTTTATGACTTTTGCCTTATTGGGCGTGTTTGTACTGCCGGCCCCTGTAATCTATGGCTTCTTTGAGATTTTGGGGCCTGTTCATCGCAGTTTCTTTACAGAGCTGTTGCGTTATGGTTTGCCGCTTCCATCTATGATTGCTTCATTGGCTTTGCTGTTGTTTCTGGCCTCTTCCAGGGCAAAAATGCTGGATAACTTAACAAAGTCTGCCCTCTGGTTGTCTTTATTGACTTACAATTTAGGTGGATTCTATGGGCTTTTATTGGATGGAACGGATACCAGAGTGCCTGCGCACTACCATGCCGTGATCGGTGGTATCAATCTTTCCTTTATGATTTTTTATCATCGCGTAATGCTGCCATTTATACGTATTGAACCCAGACGGGGGCGATTGTTCACTGCACAATATTGGCTCTATGGGCTGGGGCAAATCATGCATGCCAGCGGGATGTTTTTAGCAGGTAGCCAAGGTGTGCCCCGTAAAACAGCCGGTGATGCACAGAGTCTGGATAATATCGAAAAAATACTGTCCATGGGCCTGATGGGGATTGGCGGGATTATTGCTGTAATCGGTGGTGTGTTGTTCGTTGTGATCACACTGAAACTAATCTTGAAGGGAGGGAAAATTTATGAACAAGCGTGACCTTGCTATTCTTTCCCTCATTGGTCTTTGCGCCTTGTATATGGGAGTACAGTTGGCCTCTAGCCTGAAAGTTGAAAACCGTGACCTATATATACGTGAGCTGAGCCATGTGGAAGAGTTTGAAAATAAACTAATGACACAAAAAAATGTGGGTACAGATATATACTTGATGGCTCGTCAATGGGAATGGTCGTCTGAACTAACACTACAGGCAGGGCAGACCTATCGCTTACACCTTGCAACAGCCGATATTCAGCATGCTTTTCATCTAAGCAAAGAGGCCACAGGGCAAAGTATTGATATCCTGCTTCAACCTGGAAAAGAGTATATTGTTGCGTTGCGAAATTTGCGTGAAGGTGTCTATGCCATTGGTTGCACGCAGTACTGCGGTATTGAACACAATAAAATGCGTGGAAAATTGATTGTACGTAAATAAGAGATGCAAATGAAAAGATTTCCTTTGGACTTATTCTAATTTGAGGGTAAGATTCCAGGCAATAATAAAAAAAATAATATAACCCATTCAAAAAAGGGGAATATTATGGGAGGTTACATTCAGCTCGCCAAACCTCGGATTGGCGTTATGATCGCCTTAACCGCCGTTACAGGATATCTTGCAACAGCGCAACAAGGGCAGGTCGATTGGGGACACCTGTTATTGCTGACCATAGCAATGATGATGGGTTCTGCTGCATCCAGCATATTTAACCATTTCTATGATAGAGACATTGATCGTCTCATGACACGGACAGCCTCACGTCCGTTTGCGCAACGTCAAGTTAATCGCCCGCAACTGGTCCTTTGGATCGCTGCGGGTTTGTTATTTCTGGGCTGTGGGATTGCCACTTATGTGTTTAATCCCGTCGTTGCGACACATTTATTTTTAGGCGCTTTTGTTTATGGCGTTGTCTATACCATCTGGCTGAAACGCAGAAACTGGCTTAACATCGTAATCGGTGGTTTGGCGGGGAGTTTTGCTGTTTTAGCTGGCGCTGCTGCCGTGAACCCGGATCAGTGGTTGTTACCGATGTTACTGGCTGTTGTTCTGTTTTTCTGGACACCATCCCATTTTTGGGCCTTGGCGATCCGGTTAAAAGATCAATATGCCGCCGCAGGTGTGCCTATGCTGCCTGTTGTTGTCGGTAATGTGGTGACTTCGCGTTATATTTTGATCAACAGTATTTTACTTGTTGGGTCATCTTTGTTGCCTTGGCTCCTGGGGGAACTGGGCAATATCTATGGGATCGGGGCCTTTGCCCTCGGTTTATATCTCCTGAAATGTAATTGGGATTTGATCAAATCGTCGGATGAAAAAACGGCGATGACTAATTTCTTTGCATCCATGAAGTATTTAGGGGGGCTTTTCGTTGTCGTCATAATGGACGTTCATCTTCCCATTTAGGATGAACATAAAAGTCCAGTGCGACACATGCCTTTAATCATTTGTTTTAACGACATGAGGGAGGGGAACTGAATGTCGGCTGAAAGTTCACACGCTCACGAACACCATTGGGAATGGAGCCAAGCGCCATTCTGGGTGGTTGTTGGTGTTTTCTTTCTGGTTCCGTTAACATTTGCCGCCTATTTCCAATATGAAAATCCGCTGTTAGCAGCTATTTTTGCGGGAATTGGCACGCCTATGTTGCTTGCAGGTATTGCCATGTGGGTTAACGAGGGGCTGACGGTTAAGCCGTTGATTGCAGATGTGGCCGGGATCGGTCTACCTATTTTTATTATTTCGGAAATTTTCATCTTCCTGTCTTTCTTTGCGACTTATTGGATGATGCGCTTGGGCGCTGAATCTTGGCCGCCGGAAGGAACGCCGGAATTTCCTGTCGCCTTACCCTTGATCATGACTGTGATCTTGGTGGGCTCCTCTGTGACTATTCATGTGGCGGAAGAAAAATATGCCCATGATGATCAGGCGGGTTTTCGTAAATGGTTGATGATCACGATGGCACTTGGTTTTGTGTTCGTAGGGATGACTTTCTATGAATATAACCATTTGTTTGCGGCTGATTTCTATCCAGACACAAATGCATTTGGGACTGTCTTCTTTAGTTTGACGGGCTTTCATGCATCCCACGTGATTGGTGGTTTAGGTATTTTTGTTTGTGTTTTAATCCCGGCCTTTAAGGGAATGACCAACAAGACCTTTATCACGTGTGCCTCGGTTTATTGGCACTTTGTGGATGTGGTCTGGTTCTTCGTCGTTTCACAGATTTATTTCTGGTAAGGCGAGGGAACGTGCATATGCGAAACTCAGTCTTCATCGTATTTTTTATCAGTTTGTCGGTTTTGTTCTGTTCAATGCAGGCAGAAGCCACACAGACTTTTAAGGTACCTGAATCTGAAATTGACCCTGAATATCTGCGTATCAACGAAGCTAAAGTCCTTGGGCTCAAGCCTAAAAAAGGTTTTTCCTTCGTTGATCAAAACGGGGTGCCTTTCACGTTTAAAGACCGTGTGGGCAAGCCGTTGGTGTTGGTCATGTCTTATTACACTTGTGATGGCGTTTGTTCTTCCGTCAATATTGAATTGGGTGAACGACTGGCAGAACTTGAAAAGACAGGGCGTTTAAAGCCGGGGCGTGATTTCGATGTGGTGACGGTGTCTTTTGATAAAGAAGATACGTTGGAGACCTTGAATAAGTTTCGCACTCACGTTGGATTGGATAAAAATGTTGCGGATGGTTGGACATTTGCTGTGGCAAGTGCAGCTGACCGGGCGCGGATCAAGAATTTTACGGATCATTATGACTTTCGTTTTTTCTGGTCAGCCCAAGATAGAACATTTTTCCACCCAACGGTCTATATGGTCTTGTCGCCGGAAATGCGACTGGCCCGTATCTTATATGCACATGACATAGATATCAGTGATATCGAGCTGGCTGTTCTGGAATCGCGCGAAGGCAATTTCAGACCCAGTGAGATCATCAATTACGCTGTCTCCTTATGCTATTCCTACAGCTATAAGGAAGGCAGATACATATTTAACATCCCCATGTTTGTTGCTTTTGGCTCGTTGATTTTGGGCGTGAGTGCCCTTGGCACAACGATTGTTGCCTATAAGCGCAAACAAAGAAAAAGGGAGGAAATGCTATGAGAGCGTTAACAGGGAAAGTCGTACTGGCCTTATCAGGCTTGATGATGGCTTCACCAGCGTTCGCTGAGGGGTATGAACGTGACCCCGCCGCCGGATGGGATCACCTCTGGCGTGAGATTGTCATCGACATTACTGTGATCGGTGTCATTTTCAGTGTTGCTGCGATCTATATGGTCTGGAAATATCGGGCAAAAAGTGATGATGAGGTTGGTCGAGGACCGAAGCTGTCACCCGCTGCTGCCCTTGCATGGGCACTGATCCCGGCCTCAATCTTTATGGCAGATGACTTTTTCCTATCTGCAAAAGGTTGGACCTTGTGGAATGATTATCGCCGTATTCCTGATGAGGCCAAAGAGATACGCGTTACGGCTTATCAATGGTACTGGGAATTCGATTATGGTGATGATCTGGTTTCAGAAGAACTGGTTGTCAAAAAAGGCGAGCCGGTTGTGTTGCGCATGACATCAGAAGACGTGCTGCATTCACTCTATATTCCAGAATTCCGTGTGAAGGAAGATGTGATGCCGGGCCGTGTGACTTATGTCTGGTTTAATCCGAAGCGCACAGGTGAATTTGTTGAAACCTGTACGGAATATTGCGGAACAGCACATGCTGAAATGTATACCACTGTTCGTGTCGTCGAAGAAGCCGAATATGAACAGTTCATCAATGAACTCAAGGAAGAAGCCCGTGCGGCCAATTCCGTGAAATCACAAAGCTAAGGGGAGGATGCGAAGGTATGACGATGCAGACTTTCAAAGAGTGGTTTTTCACGACGGACCATAAGCGCATCGGGATCATGTATCTCGTGGGCTCCATGGCAGCCTTTGTGGTTGCGGGGCTCATGGCGCTGTTGATCCGTTTGGAACAATCCTCACTTGGGCCAACCATTACGGATAACCCAAATGATTACAACAACTGGCTTTATTTCCACGGCGCTGCCATGGTTTTGGCCTTTCTTATTCCCGGTTTGACGGGCTTTTTTGCCAATTATTTTCTTCCCCTTATGATTGGGGCACAAGATGTGGCTTTCCCCCGGATTAATGCCTTTTCGATCTGGCTGTTCTATGGGGCGATTATTCTTGCGTTGCTGAGCTTTGTGATCCCTGATCCACCAGATGTCATGTGGACGGGCTATCCGCCTTATTCCATCACGACGACGGGAAATACGGCCTTCTATGTCTTTACCGTCCACCTTTTGGGCTTTAGTTCGGTCCTTGGGGCGGTGAACTTCCTGGTGACAGTGATTTACATGCGCGCACCGGGCATGGGTTGGAACCAGCTGAATATCTTTACCTGGACGACTGTTGCGGCCTTTGTTCTGCAACTGGTATTCATTCCGGTACTGGCTTCTGCTGTAACCATGTTGTTGTTTGATAAATATCTCGGTACCAACTTCTTTAATCCAGAAGCAGGTGGCGATGTGTTGCTTTATCAGAATCTCTTCTGGTTCTATTCACATCCTGCCGTTTATGTGATCTTCTTGCCAGCTTGTGGCATCTTGTTCGAAATCTTTGCGACCATGTGTAAGAACCGTGTCTTTAACTATAAGGCCTGTGTCTATGGTGGCATTTGGGGGATCGTTGGGATTTCTGGTTTCGTATGGGTTCACCATCTCTATGTATCGGGTATGCCGGACTGGTTGCGTATCGGTCAAATGGTGACGACCCTGTTGATCTCGGTCCCTGTGGGGTTGATGGTCATGTCCATGTGGGGAACCCTTTACCGTGCCGCCATTACCTTTAACACGGGAATGCTTTATGCTATTTCCTGTCTGTTCTTGGTGTTATCGGGTGGTTTAACGGGGATTCCGTTAGCCTTGACGGCCATTACGGTACACCTGTCTGAAACATCCTTTGTCCATGCCCATTTCCATTTCATTATGGCGATGTTCTCTGCCTTTGCGATGTTTGCCGGGATTTATTACTGGTTCCCGAAAATGTTTGGCCGTTATGCGGACGGACCGGCGGCGACATTGGGCTTCTGGCTTAATATCATTGGTGTTCATGTGACATTCATCCCTCTGTTCATCATTGGGGTGGAAGGGATGCCACGACGTTATTGGGATTATCAGATGTTCCCGCAGTTTGAACCCTATCATCAGGTCGCCCTTGTTGGTGCCTTCATGGTGGCAGGTGGTATGGCTGTAACCATCCTGAACTGGATTTATTCCGCCTTTAAAGGCAAGGTTGCAGTAGAAAATCCGTGGAAATCCTGTTCCATGGAATGGACACATGCACCGAACTGCCCACAAGCCGGGAATTTCCCGAACCCGCCAAGCGTTCAACCTGAATGGTCGCCATATGGTTATGAGGATCGTGAAGGTAATATGGCAGCGACCACAGACCCGGGATATCCGACTGGGCCAACTGCGAAACCAGCGGAGTAAGCGATGGGTGAAATCATGAATGATAAACCAAACCTGCCGTCAAAAGGAAAAATAGGACTTCTTTTGGCGGCTGTCGCCCTGACATTTTATGTCGGTGTTTACCTCAGGGTCTATTTCTTTGGACCATAAATCACATGAGCCTCTACGGATTGTAGGGGCTCATTTTCTTTCCTGCTTTTCAATGAAATCAATAATGTGCTGACGTGTGCCGCCAATGTCTTCGGTCACAATGCCGTGACGTGTGGAGGGAATCATGACGACTTCCGGTGTTGTCGCCACCATTTGGGCGCGTAACAGGTCGGCACTTTCTGGTTTGACGACCTTTTCTGCATCCCCCTGGATCAGGCGGGCAGGGCAGTTGATACGATGAAGGTTTTGTTCCATTTCATCCACTAACAGGCGCAATTCATGAAGGGCGCGCACCGGGATATGTTTGTAGTTAATATCCGGGTGTTCTGATTCATTAATGATATAGGGTAAAACCCCTTCTTGAGCGGCGAGCCATTTGGCTAAGCGATTGGCATGATGGATCAGGGGGACGAAAACAAGGTTTGGGTTGGCAAATTTTAACGGTGTTGAGATCGCACAAAGGCCCGCCAGCTTATCGGGCCTTTCGGCTGCAAAACGCAAGGCCAAGGCGCCCCCGGTTGAAAATCCAACAATAATGATGCGTTTGCTGCGTGCGGCTAAGACCTCATAGCCCATTTTTAACGAACGCATCCATTCAGCCCAGCTGCGATCACGCAAATCACAGGGCGATGTGCCATGGCCTTCCAGTCGTGCACCATAGACCCAATAGCCTTGTGCGGCTAAATCCTCCCCAAGGCCGCGCATTTCAGCAGGCGAGGCAAGAAAACCATGTACGAGCAAAATGCTGGTTGCTTTTTCTTCAATGTCCTGTTTTGGGCTAAGATAAAAGGGGGAGGCATCTTTTGTTGCAGTTTGTTGTTTGTTGATTTCTTCAAATTCATCTTTTGAGAATTTGAGTTTGGATTGCTCAAAAGAATGGAGTTCATCCTCATAAAAATACTGTGCCCATTGTGCACCGGGAATGTTGAGGTGGTTATCCATCGCCCGTTGTATCGCGTTGTCAATGCCGGTAATGGGCTCACATTCATTGGCATAGACGCAGATGGGATTTTCCAGACGAATATCATGAAAGTCATGTTCATCTTTGAGCTTTGGTTGAAAGGTGAGGCTTTGGTTTTCCAGTTTAATCAGTCCGGCGGTTTGGGCAGAACGAAAAAATTGCTGGATTTCTTCGCAACTGCCATCACGCAAATCCCGATAAGTTTCGGCATATAACATGGAGCGGTGAAGATGAACCTTTTCTTCATGACTGACATAACGGGCCGCAAGATACAGGATATGAAGGAAGGTTGATTGTGGAACCTGATCAGCGCCTTCATCAATCAGTTTTAAAATCAGTGCTGAGGCAATATGGGAGAGGTTGATGGTGACAAGGCCATACATTTCCTGCATGACCTGATCGCGTAGTTCTTCTGTTTTATTGCGCAATCTCTGGGCTGCAATGCGTTCCAGAAAACTGTCAGCCTGACTGCCAAAGGCAAAAAGGTCATTCAGGCTGGCCATACCGTCAACGGCTTTTTTCAGGATCAGCTGATCCCACCACGGCCACATGAGGGTGCTTTCAATCGGCGTGCCCATACGAATGTCCATGTCGGTATCTTTCAGCACGATGTTGCCTTCAATCAGCAGTTCTTCCTGATATTTCCTTGAAAGCTTGCCTGTGAGCCGTTCTACGCTGTCTTTAAGGAAGTTATCTGAAATTCGTATGGGGTAAAATGTGATGTTGCTGGGGACAATGCGTGTTGGTTCCTGACAGCGCATGAGCAATGTATCAACGTCATTAAGGTGCAGTTCATCAGCCCATTTTTTCAAGGTGTCCTCATCCTTGTTCTTATGGGCTTCTATCACCACTCTTTTATAGATATCAAGAACAAGGGCAAGGCGGGAAGCACCGCTGTGATGTTTGCGCCGTTCTTCGGCCGTAGGGGAATAGACGGAAAAATCACCAGATGAGGACAGGCTGCGGCGGTCTTTCACCATACCCCCTTCGGGGAAGATAATGATTTTTTTACCGCACAGGATATCACGGGCCAGAAAACTGAGCAGGTTGGGCATATCATTGGGCACAGCCCCAACGGCATGGAGGTAGTTGGTAAAGCGCTCATCCCCCTTAAAAAATTCAGCAGCTGCGACGGAACGGCAATAAGCCTTTTGTTCTTGATAAATCAGATATTGCGGAATAAAGGTTTCAAAACGGGCAAAGTGATTAAAAAGAAAAATATGACCCTTTTCGACCTGATTGTGATGGGCGTGCAGCTTGATGTTCACGCCAAGCAGACGTTTGACAGTTGAAAAGGCGCGTACAGACCACGCATATGTTTTTCGATTTATCTTTGGTGGGCTAAAATGTTTCATTTTACAGACCCAAGATCGTTCCCCTAATAAAATAGATATGGGGAGGATCAGACTAAAAACAACATATTTTGAGTGAGATAGGCATGAACAAACTTGAATCCCCAAAGCTGGGCTGGAAAGAAAATAAGACTCCGGTCTCAGAACGTTTTGATGATGTTTATTTCAGTGTTGATGACGGCGTTGCTGAATCCCTTTATGTCTTTATCAATGGCTGTGGCATGCCAGAGGCTTTTGAGGGAAAAGAGAGTTTTACAGTCGCTGAAACCGGATTTGGGACTGGGCTTAATTTCCTATTAACATGGCAATGTTGGAAAGAAAGCGGGACACAATGTCAGCTGAACTATCTCTCCGTTGAAGCCTTTCCATTGTCGGTAAATGAGCTGCGAGAAGCCTATAAAAACTTCCCTTCCTTGAAAGGGTATGGCGACGAGTTTTTAAAGTTCTATCCGGTTTTGACGCCGGGGTTTCATCATATTGTTTTGGAAGGTGGAAAGGTTAAACTAACCTTGATGCTTGGTGATGCCGCACAGATGTATCAACAGGCAACAGGGCAGGTGGACGCCTGGTATCTTGATGGATTTGCCCCGGCCAAAAATCCAGAGATGTGGTGTCAGGATGTGTTTGATCAAATGGGGCGTTTGTCTGCACCTGGGGCCATTGTTTCCACCTTTACAGCAGCAGGGTTTGTCAAGCGCGGTTTGCAGGAAGCAGGCTTTGAAATGACCAAACGCAAGGGGTTTGGGCGCAAGAGAGAAAGTTTAATTGGTACTTTAAAAGTAATAAGTCAAAGTATTGAAAATAAATGGTTTATAAAATACTTAAAGCCAAAAATTAAGAAGAAAGTTGCTGTTGTTGGAGGCGGTGTAGCTGGATGCGTCACAGCACGTCGTTTAATGGCTGATGGGCATGAGGTTCATTTATTTGATCGTAATAAAACAGCCGGTCAGGAAGGGTCAGGAAACCGTCTTGGATTGATCCAGCCGCGTATTACGATGGAGGGTGGATTTAATCTTCGGGCCTATCTTCATGCGCTTTCTTTTTATGATCATTTAGGTGATGATATCTGGAAAGGGGGACGGGGCATTTTCCAAATGGCTGAAGATGAAGAAGACCTTCAACGCCAAAAACTATTATGCAAAAAATTAATTTTACCTGCATCTGAAATGACCTTTTTAGAGCGTGACGAGGCAAGTGAGAAAATAGGTATTGAAGCGCAAAATGCGGGGCTGTGGTTTGCCAATGCAGGCTGTCTTGAACCAGAAAAACTTTGCAAGAAAATATCGGAAAATATTCCTTCTTCGTTTGACGTGAATATTGACCATATTTCGCAGGCTGATGGTCGTTGGATTGTGAAATCAGGTGGTGGAATTGTTTTTGAAGGGGACGCTGTTGTCTTGGCAACGGCAGGGGAAAATTCTGCTTTGAATGATTTTTGCACGTTGCCTATGGGCGGGCGTCGCGGTCAGGTTTCTTATGTGCAAGCAACGGATAAAACGTCAAAACTTCGCCATGCGATCACTGGGGGGGGATATATGATCCCTGCTTATGAAAGGGAGCATATTGTCGGGGCGACATTTGAACGCTGGTCAGATTTTTTCGATTATGGTTACAAAGAAGTAAGCGAAGAGGGGCATGTGCGCAATCGTGAAAAATTGAACACGTTCATGCCTGATATTGAGCCGGAAATCCGGGATGGTCGTTCTTCCATTCGGGCCATGACATCTGATCACCTGCCCATCGTCGGGCCTGTATTCTCACAAGATTGGTATGTTGAGGCATATGAGGCATTGAAACATGGCCCTCGTGGTGGTGATTTTGTAGATGCACAATATGTGGAGGGGCTTTATGTGATGTGCGGACTTGGCGCACGTGGGGTGCAAACTGCCCCCTTGTTGGCCGATATCCTTTCGTCTTATATTGACGGGACAGCTTGTCCAATTGAAAATACATATCGCGAAGCGCTGCATCCTGCCCGTTTTCTTATCCGCGATATCCGAAAGGGAAGATTATGACCTTGCGTCCCACTGTTGTTTCGCCTGCGAATATGAGAAACCTAAAGCCCCGTAATAAACAGGCTGGGCCAGAAAAACGCATGGTTATTGATCTGAAAAATGCCAGCCAGTGGCGGGCAATCCATGACCCGGCCGTAAATGGTGTTGTGTTGCGCCGCCGTCCTATCCGGGCGATTGAAACCTATTTTAACGAGGCACCAGATGAGGTGTTCCAGCCCCATGAGTTCACCTGTGCCCAAAGTCGCCTGCGTACAGAACTGGAAAAACATCTTCTGTTGAAGAGTGAGGAAGATGAGTTGCGTCGAAAGTTTTTGATCAACGATATTACAAATTGGTCTCGTGTGCTGATTACACAGGCCCGTTCACGTGATTATCGCTTTGCTTTTTGTTCAGAATTACCTCAAAAGTTTCAGAGCGACGCTGGTGCACTTAAGATGATTGTTACTTATCGTGCGATGGAAATTACTTTCCGCCAGCCTAAAGACAGTGATGAGCGCAGCTTTAGTCCCTATGGTGTCGCATTGTTTAGAGGGCAGTCTTATGAGGCTCCGGTTGAATGGCAAGCACAAAGGAAAGAGGAACAAGCCTTTTATCTGACAATTGAGTCTGCGCTAAAACGGGGCTTGCGAGGCCGATAAAACTATTCTGCCTGCTTTACGACAATCTGTATATCGCCAACGAGAGGTAAATCTCCATTTTCTATATCGCGAGGGGATGCGTTAACTTGGACCTTCCACTCTGAATGTTTTAGGAGGATCTCTTTGATGTTGTGTAGCTTTTCTATTCCAGATTTCATATATGCAATATGAATAGAGTTTACAGTTGCATATTTACCAATGGAATCTGGAGAATAATCTTCATCTCCGGTCACTTTATACCCCAAGTTTTTTAGCTCTGTTGCTGCATCTGCAATGAAAGGAATGGCTTCTTTAGCCGCGTTTATGCTGAAGTAGACTTCAAATTCAGAATTTGCCTTGAAACTGTCAATCTTGGAAGATGCCTTGATTTCTTCCTGTTCTTTTTCTGCGGTAGGGACACTCTTTACGAGGCTGTCGAGGCGCTGATTAACCTCGTCAAACGAAGCTTCAAGCTGGAGGCGGACGTTTTCTGAATATGCTTTGACGCGGTTAGAATCAGTTTTGACGCGATTAAACTTTTTGTCGAGTTCTTTTGCCTCTTCATCAATCTTCTCAATCAAGGCTTGAGATTTTTTGGTTTGTTCCTGGGCTTTTAACAAGGCAGCTTCGGCATCTTGTTTGGCTTTTTTAATGGCTTTGTTGACCTCAGCCATTGATGTTGATGCAATTTCGGCTTCTGCATTGGCTTTGGCCGTTGCATTACGGGCCTGTTCAAGCTGTGGTTTGAGTTGTTCACTGACCAATACATATCCTGTCGCATTGATACCAATCACACCTAAAACAGCTACAATAATGGCGGCCCAGGCAAAATGTCTTTTCACGCGACCAACAACGGCTTCTTCCATGCGCGCCAACATAACTTGTTCACGCATTTCATTCCATTGGGATATCGGAACTTCTATGGTTTGGGTTTCGTCGCCAGGGTTGCTCATTATATACCGTCAAACGCTCTATAGATGTTTAATGGTATAATATGTGCCGTAAAAAGAGAAGGGGCTATTTTTTGCCGTAAAGTTCATCTGGGGAGGTGACGACCTTTTCCACAACCTCGATTTTACCGTCACGCGCTGCCCATGAAAAACAGCTGCGACGCCCGGTATGACAGGCCACACCCGTTTGATTAACCAGAACGACAATTGTATCAAGATCGCAATCGGTGCGAAAATCAATCAGTTCTTGCTGTTGCCCGGAACTTTCACCTTTGCGCCACAGTTTTTGGCGTGAACGCGAATAATAACATACGCGATTGGTCGCCAGTGTTTCTGCCACGGCCTCTTTATTCATCCATGCCATCATCAGAATCTCGCCGGTGTCATGCTGTTGTGCAATGGCCGGAATTAAGCCATCGCTATTGTATTTTAGGGCATCTACGATATCTTTGAATGTGCTGGTTGCAGAACACATGGCTAGTCACCTTGTAAAAAGAAGGTTGGCGAATGGTGGTCATCTGTTCTAATTAAGACAGACTCGCGTTTAAAACAAGGTAAATCCAACGATGGAACTTGCATATCAGGATATGGGGGAGGGAACTCCGGTTGTTATTTTGCACGGTTTGTTCGGGGCTGCAAAAAACTGGAATTCTATTGCCAAGCAAATGGCACGCAGCTATCGCATTTTAACCGTTGATTTGCGCAATCATGGTTCTTCCCCCTGGAGCGAAACCATGTCCTATGTGGAAATGGCGCAGGACCTTGTGGAATTTTTGGATCAGCGCGGATTGGAAAAAGCCCATATTGTTGGCCATTCCATGGGCGGTAAAGTCGCCATGACCTTGGCATTGAAGGCCCCAAAACGGGTAGAGCGTTTGGTTGTGGCTGACATTGCACCTGTAAAATATCCCCGCATGGTCTTTAAATCTTATGTGGACAAGTTGCAATCGGTTGACCTGTCAACGGTATCACGCCGTAGCGAAGTCGATCCCCTTATTGCGGATGTGATTGAAAATCCCGGTGTGCGTGCGTTTTTGTTGGGCAACCTTGAAAATACGCCTGAGGGCCTTCGCTGGATGGTGAATCTTGAAACACTGGGACGCGAAATGGAGACGATTGGCGGGGTGCCTGCTCTTCGTATGGATGCAAAGTATGAAGGTGAGACACTGTTTATTGCTGGTGCTCAATCTGATTATATCCAGTCAAGCCATCATCAATTGATCCGTCACCTTTTCCCCAAAGTTGCTTTCCATACCATTGAAGGGGCAGGTCATTGGGTTCATGCTGAAATGCCTCATGAGTTTATGGCTGTGTTAAACGAATTTTTGCCATGACATCTTATATCGACGATCTTTTTGGTGATTATGTTCATGACCTTGAAAAACAGGGGCTGCGCCGTCGCCTGCGTGTCATGGGAAAAAGCCACCTTGGGCGCACGGAAATTGATGGGCATGAGATTGTGAACTTTTCTTCCAATAACTACATGGGGCTGGCACAACACCCTTTGTTAGTTGAACGTGCGTGTCAGTGGACACAGGAATGGGGTGTTGGGGCAATGGCCTCACGCCTTGTATGTGGCACTATGGAATTGCATGAACGTGTGGAAAAACGGTTGACGGAGGCCAAAGGCGGGGAAGCAGCGCTTCTCTTCAATTCCGGTTTTCAGGCCAATTCTGCAATCTTGACGGCTTTACTTGATAAAGAGGTCTTGGGGGCTGAACCGCTTGTTTTTTGTGATCGCCTTAATCATGCCAGTATGCATCACGGACTTAAGGCCGCCGGGATACGTCAAATCCGTTATCGTCATAATGATTTGAATCATCTGGAAGACCTGTTGAAGAAAAATAAGGATTCAAATAGTGATCGCTTTATCCTGAGTGAAAGCGTTTTCAGTATGGATGGCGATCAAAGTGATGTGGATGCGCTGATTGAATTGGCCGAGCAATATAATGCTCAACTCTATCTGGATGAAGCTCATGCGACCGGTGTGTTGGGGCAAAAGGGATATGGTCTGTGTGCTGGTAAGAATGTGCCCTTTAAAATGGGA
This sequence comes from Terasakiella sp. SH-1, assembly GCF_004564135.1. Classification (NCBI taxonomy): domain Bacteria; kingdom Pseudomonadati; phylum Pseudomonadota; class Alphaproteobacteria; order Rhodospirillales; family Terasakiellaceae; genus Terasakiella; species Terasakiella sp. SH-1. The sequence continues at coordinate 1,568,720 of NZ_CP038255.1, read as the reverse complement.
ACATTTTCAAAAGCATTAGGCGGCTTCGGGGCTTACCTCGTGTGTTCTCAACAGGTGAAAGATTATCTGGTTAATCGTTGTAGTGGGCTGATTTATTCAACAGCCTTGCCACCAGCTGTGCTTGGGGCGATGGATGCGGCGTTGGAGCTTGTTGCGCAGTTGGATGAGGAAAGAGCGCAGCTACATGCCAATGCCCAGCGTGTACGTGATCATTTCACATCGTGTGGGTTTGATGTGGCAGAGTCTTCAACTCAAATCATTCCACTGGTTATTGGTGATGAGAAAAAAACATTGGAAATGGCAAAAGCTCTTGAGGCTGAAAATGTCCTTGGAATTGCCATTCGTCCACCAACGGTACCGCGTGGGACCAGTCGTATCCGCTTTGCCTTAAGTGCAGCCCATAGTCAGGGTGATATTGATCACCTTTGTGATGTTGTTGAAAGTTTCAAAAAATGACTAAACTTGTTTTTGTTCACGGATGGGGCTTTGACCCGTCATTTTGGGAAGGGGTAACAATGTTCCTTCCGACCTTTGACAAGGAGTTTGTCGACCTGGGCTTTAAGGGAGAAGAGAACCCCGTGATCGACCCGAATGCCGTTTATGTGACCCATTCCATGGGACTGCCCTGGGCGTTGGAGCATGTGCCTTCATGTAAGGGATTGATCGCAATTAACGGGTTTACAAAGTTTTGTGCTGATGAGAACTGGCCCGATGGTGTGGCACCTCGGATGTTACAGCGGATGATCAGCCAGTTTGATAAAATGCCAGAAAAGGTCTGGACGGATTTTATGAAAAATTGCGGTGATCTTTTTCCTGTTTATTCAGACGCATTTCATACACAAGAATTAAGCGAGGGGCTGAAATACCTTTCTCAATGTGACGTGCGTCAGGCATTTGAAAGTTTTGATGGAAAGTTTATGGCCATCGCTTCGGAAACGGATCGTATTATCCCTGAAAAATTAACTTCTACCTCTTTCGGTGAGGAGGTAATTTGGTATAAAGAGGGCAACCATTTATTGCCCTTGTTTGAATCTCAGGCCATCGCTGAAGATATCCTTGCATTTTTGAGACTTTTTTAAGTGAATAAAAAACACATCGCCGCCTCTTTTTCCAAAGCCTCTTCGACTTATGAACGCGAAGCCCCTGTACAGAAATGGACAGCTGGCTACGTGCGCGATTATGTTGAAACGCTTGATATTGCACATGATGCCAAATGTCTGGAAATTGGGTGCGGTACGGGCTTTTTAACTGAAAATATGCAGGACCTGTTGGGCCAGGCCGATTGGCTGGTGACGGATTTATCGGATGATATGTTGGCCCAATGCCAAAAACGCATCGGCAATAAAGTGCGTTTTCACAACATGGATGGTGAGTTTCCAGATCTAGATGAAAAGTTTGACTTGATTGTCAGTAGTCTCGCTTTCCAGTGGTTCACAGATCTTGAATTATCATGCAAACGGTTGATTTCACTACTTAAACCAAATGGGCGGCTTATTTTTACGACCTTAGGGTGTGAAACATTTCAGGAATGGCGTTACCATATGGGAATTATGCAGTTACCTGTGGGGCTGCATAATTATCCTGACTTGGCGGACTTGAAAACTTATGACTTTCCGGAATGCCGAATTCAGTTTAGTCATGAACTACGTGTTCAGAAATATGATAACGGTTTGAGTTTTTTGCGTGCTTTAAAAGCAATCGGTGCACAGGAACCTCGCCACGGCCATCAACCGTTATCAGCAGGACAAATGAGAAAAGCGTTAAGAGCGTTGGATCAACAGCAAGACTGTGTGATGACTTACGAAATAATCTTGGGTGATCTACAGTTGATAGGGACGAAATGACAACATATTTTGTCACAGGCACGGATACCGATGTCGGGAAAACAGTGATTTCAGCACTGCTAACCCAGCAACTTGGAGCTTTTTACTGGAAGCCTGTCCAATCTGGCACGATCGAAGCCGAAGATAGAAAGACAGTGCAACGTCTTGCAGATATTCCTGATGAAAAGATTTTGCCCTGTGCGTATGAACTTCGCGAACCGTTATCACCGCATGAAGCCGCAAGATTGGATAATGTTGAGATTGATATCGAGCGGATTATAAAGCCAAAGGTAACAGGCCATCTAGTTATCGAAGGGGCCGGTGGGGTTTTTGTTCCCCTGAACAATAACTATATGATGATTGATCTGATTAAACGAATGGAGTGTGAGGCCATTGTCGTTGCCAGAAGTGGTTTAGGGACGATTAATCATACTTTGCTCACATTGAACGCGCTTCGTTCAAATGACATTCCCGTGAAAGGTGTTATTTTGAATGGAGCATTAAACCAAAGAAATAAAATTGCCATTGAACAATTCGGCAATGTTGATATCTTAGGTGAAATTCCTTATGTCGAAAATATGGACTTCAGTACGATGTCCAAACCAGTTTTTGATTTAAGTACAAAAAAATGAGATACTTAGGTATCGGATAACAGAGGGATATAACCATGAAATTTCTGTTGGCAGACGACCACGGTCTTTTCAGAGAGGGCATCAAACTTATCTTCAATAAGCTACAACCTGATATTGAAGTTGTAGAAGCTGAGACTTTGCCAGAAACAGAAACACTGCTTAATAACGGCAGTACATATGATTTGATCTTGCTTGACCTGAAAATGCCGGGTGTATCCGGTTTGGACAGCGTAGAAAAAATCGTTGAGCTTGCCAAAGAGCAGCCTGTTGTCGTGATGTCCGGTGCTTATCGTCGTGCAGATGTATTGTCCTGTATTGATAAAGGGGCCGCTGGTTTCATTCCAAAAACGCTGGGCGGGCAGGCCATGATTAATGCGATCAATCTGGTTTTGCATGGCGAAAAATTCATCCCGTCTGTGATTTGTTCGACGGAAGAAGAAGCTGTTGAAGAAGAAACCGACAGCAAGGTTTTTGAAGAACTGACATCACGAGAGCGTGAAGTTTTGAAATACCTTGTGGAAGGGCATTCCAATAAGGTTATTGCCAGTATTCTTGAATTACAGGAAGTAACGGTACGTGCCCATTTGAAAGGTGTGTTCCGTAAACTGGGCGTTTCCAGCCGCACGCAGGCTGTTGGCTTGGCATTGCGAAGTGGCTTTAGCGGTTAACGCGTTCCCATTTCAATTGCGTCAAGCAGTTGCTGTTTGTTGACGGGTTTCTTTAAAGCAAGGAATGCCCCGGCTTCAAGGGCTGCAAATGACAGGTTTTTAGACCCAACACGAACACCCCCGGTCAATGTGACTATGGGGGTGTTGTTGTTTCTAGTGCGTAATTCCTTAATCAGTTCCACCCCGTCCATTTCCGGCATCACAAGATCAGTAAAGATCAGATCGAAAGAGGATGTTTTGCATATCTCCAGTGCCTCTTTTGCAGAAGAAGCAGTCGTTGTTTGGCACTGATTTCTATCGAGAACCATCGCAACAGATTCTCGTACCATGTCATCATCATCAACAATTAAAATTTTTCGCAGGTCAGTCACGGCGATATCCTGTTGTTAGAGTAAAGGAAGATAAACACTGATTTTTGCGCCACCTTCGGGAGGGGAGCTGGCTTCGACAGTCCCACCATGGATTTCGACAAGCTGTTGGACAACAGACAGTCCAAGACCTGAGCCATCGGTTTGTGTTTTTGTTGTAAAAAATGGATCGAAGATTTCTTTGATGATATTGGCTGGGATGCCTGGTCCGGTATCACTGACATTCAGTCTGAGATAATCACCTTCTGGCAATTCAAAACGGCTGATCAGGTAGGAGTTTTCATCAATATGAATTTTATCCAAGTCAAATGTAATGGTGCCACTGTTTTCACCGATTGCTTGTGCCGCATTGGTCCCGATATTCATAATGATTTGATGCACCTGATCCGGGTCGGCAAAACAGGTGAGTGATTCGACATTCCGGTTTTCAATAATCGTAATTGTTTGCGGAATGGAAGAACGCAATAAGGCCATGGTTTCATCAAATTCATCGACAAAATCAATTTCGGTCGGTTCACTTTCTTCCGGGCGTGTATATGTCAGAATACGTCGAACAAGTCGTCGGGCGCGCTGTGCGGCCTGATTGATGTTTGATAAATTCTTTTCATAAAATGCATCTTCGGCTTCTTCCATGAGCATTTCGCTGACCAGCAAAATAGGGGAGAGCAAATTGTTGAAATCATGGGCAAGGCTACCGGCAAGCTGGCCCAGCAGTTCTTGCTTCTGGGCGCGAAAAAGCTGCTTTTGAAGCTCAAGGCGGTCTTCTTCACCTGATCGTACAGCGGTAAGGTCGTAGGCTGTGACAATAAATTGAACTTGTCCCTGTTCTTGATAACGTGCCACGTTAAACCCTGTTGGCAGGAGTTTGCCCTCAATGGTTTTCAGGTTGCCTTCCATATGAATGGAGGGGCGGGTGCCTGAGGCTTGCAGCAGGTCAATGGGGCTGACTTCCATATCGAAATCCGTAATTTCAAGGAAGTTGCTTTCTAACAGGGCTGAGCGTTTGATGCCGGTGCTTTCACATAGCTTTGGATTGGCCGCCAAGATTTTACCATGTTCATCCAGCAACAAAATACCTTCCATCGCCTCGTCCACAAGGCTGCGATATCTTTGTTCACTGCGCTGTGCTTTTTGCTGGGCGGTGATGTCATGCAGGATCACCACCAACATCTGTTGAGAGGAAATATCCACACTGCGCCCAGAAATTTCTACGGAAGTGAGGCGCCCGCTTTTCCCCACAATTGTACTTTGCGCGGTCTCATTTTGGCCCCATAGAAAAGCCTGATAATGCCCCATCATAGTATCGAGGTCTTCTTCAAGGTGAATGTCATCAACACTCAGGTTCGGCAGGTCACTTTCACTGACTTCCAGTAACTCGGCTGCTTTTTTATTTCCTTCAATGATATTGCCTTCATGGGAAAGCAGGATGATGGCATCCCCGGCACCGGACATAACACCGCGATATTTTGCCAGTGTTTCCAAAAGGGAGGCTCTTTCGCTGAAATCTTCGCTGATATCCTGAATATAGCCGATCAGTTTTGACGTTTCCGCAACCTGTTTCACCATTAAAAGAATGGGGATTTCCTTGCCGTTTCTGGCAAGCGCGTGGGTATGCAGGCGAAAACGTCCGCCTTCTTGGGCCACACGTTCAAAAAGCGTTTGTACCTTGAGTTGGTCGCTGGGATGAATAAAACCAATCAGGCTTTGTAACGAAGGGAGAGGGGGATGCCCTTTAATCTGTAAAATTTGATTTACATGATCTGACCACCAGAAATCACCGGTTTCAATATTCCATTCCAGTCCGCCAATGCCAGCGCATTCTTCGATCTGATTACGAAGTTCAATTTCACGTGAGACCATGCTCGTATCGTATGTTTTATCTTCTGGGGTGTGCGTATCAGTTGTTTTCATAACATTGAATTGTAAAAGGTGAATAAAGCAAAGAATGAACGCTCGGTGGTCATTTTGTCACAGTGTAACTTATAGAAAGATAACGATAAAGGAACAGTTTGATGATTTTATCGTAGGGATGGATTCTCTGTACCTCTCTAACAGCGTCATAAAAATGTAATATTTTTGACATATATTCCCGTCCAACTTCCCTTGAAAACTATTGCCTGAAGAGGTTGTTGTGCTTTTTCGTAAAAAGAAGCCTGTGATTGACCGGAAAACACCCCAAGAAGGTGACGCGTCAAAAATTGATGAAACGAATGCTATTTTGGCATCCTTGGCTGACCCAATCCTTGTTTTAGATAGTGAACGGGTTGTTAAATATGCCAATCAGGCGGCAATGGACTTGTTTGGCCGCGTGTTGGTCGGGCGCAATATTGTTCAGTGCATCCGCCAGCCCCATGTTGTCGATGCGGTCGAGCAGGTGTTTCAAACACAGGAAACATGGGTCGGTGATGCTTCTTTCCCAGCCCCGGTTGAACGTCATTTGACGTTACATGTCGCCTTGATTGCAGAAGGTGAGGGGGTGTCGATTACGGTGCGTGATACAACTTTGGAAAAACGCACCGAAGAAATGCATTCTGATTTTGTTGCCAATGTCAGCCATGAATTGCGATCTCCACTTTCTGCCTTGGTCGGGTTTATTGAAACATTGCAAGGGGCTGCGCAAAATGACCCGGATGCACGTGAACGTTTTTTGGGGATTATGATTCAGGAAGCCAATCGAATGGCGCGGCTGATTGATGATTTGCTTTCATTGTCTCGGGTGCAAATTCAGGAACATGTGGTGCCGGATGACAGTGTTGATGTTGGTCTGGTTCTCCAAAATGTGACAGATATTCTGGCTCTTAAGGCCAATGATCGTCAGATGGAGTTGATTCTGAACTATGAGGCTAAAGATTGTATGGTGGCAGGCGATTCTGATCAGATGACACAGGTCTTTCAGAACTTGCTTGATAATGCCATTAAATATGGCAAGCCTGCGACACCCGTAGAAATCACGACCCGTTATGTAGATCGCTTACCTCATCAAAATGTCCCCGGTGTGCTGGTCGAAATTCGTGATCATGGGGACGGGATTGATGAAGAACATTTACCCCGACTAACGGAACGCTTTTATCGTGTGGACAAGGCGCGATCCAGAACTTTGGGTGGCACAGGGTTGGGGCTCGCCATCGTAAAACATATTATTGCGCGCCATCGTGGACGGTTGAATATTGAGAGTAAAACCGGGGAAGGCTCTACCTTTTCGGTCTTGTTACCCATCAAATTGTAACATTTTGGGCGCGCTGTCATGAAACTGTAACATGCGTGTCATAAAATCGAAGCCATGGAAACATAGGGTGTCGCCACATTCGTTGTGCCGCTGATCATGTTTTTAAAAAGCGGTATCGCTAAATTATTCTGTTGGAGAATTTCCTTATGACCCTGAAGAAGACTTTTGCTGTTGCAGCTCTCGCTTCTGTTGTTGCCGCTGGCGCTGCTGAAGCACGCGATCAAATCCGTATCGTTGGTTCTTCTACTGTTTACCCGTTTGCAACGTCTGTTGCTGAAACTTTCGGTAAATCAACAAGCTTTAAAACACCCGTGATCGAATCTACGGGTTCCGGCGGTGGCTTCAAGCTGTTTTGTGCGGGGATTGGCGAGCAGCACCCTGATATCACAAACGCCTCTCGCGCTGTAAAGCCTTCTGAGATTGAGCGTTGTGCAAAAAATGGTGTCGAGAAAATCACTGAAGTGAAAGTTGGTTATGACGGTATTGTCTTGGCAAATTCCAAAAAAGGTCAACAGCTGCAAATTACACGTAAGCAAATCTTTCTGGCATTGGCTAAAGATGTTCCAAATGCAGAAGGCAAGCTGATCCCAAATCCGTATAAAAACTGGTCTGATATTGACGCTTCCCTGCCGAACTTCAAAATCGAAGTGCTCGGCCCACCGCCGACCTCTGGCACACGTGATGCGTTTGCTGAGCTGGCCCTTGAAGGTGGGTGTAAGAAATTCCCGACAATCAAAGCTCTGAAAAAGGGTGATGAGAAACTGGGGATCAAAAAAGACAAAAAGAAATATAAAGCCATTTGTCACTCTGTTCGTGAAGACGGCGCATACATTGACGCTGGCGAAAACGATAACCTGATCATTCAAAAACTGAATGCTAACCCGAATGCTTTTGGCGTATTTGGTTTCTCTTTCCTTGACCAAAACTCCGACTCTGTTCAAGGCTCAGTAATCGACGGTAAATTACCTGAGTTCGAACTGATTGCTGACGGTTCTTACCCGGTTTCTCGTCCGTTATTCTTCTACGTTAAGGATGCGCACATTGGTTCTGTACCGGGTATCCTTGAGTATCTGGCAGAGTTCACGGCTGACAAAGCCTGGGGTGACGAAGGTTACTTGACTGATAAAGGTTTGATCCCGATGCCAGTTGAAGAACGTGCTAAGTACAAAGCAAACGTTAAAGCACTCGGTGCTGGTAGCTAAAACCACACTTGAGGAAGCGGCGGTTTTAACAACCGCCGCTTTTTCGTGCTTGTTTTTATAATTACAGATTGTGAACGCAGCATTATGCAAGCAACGATTTTTACAGTAACGGTCCTGATCCTAGCCTTGATTGGCTATTATATGGGACGCTCCCGTGCCGTCTCTTCAGTCGGAGGGAATATTCGGGAACTCCATTCACTGCCCAGACATTACGGCTATTACGTTGGGATGTGGTGTGGCCTTCCTGCTTTATTAATTTGTGTTGTCTGGTTCATTTTTGAACCTGAAATTATTAATTCCATGGTGTTGGGGAGTGTATCTTCTGTAACTGCGGAAACATCAAGCGCAATGCTCGCTCGTATTTTGAGTGATGTTAAATTCATTGCAGCAAATGGAACGGATGTATCGCGTGCGACACCTGAATTAATCGTTGCTGCCCAACGTTATATTGAATTGAAACAGTTTGGTACAACAGCTTTGGCTGTTTCTATTCTGTCTTTTGCGATTATTGGCTTGGTGATTGGCACTCGTACGATTGGTCAAAAGCTGCAAGCACGTGACCAGGTTGAAAAAGTCATCCGTTACGTTTTGCTGGCAAGTTCAATCGTCGCAATTTTGACGACAATTGGGATTGTTTCTTCCCTGCTTTTCGAAGCTATTCGCTTTTTTGGCAAAATTCCATTTACTGACTTTTTATTTGGTACGGAATGGAGCCCGCAAATTGCCATGCGTAAAGATCAGGTCGCCAGTGAAGGTTCCTTTGGTGCAGTTCCCATTTTTGCGGGCACCATGTTGATCTCTTTCATTGCCATGTGTGTTGCGGTTCCCGTTGGGCTGTTGTCTGCAATTTACATGTCCGAATATGCTACGCCAAAGGTACGTGGCTTTGGTAAGCCTGTCCTTGAAATCCTTGCCGGTATCCCAACTGTTGTGTACGGCTTTTTTGCTGCGTTGGTCGTTGCACCGACAGTTCGCAATATTGGTGAAGGCTGGGGGCTGGAAGTTGCCTCAGAAAGTGCCCTTGCGGCTGGTCTTGTCATGGGGGTCATGATTATTCCTTTTGTCTCTTCCCTGTCTGATGATGTGATCCGCGCCGTTCCACAATCGCTGCGTGATGGGTCTTATGCTTTGGGCGGGACAAAATCTGAGACGGTGATTAATGTTGTTCTTCCTGCTGCATTGCCGGGGATTGTTGGTGGTGTCATGCTTGCGATTTCACGGGCCATTGGTGAAACCATGATCGTGGTGATGGCGGCTGGCCTGTCTGCAAACCTGACAGCAAATCCATTAAATGCGGTCACAACAGCAACAGTCCAGATGGTGACTTTGCTGGTTGGTGACCAGGAATTTGACAGCCCCAAGACGCTGGCAGCCTTTGCCCTTGGTTTGGTCTTGTTCTGTGTCACACTTTGTTTGAATGTCATCGCCCTTCGCGTTGTTGCAAAATACCGAGAGAAATATGACTGAGTTAAAAGAATCCATGCAAAAAGCCCAGGCGCGTTTGAAAAAACGCCATGCGGCAGAAACGCGCTTCAAGATGCTTGGTGCGGGGGCACTGATCTTCGCTTTCCTTTGTGTTTTGATGCTCTTTTCCAGCATTATTTCAAATGGGTACACGGGTTTTCAACAAACCTATGTAAAGCTTGAATTCTATCTGGATGAAGACGTTATTGACCCGGAAGGTGCGCGTGAGCTTAAGACACTTCAGTTTGCAAACTACGCAGGTGTCGTAAAGCAATCCTTACGCACCAAGTTTGCAGATGTGAAGGGACGTCGTGACAAGCGCAAATTATATGGTCTGATTAGCTCAAGCGCAGGTTATGCATTGCGTGATCTGGTGGTTGCGGACCCAAGCTTAATTGGGACCAAGCAAACCGTTTGGGTGATGGCATCTGATGAAGTCGACATGCTGGTGAAAAATGTCTTTGACCGAAACGAAGATGAAAGCACGCGCCCCATTACAGATAAAGAAATTGCCTGGGTTGAAGTTCTTGAAAAAGAAGGCCGTGTTGAAAAACGTTTTAACACCAACTTTTTCTCTGCAGGTGATTCTCGTGAGCCGGAACAAGCCGGTATCAAAGGGGCCTTGGTTGGGTCTGCTTTGACCATGTTGGTGACATTGGGCTTGTCTTTCCCTCTTGGGGTGATGGCAGCGATCTATCTGGAAGAATTTGCACCGAAAAACAAATTCACAGATTTGGTTGAGGTGAATATTAACAACCTGGCTGCGGTTCCTTCCATTGTGTTTGGTCTGCTGGGGTTGGCAATTTTCCTTAATGTATTTGGGATGCCCCGTTCAGCCCCGGTTGCTGGGGGGATGGTGTTGGCGCTTATGACATTACCGACGATCATTATTGCCGCACGTGCGGCACTTAAATCTATCCCGCCTTCTATTATGGAAGCGGCCATTGGTGTGGGGGCTTCGAAAATGCAGGCTGTCTTCCATCATCAGTTGCCTTTGGCATTGCCGGGAATTTTGACTGGGACTATCATTGGTATGGCGCAAGCCCTTGGTGAGACTGCACCGTTGCTGATGATTGGTATGGTTGCCTTTATTGCAGACGTACCGGGTACACCATTTGATCCAGCCACAGTACTGCCTGTACAGGTATATTTGTGGGCGGATAGCCCGGAACGTGCCTTTGTTGAAAAAACATCCGCTGCCATCATGGTATTGTTGGCATTCCTGATCACCATGAATGCGCTAGCCGTTCTCTTGCGTAAGAAGCTGGAACGACGTTGGTAATAATGGAAATGAAAGCTATGAAACCAATGACAAAAGAAAATGCAGTTGATATTGAAAACCAAGTCAATGTCAGCAATGGGACAACATCTAACGGTGTTAACTCAGTTACTTTTTCACAAGATGAAGTGAAAATTTCAGCTCGTGATGTGCGTGTGAAATACGGTGAAAAAGAAGCCCTGTTTGGGATCAATCTTGATATGCCCAAAGGCAAGGTGACGTCTTTTATTGGCCCGTCTGGTTGTGGCAAATCGACTTTCCTGCGCTGTATTAACCGTATGAACGATACAATCGACACCTGTTCTGTCACAGGTGAGATTATGATCGACGATATGAACATTCTGTCCAAAGAAGTCGATACGGTTTTGCTGCGTGCAAAGGTGGGCATGGTTTTCCAAAAGCCGAACCCGTTCCCGAAATCTATTTATGACAATGTGGCCTATGGCCCGCGTTTGCATGGAATTGGCAACAGCAAAGCTGAGATGGATGAAATCGTTGAAACAAGTCTTGAAAAGGTTGGTTTGCTCAAAGAGGTCAAAGACCGCCTTTTAGAACCGGGAACAGGGCTGTCCGGTGGCCAGCAACAGCGTCTGTGTATTGCCCGTGCCATTGCTGTTGATCCTGAAATTCTGTTGATGGATGAACCGTGCTCTGCACTTGACCCTATCGCAACAGCAAAAATCGAAGAATTGATTGATGAGCTGCGTGGCTCTTACACAATCGTCATCGTAACGCACTCCATGCAACAAGCTGCACGTGTTTCCCAACAAACAGCCTTCTTCCACCTTGGTAATCTGGTTGAATATGGCGAAACAGAACAAATTTTCACTTCACCAGTCGATGAGCGTACCAAAGGCTACATCACAGGCCGTTTCGGGTAATTTGATCCATGAATACTACAGACCATACAGTTAAGTCTTATGATACTGAGCTAACTCAGCTTGATAACGCCATTGCCCGTATGGGTGGCCTTGCTGAATCTCAGCTGGGCCGTGCCTGTGAGGCACTTGTTAAACGCGATACAGCAGTTGCAGCTGATGTTATCCACGATGATTTGAAGGTTGATGAGCTGGAAATGGAAATTAATACGGAAGTAACCCGTATTCTCGCCTTGCGCCAGCCTGTTGCCGATGATCTGCGTGCCGTGATTGCAGCGTTGAAAACATCTTCTGATCTTGAACGGATTGGGGATCTTTCAAAAAATATCGCAAAACGCACGATCACCTTATCCAGTGCTGCACCAATCGGTGCTGTTCATACCATTGCGCGGATGTCTTCGTTGGTGCAATCCATGGTACATAATGTGTTGGATGCGTATCTGGAACGGGATGAGCGTAAAGCTCTTGATATTCGTCAGCAAGACGAGGTTGTTGACCAGCTCCATACCAGCCTGTTTCGGGAGCTTCTGACCTATATGATGGAAGACCCGCGCAATATCACGCCTTGTACGCATTTGTTGTTCATTGCAAAAAATGTGGAACGCGCAGGCGATCATGCAACCAACATCGCTGAAAATGTCCACTTCCTTGTTACCGGGAAACATCTGGAAGATGAACGCCCAAAAGATGATGAAGCAAGTTTTACAGGTTTGGAAGAGTAAACGAAAATGGACCCATTGGTTTTGATCGTTGAAGACGAACCACCTCTGGCTGAATTGGTTCGTTATAATATTGAGAAAGAGGGCTTTCGTGCTCTTTGTGTTGGTGATGGTGAAGAGGCCATGTTGCTGGTTGAAGAAGAGGAACCTGATCTTCTTATTCTTGACTGGATGTTGCCGGGCTTAAGCGGGATTGAGGTTTGTCGTCGTCTTCGTGAACGTAAAAGCACAAAATCCTTACCGATTATTATGCTGACAGCTCGTGGTGAAGAAAATGACCGCATTCGTGGACTGGATAGTGGTGCGGACGATTATATCGTCAAGCCATTTTCTCCCAATGAACTGGTCGCACGTGCAAAGGCTGTGTTGCGTCGTTCTAGCCCGACTTTGGCTGAAGATAAGCTCTCTTATGAAGATATTTCTATGGATTTATCTGAACATAAGGTTTTGCGTGAAAGCACACCCATTCACCTTGGTCCAACGGAATATCGTTTATTACGTGTTCTGATGGAACGTCCTGGTCGTGTGTTCTCACGTGAACAACTGTTGGATAAAGTTTGGGGGCGCGATATTCATGTGGAGGTCCGCACTGTGGATGTGCACATCCGCCGTCTTCGCAAAGCCTTAAGTGTTGATGACAAACCGGATTTCATCCGCACCGTACGGGCAGCGGGTTATTCGTTAGACTCAACCGTCTGACATATGCCATAGTCTGCGAAAGACAGCAGGCAAGGCAGTAAACTTATGAACCTCCGTGATACAGTCCAAGCATTATGCGTGGTTATTATCTGGGGGTTTAATTTTGCCGCTATTAAAGTTTCTGTGGCTTCGGTTCCGCCATTGACCCTGACGGTGGTTCGCTTTTTGATTACAGCGGCGATCCTTCTTCCTTTTTTCCGGCTGTCCTATGCGCAGCTCAAACAGATTATCCCCATTGCCCTTGTGTTAGGGGTGGGGCATTTCGGTTTGTTTTTTGTTGGCTTTCAGGGGGCCGATGCGGCAACGGTTGCTTTGTTGCTACAGCTTGGGGTGCCGTTTAGTTCAATTCTAGCCGCCATTTTCTTTGCAGATAAACTGGGGCTGAAACGTGGGGCGGGGATGTCTATGGCCTTTATCGGGGCGGCATTTCTGGCGGGTGAACCACAGGGGGGCACACTTGTTTCCATTGTTTCCGTGATCTTATGTGCCTTTTGCTGGGCATGGGCAAACATTATGATCAAGAAACTGGAAGATGTCCCCCCTTTGGCTATTATGGGATGGATGAGCCTATTTGCAGTTCCTGTGTTAGCTGTCATGTCCTATTTCTGGGAAAGTGACCAATTACGTGCTGTGCAAGAAGCTGAAGCCCATGTCTGGCTGCTGCTCTGCTATACGATTTTAGGCTCTTCCGTTATTGCTTATCATTTATGGTACAAATTGATTGGTCGTCTTGATGTAAACCAAGTGGTTCCTTTCACCTTATTAGCCCCAATGATCGGAGTGGGGGCTGGGGTCTTTTTATTGGGGGAAGCCTTCACTATTTATAAGATGATTGGTGGCCTCCTAACGATGACAGGGGTTGCCATCATTCAGTTTAGGCAAATGAGGAAATAAGCCAGTCATGAGTGAATTCATTACAAGTAATGAAGGTTTTATTCGACTTGGCGTGTTTTTCTCTGTTTTCTGTCTGGTTGCTTTTTGTGAAGGACTCTTCCCCAAGCGTGCGCGTTTATTCCCCAGAGGACAGAGGTGGGGGGCAAATATTGGAGTTTTGCTCATTGGTGGGCTATGTGTGCGGGTCTTTATGCCCTGGGTGCCTGTGAGTGTGGCTTATTATGTGAGTGTTGAAAACGCAGCCTTGATGAATATTTCTGCCTCAACAGAATTGGTCAATACGCTGTTAGGGGTCGTGATCCTTGATCTGGCGATCTATATGCAGCATCGGGCCATGCATAAAATCCCTATACTATGGCGTTTACATCGCATGCATCATTGTGATTTGGAATGTGATGTTACAACGGGGATACGTTTCCACCCCTTAGAGATTATCATTTCAATTTTTTATAAAATTGTCGTTATCTTTATCTTTGGCATTGATGTACTGGCAGTGATTATTTTTGAAATTCTGCTGAATGCCATGGCCATGTTTAATCATGCAAATTTGAAGTTACCTTTTGGGGTGGACCGAATGGTGCGCCTTTTTATCGTTACACCAGACATGCACCGTGTCCATCATTCTGTATTAAGTCAGGAAACCAATAGTAATTACGGCTTTTTTTTGAGCTGTTGGGATCGCGCTTTTCAAAGCTATACCAGCCAGCCGATGATGGGGCATGATAAAATGACCATTGGTTTGGCCGATTTTAAAGGTAAGTCCTGTTTGAAATTATGGTCGATGTTGAAAATACCGTTTAAGGGAAAGGCATGATTGTCACATTTACAGATTTTGGCGTGACAGGCCCTTATTTGGGCCAGATGAAAGCACGGATTCTGGAATATAATCCAGCCAGCTCTATCATTGACCTGATGGTGGATGTGCCTGCCTTTAATATTGAGGCGGCTTCCTTGTTGTTAGATGGACTGATCTGTGAAATGCCCCAAGGCTGCGTGTATCTTTGTGTGGTTGATCCCGGTGTGGGGGGAAGCCGAAAACCGATATGCCTCAAATGCGATGAATGCTGGTTTGTTGGTCCCGATAATGGGATTTTTACCTCTATACTGGCACGGTATGCAGATGTAGAGGCTTATGAGATTTTATGGCGACCGGATGCGTTGTCTCATTCATTTCATGGTCGGGACCTGTTTGCCCCGGTTGCTGCAATGCTATCAAAAGGGCAAGACTTCCCACGACAACAGCTTGAAATAAGTGAACTTAAGAAAAATATAATTAAAGATAAAATTGTAAATATTATTTATATAGATGTTTATGGTAATTGTTGGACCAGTCTCAGAGAAGGGGACTTTCCAAAAGAGCGGGTATTGAGGGTTCAGGGACACCGCATCGCATATGCCGATGTCTTTTGTCAGACACAGCCCGGAGAAGCTTTTTGGTATTATAACTCGTCTGGATTTGTTGAAATTGCAGTTAATCAGGGAAATGCGGCACGGCATTTTGGTTTAGAGATTGGAAACTTGATGGATGTAACATGATCGGAGAATAATCATTTACTTTCCTGTCTAATTTGCAAGAATAGATCATATAATTAAAAATTGCCGAGGCTGCTTAAGCCGGAGTTGTAAAATGTCGTTTGCTGTAAAATTTTGGGGAGTACGGGGCTCAATTGCCTGTCCCTCGCCACAACATATCGAATATGGCGGCAATACAAGCTGTATTGAAATTAAAGCTGATGACCATCGCCTCATTTTAGATGCCGGAACGGGCATACGCTGTTTGGGCCAGGATCTTTTGAAGGCTGGGCACAAAAATTCCCACCTTTTATTAACCCACACCCATTGGGATCATATCAACGGCTTTCCTTTCTTTACCCCGGCTTATATTCCGGGCAATAGTTTCCATGTGATGGCAGGGCATTTAATGGATGTTGGGGGGATCCGTCAGGTTCTTGCCAGTCAAATGGCAAATCCAACTTTTCCCGTCCCCTTAGAAGTCATGCAAGCCAGCCTTACCTTTGAAGATTTTCGTGGCGGGGAAGACTTTTCATTTAATAATGGTATCCGTGTATTCACAAAACCTCTGAATCACCCTAATGGGGCCACGGGCTATCGTATTGAATATAATGGCAAAGCGATCTGTTATGTTACTGATACCGAACATGTTATTGGAGCACCAGACCAGAATGTCTTGGCCCTGATTGAAGGCGCTGACCTTGTTATATATGACACGACTTATAGTGATGAGACATTCAAGGAAAAGATCGGGTGGGGCCATTCTACGTGGCAAGAAGGTATCCGTGTATGTCAGCAGGCCAATGTGAAACGCCTAGCCCTGTTTCATCATGACCCTGAACATACAGATGACATGATGACAGAGATTGAAAAACTTGCAGTAGAGAAGTGGGATAAGGTCTTTGCCGCAAAAGAACTCATGACGATTGAAGTTTGAAACATCTTGATTACAAATAATATAATTTTGTAGTTGCCAACAAGCAGGCCATTTTGTCCAAAAGGTTGCGAATCGAATACGTATAATTCCGATCCCTAAAACGATAAAGATAAAATTTTATCAAAAAATATAGATAAAATCCCTGTGAATCTATTCCATGGTATAGCTATATAGCTATATTTAACTAACCTAAAGTATATGCTATTTGGAGAAAAAGGGTTAGAGGGCATTACGTAGTTTTTAGAGCGGTTCTTACTTTGATATTATCCCTGTAACAAAAAAGTAAATGAAGCCGCGCGAAACTATGCGTAACGAGGGGTTGTGATATTTTTTATTTAGGTAAGAAGGCCTAATGGTGGAAAAAAATGGCAAATAGAGCACAATGCAAAGCAGTCGCGAACGACTATGTTACAGCATTCAATGAATACGATATAGAATATATCGAAAGTCTATTTGAAGATGAGGTTGTTGTTTCGCGTCAGGATGAGCCGCAAGTCAATGTCGGTGTGAATGCTGTTGCAAAACGCGTCAAAAAATACTGGGTTACATCTATTGAAAACGATGTACCGATTACAGCAGTGTGTGGTTTGATTGATTTCAAAGATACGCGTGCCATGCCGTGTGTGGCAATTTTGGCTGAAAATACCCCTCTTTCTGTTGTCGTGTGTGAGGCCGAAAAAGGTAAAAAGGCACATCTTCATACGGAATTGACCGATACAAGTGTGGTTTCAAGTGTGCGCTTTTGCTGTGCTCATAAACAGATGCGCTATGAAGATGATAAAACATGCCCACAAACATGTGAGAAACTACTCTGCTGATCAGGTGGACAGGGGAGTAGACGATGTTGTCAGAACAGGGAAGTTCGCAAGACTGCGGATATTTTCATAACTTTTATCACAGCTTTAGTGATCTGCATGAACTCTATACAGATTACTTCATTGCCCAAACGTATGGGGACAATGAAGTTGTTCAACTGTTAGAGTTACAAAAACTTGCAGAAAAAGCCTATGAGCACTGTAAAAACAAGGCAGAGGTCACGCGTCAGTTTGATGGATTTGCGTCGCTTTGTAAAAACTTGTCCAGCCTTCAAGTGACGATCCTTGAACAGTTGAAAAACTTTGATCAGGTGATCGGTGTACACAATAAAAAACGGGCAGAGGAATATCTGAAACATGTGGTTCAGGACATCCTTATACCCGATGAAGAAAATTGTATCGACTGCAAATACTGCGGTCTGTAATCACCATTTATGATCTTATTGTTGAGCTTGCGGTGCTGCCCCTTGTGGCTGTACTGTACCCTCTACGTCACGTGCAATTGACGTTAGGGGAACATATTTGGGTGGTGAATATTCAAATGGCTTTTGGTGAATACGCATAACGACACGGCGGTTTTGCGCTTTGTTTTCAGGCAATGGTGTGCCGTCTTCTGCACGATTTGGGGCCTTGGGTCGGGTTTCGGCATAGGAAAGAACGCGCATGCGTTTGACCTGTGTGCCGTTTTCATTCATAGCGCGTAATACAGAAGCTGCACGTGCAGCCCCCAATTCCCAGTTTGAGGCAAATTGAACCGTACTGATCGGATCATCATCGGTGTGGCCTTCAATATCAAGATTAAACATGACATATTGCGGGGCGTTGACCAGTTCAGATACGGCGGCAATAACAGGGTAGGCAGCCTCTACAATTTGTGCGGTACCGGGTAGGAAGAAGGTTGAACTATCAAATTCCAGAACAATGCCACTGTCATCCACGCCCAGCTTAAGGGCTTTACCATCGGTATATTCCTGAACGATTTCAGCAGCATCAGCCTTCATATCCTTAATAGGGGCTTTGCGTTCTTTTTTATTAACCTGCTGGTTAATCCCTTCTGCGACTTCTTCATAAAGGGCCAAATCGACTTTGGAAACTGCGACAAGAAGGACAAAAAAGGCCATCAAAAGGGTAATGGCATCGGCATAGGTCGCAAGCCAGGATTCATCAGCTGGTTCGTCTTCTGGTGGGGGAGGTGGCATTTGATTACCTCACTTACTCATCACTTGTTTTTCATCATCTTATCAAGGTTGTAATGAATAGCTGGGTCAAGGAAGCTGTTCATACGGTCTTGAATATAACGCGGGCTTTTACGGTCTGCGAGCAGGCACAAGCCTTCGGCAACAAGATAGTTGCGAAAACGCACAATTTCTTCACGCTGTTGAATTTTATTGGCTGCGGGCAAGAAAATCATACGGGCAAACAAGACACCATACAGCGTTGTCAAAAGGGCAACGGCAAGGCCCGCACCAAGTTCCTTAGGATCACCGCCCATGCCATCAAGCATGATGATCAGACCAATCAATGTCCCGATCATCCCGAATGCAGGGCAGGTTGCTGCGATATCTTTCAGGATTTTTGCCTGAATGGTATTGCGCACAAATGTTGTCTCAATGGTGTTGTGCAAGATTTCACGCACTTCCTGACCTGTATAGCCGGAAATTACCATATCCATGCCAAAACCGATAAAACGATCTGCTCGTGCAGCCTTTTTTGATTCAGCTTCCAAGGCCGGGATACCATTTTTTTGGACGGTATAGCCCCATTTGATAATACGGCCAACTTCAGCAGTCAGGATATTACGGGCAACTTTGGGGGCGAAGACCAGGCGACCGATCAGCTTAAGAGCAAGCAGAACGTACCGTGGTTCGTATGAAACAAATGTTGCCGCAAATGTCCCGCCAATAACCATGATGAAACTTGGTGCATCCAAGAACATCAAGAAGTTATCCGTACTTAACAGGATGGCCCCTACAAACAGGCCAATACCGCCTAAAATCCCGATTATCGTTGCAAACGACATATCTAACGCCTCTGCCTTATTACTCTATATGGCTCATGTTTGCTTTAATATAAAGCTATTAGAACACATTATGCACCTAAATTCCTAACAGAGTCATAATGGTTTTCCTAAATTATCTTTCTCGAAAGGCTTCATGTTTCATTTTAAGAACCGGCTTGACCAGATATTCCATCACTGATTTTTCTCCGGTATGGATATCAACAGTGGCTTCCATACCTGGTGTGATTGCATATAGCCCTTCAGTTTCGCCCAGATAGGTTTTTTCAGTTTGAACAATGACTCTGAAATAGGTTTCTCCTTCGGGTGAGGTGGTTGAATCCGGTGCCACATGGATCACTTTACCGTCAAGCCCGCCATAGCGCACAAAGTCATATGTGTTGATCTTGACGGTGGCATCCTGATTTTCTTCAACATAGCCCCGATCAATGGGGTTTAAGCGGGCTTCGATGACGAGGTTCTCCCCGATGGGTACAATTTCCATAATCGGCTCTCCCGCACTGACCACGTTGCCGACTGTATTGTAGGTCATGTTTTTCACCACACCGTCAATCGGGCTTTTAATCAGGGCGCGTATGCCTTGGTCTGTTGCCTTGGAAAGAAGTTCATAGGTTTGGGCGATAGATTGTTCCACCGTACCAAGTTCTTCAATCGCTTCACGTTGGAAGGCGGTGATTTCTTCATCAATGGTGCTTTTGGTTTCCTGCATTGCCGCTTTGGCTTTGGGGACAGATTTGGTCAGGGTGACCATTTCACCTTCCAGTTTCTGGACTTCTGATTCCAGTTTTAAATGCCCCATTTTTGATGTGAGTTTGTCTTTCAGCAAATCACGCGACATGGCAAAGCGTTTTTTACTTAAACGCAAGTCATTCTTCGTGTTTTTAAGCTTTGTTTCCAGTTCTTCCACGGCCAGCTCTTTCTGGCGTAGCTTGTCATTAAGGACATTCAGGCGGTTTTTCAAATCCCGTTTGCGTACTTCAAAAGACTGCTGTGCAGCGGCGGCCATACCGGGGCGGGCCTCTACAACTTCTTGTGGGAACTCAAGTTCTTTGCTGTAACCTTCGGCAACAAGACGGGCGCGATTAAGAAGAAGGCCGTCAAGGCGCACTTCCAATTCTTCCTTGTTGACCCCCCCTGTACCAAGATCAAGTTGCGCCAGTTTGCTGTCTTTTCTGACCACATCGCCTTCTTTGACGAAAATTTCCGTGATAATTCCGCCTTCCAAATGCTGGATGACCTTGACTTTGCCTTGGGGAACCACTTCTCCCATCGCGACGGAAACTTCTTCAAGCATGGTGAAGACGCTCCAGATCAGAAATGTCAGCAGAGCCACCATGATCCCGTAGGCAACGGGTTTGAAGCTTTGGAGCGGGTTTTCTTTT
Organism: Terasakiella sp. SH-1; assembly: GCF_004564135.1. Classification (NCBI taxonomy): domain Bacteria; kingdom Pseudomonadati; phylum Pseudomonadota; class Alphaproteobacteria; order Rhodospirillales; family Terasakiellaceae; genus Terasakiella; species Terasakiella sp. SH-1. The sequence goes on along the minus strand of NZ_CP038255.1, from coordinate 1,548,205 downwards.
AACAGAACATCAAGGCGGGTACTCATTGGGCTTCTTCCTTCACTTCAAGAGGAAGTGTGGGGGAGGGGGCTTGTGCTTTTGGTGTTTCTTTTTGTTGGGCCTTTTTATTGGCTTGGGCGTTTTGTGCCAGTTTTGGCAAAACATCTTTTGTTGGGCCAGCCAAGGCAATCTGCCCTTTATCCATCACAATCATATTGGCACAGGCTGCCAGCAGGATAGGGCTGTGTGTCACCAAAATAATGGTGTGGTCTTGTGACAGCTTTGCCAGAAGGTCTCGTAATTCTTCTTCGGCTTGCCGGTCCAGACTGCCGGAAGGTTCATCCAATAATAAAACAGGTGGGTTGCCCAAAAGGGCACGTGAAATCGTCAAGCGTTGTTTTTGTCCACCGGAAAGGCGACGACCTGCTTCACCGATATCGCTGCCATATCCATCAGGCAGGTCAATGATTGTGTCATGCACGCCTGTGGCTTTGCAGGCGTCGATAATTTCATCATCACTGGCTTCTGGACGGGCAAAGGCAAGGTTTTCGCGTACTGTTCCGTGCAAAAGGGCACATTCTTGGGGCACATAGCCGACCCAGCCTGCCAATTCATGGCGGGTGAATTGCTTAATATCAGCCTTATCCAGCAAAACGCGCCCGCTTTGTGGGGTGTAAAGTCCCTGAATAATTTTAACCAGTGTGGTTTTACCACTGCCGTTTCGCCCCACAAGGGCGGTTAGGGCCCCCGGCTTTAGACTAAAGCTGACTCCATTGACAACAGGTTCGCTGTCTTCCCCATACGCAAAGGTGACTTTATCCAGACTAATCAGCCCTTGCGGGCGCCCCATGGATACGGAGCTTTCCTGTTTTTCGATCGGAAGGTCAAAAAGCTGGCCCAAACGTTCAACAGATTGTCGAAATCCGCCAAAGGCACGCCAGGAACCCACCAGTTGGTTCATAGGGCCAAGCAAACGCCCGGAAAGCATATTGGTTGCAATCAAGGCCCCCATGGTGAGTTCTTGATTGATAATGGCAATCGCCCCAACGGTTGTTAGGGAAATGGTCGTCAGTAAGGTCAAAGTCATGCCGAGGTTGGTATAGGCATCGGCTTTGCCCCCCCGGATAATAGAATTTTCAATATTATCGGCGTGGCGGTCTTCCCATGTGGACTCCAGCGTTTTATCCATTGCCAGAGCTTTGATGGTTGTTCGACCGGCAATGACGCCGGCCACCAGATCATCTCGGCTAAGGGCTGTTTTCTTTTCTTCCTGACTGGCGGCATTAATAACTTTACCAGAACGCCATGCCACAAATAGAAACATGGGGAGAATAATCAGGAACACCCAGGCAATCGGCAGGGCGAGAACAAGGATAAGACCAAGAAAAAGGAAAACAAAGGGCAGGTCCACCAGTAAGATTGCCGTGCCACCACTTAGGGTATTGCGCACTGTATCGACATCGCGAAACATGGTCTGCCAAAAAGCAGCAGGCTTGCTTTCCAGTGTTTGTAAAGGAACGGAGGTAAACTGGCGAAACAGTTTTCGCCCCACTTCGACATCAATTTTCAACGCCACACGTTGCATGATTTTGGAACGGGTCTGGCGTAAAGTATAATCGAAAACCAGAACGAGAATGACACCGATGACAAGCCCTTGTAGGGTTTCAATTCCGGCATTGAACACCACCCGGTCATAGACTTGTAAAACGAACACCGGGACGACCAAGGCCAGCATATTTACAAAGAAGGACATGACCATGACTTCTCTGAATGTTTTGGTCAAAGGCTTTAGGAGAGGTTTAAGCCAATCAAAGCTGGTGGGTAACATTTACGATTCCACGTTTTGTTTTCGTTATACGATATTAAAAGTAACGCAGAATTAAATAAAAAACGACGTATATGTTTGTTTTTTGTAGGAAAAATTGATTTCATCACCATGTTTTCTTGACCTGTAGCATCTTAGCTGGTGTCATAGAATGTCGTTTCACCATGGATAAAGGGGCGTAAAACCGTGGCTGATGAAAAGAAAAAGGACAAAAAGAAACCAGGGAGATTGAGAAAGTTTTTCTCGGCTGCCCGTTTAACCGGATTGGTTTTTCTTGTGGGCTTACTTGCCGTGCAAATCCTTGATCCTTATCCGGTGCAATTTCTACGTATCAAAACATTTGATATGTTCCAGCGTGCAGAACCTCGCGAGGTTAAAACACGTCCAGTCACAATTGTCGATCTGGATGAGGAAAGTCTGGCGGAGGTTGGGCAATGGCCGTGGCCTCGCACGATTATTGCCGATATGGTTGCCAACCTGTTTAAAATGGGGGCTGGCGTTGTCGCATTCGATATTGCATTTCCGGAACCAGACCGCTTATCGCCCAATATGATTGCGCAAAATGTGCGTGGACTGGACCCCAGTGTTGAAAAAACGATTCGGGGGTTGCCGAGCAACGATGCCTATTTTGCCAATATCATTCGCCAAACCCGCGTGGTGCTGGGGCAAGCTGGCTTTGATCGAAAAATTGAAGATCAGGTCTATCGACCTCCGGTAAAAAAATCCATCGCCTTTAGAGGGGAAAAACCCCATAAATTTGTTCCTATTCTGCCTTCTTTGGTGAGAAATGTGCCTGAAATTGAAAAAGTGGCGGCAGGTCATGGCTTTTTCTCTCTTTTCCCTGAACCTGACGGGATTGTCAGGCGTGTACCGACCCTGTTCCAGTTTGATGAAAATATCTATACGGGCCTATCCATTGAAATGCTGCGCGTTGCGACAGGGCGACGCACTATCCTTGTAACATCTGATCCGTTGGGGGTTCAAAAGTCGGGATCGCCAAGGGGTTAATCTTGCCAACGGATAAAAAAGGGCGTGTCTGGCCGCATTTCTCAAAGCATGACAAGGCAAAATATGTATCTGCCCGTGATGTGTTAAGTGGCGTTGTTGATCCTAAAATGATCCGGGGCAAGCTGATCCTTGTTGGAACATCTGCTGTGGGCTTGCTTGATATTCGCTCAACACCTGTTGAAGGGACACTGCCGGGGGTTGAAGTTCACGCCAATGTGATTGAGGCTGTTGTCGACAAGGCGTTCTTGAGCCGCCCCCCTAATATGAACGGCGCGGAATTTATGCTGACACTGGGGGCTGGCCTTATCATGATCATTTTGGTGCCCATGATTGGGGCCAAATGGACATTGGTGCTGTTTTTGTTGATTGCCGGTGGTTCCGGTGGGGCATCCTGGTATTTGTTTGCGGAGAAAAAACTGCTCTTTGATGCCGGATTTGCCATGTTGTCGACACTTGGGATTTATGTCCAACTGACTTATATGGGCTATGCTGCGGAAGAGGCGCAGAAAAAGCAAGTCCGTTCGGCCTTTTCACATTATATGTCACCGGCTCTTGTTGAGCGTCTGGCAGAAGACCCAACCCAGCTTAAACTGGGTGGGGAAAACCGTGATATGACGTTGCTTTTCTGCGATGTACGCGGCTTTACCTCTATTTCAGAATTGTTTGATGCCGAAGGGTTGACCAAGCTGATCAATAAATTTCTCACGCCTTTGACCAATGTGATTTTGCAACGCCGTGGTACGATCGATAAATATATGGGCGATTGTATTATGGCATTTTGGAATGCACCTCTGGATGATGAAAACCATGAACGCAATGGCTGTTTATCTGCCCTTGAAATGATTGATTCCCTTGTCGCTGTTAATGAACGTTTGGAAAAAGAGGCTGAAGAAGAAGGCCGCCCCCACATTCCCTTGCGCATCGGGATTGGTTTGAATACAGGGACCTGTTGTGTGGGTAATATGGGGTCAGACCAGCGTTTTGATTATTCTGTTCTGGGAGATGCCGTAAACCTTGCGTCACGATTGGAAGGGCAGTCAAAGACCTATGGTGTGACAATTGTGATTGGGGAAAGCACTTATAAAAATGTGCAGGATCTCGCCTGTATCGAACTAGACCTGATTATGGTGAAAGGTAAAACCGAGGCTGTTCGTATTTATTCTGTTCTTGGGGATGACAAGATCGCGCAGAAGTCTTTGTTTACTGATTATGCCAAACATCATGGCGAATTATTGGTCCATTACCGTAATCAGGAATGGGCCAAAGTGCGTGAAATGATTGTCACGGCAAATCAGATGATTGATGAGCTGGGAATGGACCATCATGGCCTGTATGATCTTTATGAAGACCGTATGCTGGCTTATGAAACCTCTCCACCGGGGGCTGACTGGGATGGTGTCTTTGTGGCGACAACCAAGTAATTGTTCAATAGAAAAAGGCCCGCTGAATAAAACAGCGGGCCTTTTTCTTATACTTATCTGAAAGTATTATTCCAAATTTAAAACATCAGGTGTCAGCTGGCCTGTCGCAAATAAGACGGAATAAATTGCCAGACGGGTATCGTAGAAAAGTTCAGCATACTGAATTTTTGTCTCATAGACTTCTTTTTCACGATCCAAAACGTTTAAGACATCCACGCCTTCAGCTCCGTTTTCACGTTGCTTGCGGGTATCAATAAAGATCTCTTCTTTAAGAATGACATCATTTTCTTTTAAAGACAGGCGCTCACGTGTGGTTTCAAGATTGTGCCAGGCTTTACGCGTACCTTCGATTTGTTTACGCGCTGTATATTCATATGTGTTTTTGGAGGCTGCATAATCAAACACAGCCTTTTTCATGGAATATTCAGTTGAAAAACCGCTGAACAAATCCCAGTTTGCTTCAAGCAATACGGAATAATCGCGTCGGGTTCCCGCTGTTGCCCCTTTGTCACGTTCGTAGTTCATGGAACCGACAAGATCAACGGAAGGGTAATATTCCGCCTGAACGGTCCGTTTGTTTTCTTTGGCAATTTCAGCTGTTACGTCTTGTTTTAGTAATTGCGGGTTTGTTTTAAGCGCAATTTCAATGGCTTCATCCATCGTTTGCGGGATTAAATCCAGCGGCGGGTTGGGGTCAACCATCGCAGCAATATCGGGGGCATGACCAAAAATTTGCATATATTGGTCAGCCGCTTTTGCCAAATTACCTTCATATTCGACGCGTTTATCTTTTGCCGTTTGAAGGCGTGATTTCGCATTGAGAACATCAATACCGATACCAGACCCACGGCGAACCCGTTCATCTTCCAATTCCATTTGTGTGCGGATATTGGCTTCATTTTCTTTGGCATAATCAATGCGACGTGCATGCTTGAGAACATTCAGGTAGGTTTCAATGCCTTCCAGAAGCAGTGTCTGTTCTTCTTTGTTTTCTTCAAAGCTTTGTTCTTCTTTGCTTAAGCGGGCCTTGCGCACATTTGAGTTTTTAGCAAAACCATCAAACAGGTTTTGTGTTACGGTGATGCCTGCTGTTTGACGCATCATGGATGAATCGTCCTTGCCATCAGAATTACTGCGTTCTGTTGGGTTGGTTATCCATTCATAGCCATAGTCGCTTGTAACAGAAACCGTTGGCATTTGAGCCGCTTCCTGAACATCAATGTTTTTTGTGGCAGATTGTGTTGTCTTTTGCGCAGCTTTTAGTTTGGGGTGGTCGACAAGCATATTGCTCAGTTCTGTTTCCAGACTGGCAGCAAGCGTTTCAGTTGTGGCAGAAAATGCCATCAACGCACCAATACAGGTGCTGATGAAATAACGAGCCCGCACGGGATCGACCTCCAGATTAATTATCGTGCACTGAGAGTAGATATTAATTGTAACAGTGCCTTACGTCAAACTCTTGCTTACACTATAAATCGAAAAGTTTATTAAAATGTTACTTTTGTAATTTAAGGCGCACTTCGACGATATCTTCTTCCATGATTGTATGGGCTTCAAACCCCATGGCTTTGACCATATCCAGCATGGGCCTGTTTTCGCGTAAAATCTGTCCTGTGAAGTAAGCTGTCCCGCGTGAGCGGCAATATTCAATCATTTTGTTGAGCAGTTTCCAGCCCAGTTTCTGCCCTTTAAGGTCAGAGCGCACTAAAATGGCATATTCGGCTTCATCATTATTGGGGTCGGTTCCTGTACGAACGACCCCCAGTGTTTCCATGTGACCATCTTCTTCATGGGGGGCCTGGGCGATAAAGGCCATTTCCCGGTCATAGTCAATTTGGGTCAGTCGGGCCATTTCACTGTGTGGGAGTTTGCGCACAGAGCCAAAGAAACGGAAGCGAATATCTTCGGGTGAAATTTTCGTCATAAATTCATTATGGGCGGGTTCGTCTTCCGGGCGAATGGGGCGTATCAAGGTTTCGCGGCCATTGCGCAAGGTGAAGCTTTCTTCCAGTTCTGCCGGGTAGGGGCGAATAGCAAGACGACGGTTAGGGAATTTTTTTGTACATTCCTGAATACGCATTCTGGAATCAACAGCCAGTGCCCCATCTTTTGAACTAAAGATCGGGTTGATATCCATTTCAAGGATTTCCGGGAAATCAATGCAGATTTCAGAAAGTTCGATTAACAGCTGACACAGGGCATTCTTATCCACTTCGGGGTGGTCGCGATAACCATCAAGCAGGCGGCTGATATTCGTGCGTGAAATTACATCTTTGGCCAATCCCATATTTAAGGGGGGCAAGGCAATGGCACGATCACCAATCAGTTCAGTTGCGGTGCCACCTTCACCAAATAACATGACAGGGCCGAAAACCGGGTCATGGGTCATCCCGGCAATTAATTCGTGTGCCATAGGCATAGAGACCATTTTTTGCACAATATAACCATCAATCACAGCATCGGGATTGTAGGCCGTTACGCGCTCCTTGATCCCGCAAATAGCGTCTTCGACACTTTGTTCTGTGGTTAAAGACAGAACGACACCACCCACATCTGATTTATGCACAACATCTTGTGAGATGATTTTGACCACAACCGGAAACCCGATCTCGCAAGCAGTTTTACGGGCTTCTTCCATAGAGGTCACAAAGTGGGATTCGACCGTATCAATGCCATAAGCTTTCAGGATTTGTTTGGTATCTGTTTCTTTTAGCCAGTTCTCACCACGAGACAGCGCCTCATCAATAATTTTACGCACCTTAAGGCGAGCCGGTTTAATATCTGCGGGAACACGTTGGGGGGTCTCCATCAACATTTCCTGGTTTTCCAGATACTGCACTATATGCATAAAGGCCGTGATTGCCATACGTGGAGAGGTATAAGTCGGAATTTGATTCTCTTCAAAAACCTTGCGGGCTTGTTTAATGCTCTCTTCGCCCACCCAACAGGTCAGAATATGACCCTTTAGCTTTTTATGGGCCTCTGCCAGTTTTTGTGCACATTGTGTGCTGTCGCAATGCTTATTTGGGGCATGGAGGAAGAGAATACAGTCTGCTTCTTTACTGGTTTTCACAATCTCATAGGCTTGGGCGTAAATATTGCCATCAGCATTAGCCCCCAGATCAACAGGATTGCTGAT